>JAZRXE010000087.1:0-2786 GCA_045600065.1 Anaerovoracaceae bacterium
GAGTCAGATATGAATAAGACAGAAATCAAGGGCAGGGCCGCGACTGCCATAGCTTACGCGGCGATAATCGAAGACGATGCCATAGAGCAGATCCGGCGCATGTGCGATTACCACATCACGGCGGGCAGCAGGATAAGGATCATGCCCGATGTTCACTCCGGAGCAGGCTGCACCGTAGGTACTACTATGACTGTCACCGACAGGGTAGTCCCCAATGTGGTGGGCGTGGATATAGGCTGCGGAATGTATACCGTAAGGCTGAACGAAAAGGACATAGATCTCGAAAAGCTGGACGAGGTCTGTCATTTCATCCCCTCGGGGATGAATGTATGGGAGGGACGCCGGGAATAGTTCGATCTCACCGCGCTGAGGTGCTACAGAGAGCTGCGCGATACCCGCAGGCTGGAAAGATCCCTGGGCAGCCTGGGCGGCGGAAACCATTTCATAGAGGCGGATGAAGGGTCGGACGGCTCAAAGTATCTGGTGATACACTCAGGCTCAAGGAATCTGGGACTGCAGGTCGCCCGCCACTATCAGAGCCTGGCCGTGGATCTGGACATGGGCAAGGAAAGCTTCTTCAGGGAAAGGGACGAGCTGATAGCAAGGTACAAGGCAGAAGGCAGACGCACTGAGATAGAAGCTGCGCTGAGGCAGATGCAGAAGGATTTTTCGGCTCAGGCAAGGACCCTGCCCGACGACCTGTGCTGCGTCTACGGACAGTATCTGGAGGATTATCTCCACGACGTGCAGCTGTGTCAGCAGTTTGCCTCGCGAAACAGAGAGCTCATGGCAGAGATCATAATGGACAGAGCCGGTCTTTCCGCGGCGGAGAGCTTCCACACCATACACAATTATATTGATGTCAACGAGATGATCCTTCGCAAGGGCGCTATTGCGGCCCATAAGGGCGAAATAATACTCATCCCCATAAACATGAGAGACGGCTCCATACTGGCAAGGGGCAAGGGCAATCCCGAATGGAACTTTTCCGCGCCCCACGGCGCAGGCAGGCTCATGTCACGCACTGCGGCAAAACAGAGGCTGAATCTCGAAGAGTACAGGGAGCAGATGAAGGGCATCTACACCACCTCTGTAAACGAGTCCACACTGGACGAAGCACCCATGGCCTACAAGTCCATGGAGGACATCATCAGTGTGATAGGAGATACCGCGGAAATCATCGACATTATCAGGCCTGTTTACAACTTCAAGGCAAACTGAGCCGGGCCCTGCTGCCCGGCAGCGCCGATGCAGCAGTCAATGACAGGCTTCATACAGAAGGCTGCAAAACGGCATAGTGGCATTAATCCACACTATTTGATACAATACGGATATTAAGCCCGGATCGCATCATGCTTATTGAGCATTTCAGCTGTTAAGATCCGGAAAACAAACAGAGGGAGCATATAAATGGGCAATGTTTTTTTCTTCGATTGGGAGATCGGTTTTATTCTGTGGCTGCAGACCTTCATCAACGGATTCACCACGGCGGCGGCCAAATTCCTGCAGATCTGCGGAGAGGAATATGTTCTGATTTTCGTACTGGGCCTGCTCTATTGGAGCATAGATAAAAGTCTGGGCAGAAGAGCCTCCCTTGCAATGGTGGGAAGCATGCTTTTCGGAACTCTTATCAAGGGCAAAGTATTGAGGAGACGCCCCTATATGGACAACCCTCAGGTAAAATGCGTGACCGCTGCCCACGATGATGCGGACATCATGTCTGTCAAGGAGCAGGGCTATTCTTTTCCGAGCCTTCATTCTTCCATGGCGGCGGCAACCTACGGAACCATCGCGGACAGCACCCGGAAAAAGGCTGCCATAGCGCTTGGAATTATAATGCCCTTTTTGATAGGGCTTTCCCGTCCGTTTCTCGGAGTCCATTATCCCACCGACGTCCTGGCGGGCTGGGCCCTGGGCATCATCTGCGTTTTTGCGCTTGGCAGCATAGAAAGCAAGCACGGCTACAGGGCAGCCTTTATGGTACCTCTCGCCGTGGGCTTTCTGGGATTTTTCTACTGCACCGATACTGAGTTTTATTCAGGCTACGGCGTGGCACTGGGGCTTTTTCTCGGATTCATGTTCGAGGAAAAATACGTCAGCTTCGAGTATTGCGACAAATGGCATACCTACATTTTGAGGCCTGCCGGAGGAATGCTGACATTCTTTATAGCCAGCCTGCTTCTGAAGCTGCCCCTGCAGCTGATCGCACTTGAAGAGACAAGCACCGCGGCACTGTATTACAGATTCTTCAGATATGCTCTCAGCACATTTGTGACCATAGGAGTTTATCCCATTCTGTTCAAGCTTTGCAAAAACAAGTTCTGATCTTGCAAAGGGCGCTGTGAAGAATACACGAAAACAGTACTGACACCCCATATACAGATTTTTGTACAACCTCTCCGGGTAATATATGCTTGCAGGACACAGAACACTATTGCGAAAACAGTATCACTCGGAGGTATACAAATGAAAAAGGATATTTATTTTACCGTCACAGGCACAGTTTTCAGATTCGGGAACGATGTTTTCGAAAAGGGCATGGAAGTTTTGCTCGAAAAGGATCCCGAAAACGAATACGATAAAGAGGCGATCAGTGTAAAGCTTCCCGGCCTGGGCACAGCAGGCATGGTTGCCAACAGCTGGCGCACCGTTCTGGGAGAATGCTTCAGCGCAGGCAGGCTCTACGACAAGATAGGAGACACCGCCCAGGGCGAGGTGGTCTACATCACGGACAGAGGCATAGTATGCCTGCTCAAGCAATAAGGGCGCAACGTAAGGATTCCCCG
>JAZRXE010000088.1:0-23230 GCA_045600065.1 Anaerovoracaceae bacterium
GGAATCTTGGAAATACTCCACAACAACTTGACACCGCCAATGTGAACACAAGTTTTGCAATTGTGCCGTATTAATGGTAAAATTACAGTATCTGCACGCACGCGAATCAATTATTGTTAATCTAATAACGAAAGGAAGAGATATCATGAAAAAGAATATCAGATATCTGGTTTGCCTTATGCTGGTGCTTGCTTTGGCCACAGCAGCAAGTGTATGTGCCTTTGCAGGCGGCTTCAGGCCCCTGTATGAAAGCGTCGGATTCGAAAATGAAGAAGACTTCATGGAAGCATATGGCTGGATAGGTGCTTACAAGGACCTGGATTACGGATGGTACGAAGCAAGATATCAGGAAAAAATGGTTCGGCTCCAGAATGATCCCACCGAGGCTCTGGAGTATTGGAACTACCAGACCATAGAAGATCTCGATGCGGAAATCGCTCAGGGCTGGTGGGATAGCAGGGAGGAATTCTACACTCAGGTGTGCCTTTACATGGTTATGGACGAGGTCTATGACTACAAGCCTGCTCTCAGCGTACAGTTCGACGGAGAAAAGGTCGTATTCCCCGATGCTCAGCCCCATATCAGCAACGCCAGGACCATGGTACCCTTCAGGGCCATGGCTGAAACCATGGGCTTTACCGTGGATTGGGCAGACGGCCTTATCAAGGCAAGCAGGGATGGAAAGAGCATAGAATTTTTCATCGGCAAGACCGAATACCTGATCACCGATGCAAGCGGTGAAAGCACAGGTTCAATGGATACTGCTCCCTATATCCGTGAAAACCGCACCTATGTGCCCGTGCGCTTTTTTGCCGAAGCATTCGATCTTACAGTGCTCTGGGATGAAGAAGTAAATCAGGCAGTCATCTACGACCCCAAGGCTCTTGCAGCCGAGATAGACAAGGATTTCACCATTGTCAACCAGTGGCTCGCTGCTCAGAAGCCGGTAGACATCACCGTAAATCAGAAGATCGAAGAGGCTGTCGAGGCTAAGATCACGATTTTCGATTCCATGAATGGCAATTCCGTGTATAATCTGAAATCCGACTGCACTCTGCTTGGAAACATCGAAGGCTTTGAGCTTCACGAGGCTGTGGATATCAAGGATCTTTACGACCTTTTGATCGAAAGCATCAAGAACTCTCCCTTCAGCAGCCAGGAAGACCTGGACGAGGTGCAGGCTCTGGTTCCGTCAGATCTGAATCTGAAGAACCTGACAATGGATATCCTTTATGACGGCGAAAGCGATACAGTCTATTTCAGAAGTCCCGTGTTCTCCGCTCTGCTCAAGGCTCTGGACGATGACGAGATCCCCGAAGAGCTTAAGAAGATGTCCGCGGATACCTGGCTCAAGTTTTCCGGACTGTCGGCATTTGCAGATGATTATTTAGGCCTCGACGGGGAACAGCTTCTTCCCACCGTCGGAAATATGATTCTTATTTTTGAGGAGAACTCCGGATCTTATTTCGGAGTAAACGATATCGTGGACTCCATCAGGGAGGATGCCGCTGTAATCAGGGCTTTGGCAGGCGATGATCAGTTCAGCTCGGCAAAAGGCGGCTACAAGACCCGTATCGATATGCAAAAGATCGCCAAGGCAACAGGCACTGAAGGCGAGCTCCCGGATCAGATCGTATTTGATATCGATCTGCTGCTGAATACTCAGTCCGGTGCAGTTGTTATTGATTTCTGCTTTGAGGAACCGGGTGTGGGTATCATTAAGCTCAATGCAGATGCTGACAGCAGCAAGAGTGTGTATTCCATGGAGATGCACATTAAGAACCTGTGCAAGATCGTTGTTGAGGGTGAACTTACCGTAAAGGAAAGCAGCGAAAAGCCTGATACTCTGCCTTCCGGAAAGGATAAGCAGATCGATGTAAACAAGCTTTACGACGAATACAATTCCTTTACCTATAATCAGGATTACAACGAGCTGTTTTATCAGGATTAACTCTGCCGGAGAGGGAGCCGGCCTCTGACTTCGGCCGCGGGGCAAAAATGTTCGTGTTCTGAGCTTTTGGGCTTGCATTATTTATAGCAGCTGATAAAATAATAATGATAATAATTATTGTTTAGAGCGCTGCTCTAATATTGATAAAGTTCGGAGGAAAAAACATGAAGAAATTTGTATGTCCCGTATGTGGCTATGTCTATGAAGGCGAAGCTCTTCCCGAAGGATTTGCCTGCCCCCAGTGCAAGGTCCCCGGTGAAAAGTTCAAGGTGCTGGAGGCTGAACAGGCTCTGGCAGCAGAGCATGTTTTCGGCACTGGCATGAACCTGGATGCAGTTGACAACTCAGCAGACAAGCAGTTCATCATCGATCAGATGAAGGCCAACTTCAACGGAGAATGCTCCGAGGTGGGTATGTATCTGTGCATGGCAAGAGTTGCCCACAGAGAAGGCTATCCCGAAATCGGTCTCTATTGGGAAAAGGCAGCTTATGAAGAAGCAGAGCACGCCGCAAAGTTTGCAGAGCTGCTTGGCTCCGAGCTGGAACCCAACATGACTGCTTCCACTGCCAAGAACCTGGCATGGAGAGTTGACTGCGAGTACGGTGCAACTGCCGGAAAGTTCGAGCTGGCTAAGCTGGCCAAGAAGTACGGTCTGGATGCGATCCACGACACTGTTCACGAAATGGCCCGCGATGAGGCAAGACACGGCAAGGCGCTTGAAGGTCTGCTGAAGAGATACTTCAAATAGCGGCTATCATATTTGATACTGCATGTAATTGAGACTGCAGGGAGGGGCGTGTATGCGCCCCTCCTTTTGTATGCGTGAATCTCCGGCGCTCAGCTGCGTGTCCGTGAGTCCCGGGAGATGTTTTCCAGACACCGGGACTCATGTGCGGCTTCAAGCGGTTTAATGGCGCTAAACATTTTGTAAATAAATACCTTTTACCGTATCGTCATGGATGATATAATCAAGACAAACGGCGGGACAAGCCGACCCGGGCAGTGGATGCCGTGTTCAAAGCATGCAGCAGGTGTGCTTCCATCCTGCCATAAGCTTTGTTCACAGAGAATGTCCGGCTTCGCTCATATGGAACACACTATTGGAAGTATCTGTTTTACGGAAAGGACTGAGACCATGAAAAAAGCGTATATTTCAGCTGATATCGAGGGCATGGAGGGCAACGTGTCCAGCCTGCAGTCAAGCTCTTCGGGACGCGATTACGGAATCGCAAGAAAAAGGTTGGCAGCCGATGTCAATGCAGCTGTAAGAGCCTGCTTTGACAGCGGATACGATGAGGTTCTGGTGTGCGACGGTCACGGAGACATGGAGAATCTTCTGATAGAGGACATGGATCCCCGCTGCAAGCTGCTCTCCGGCGCCATGCGCAGCAGTCTTCAGATGGAGGCAATAGACAGTTCCTTCGACGCCTATATCTCTTTCGGACATGCGGGAGCCGGACTGACCATAGGCGGGGTCATAGACCACTGCTTCAATGGCGGAAAGATCTACAATCTGCGCTTCAACGGGGTCACAATGAATACCGAAACAGTTGTAAATTCCCTGGTCGCCGGTTATTACGGAGTCCCGTTGGTGGCCTGCATTGGCGATAAGGCGTTGGCGGAGGAATGCAGGGCTTTCGTTCCCAATGTGGAGGCCATAGTGGTAAAAGAGGGTGTCAGCCGCTTCTCTGCCATATCCATTCACCCGGAGGCGGCAAGAAAGATGATCTACGAGGGCGTAAAGGCTGCACTTGCAAGAAAGGACGAGATCAAGCCTCTCGAATGTCCCGAAGACCTTACCATGGAAATAGATTTCAAGGACTCCAATATGGCAGATACCGCTTCGCTGGTGCCCGGCGTAAGAAGGCTTTCCAACCGTACAGTATCCTTTACCGCAGATCCGGTAACTGTATTCAAGGTCCACGAGCTGCTGTTCTACAGGGTGGTGGACAAGCTTTAATCAAGATATCCGTATCGGCGGCAATTTGCCGTCACTCATAGCTATATTATTATTCCGGAGGTATATTATGATTTCCCGCGGAGATTTTCTTATCAAGGAAAGCGCCCATGCCATGGAGCTTAAAACAAAGATCCTTCCTATCAGAGAAAGGGCAAGGGTAATGGACGACTGGCTCAAGGAGAGGCTGGATACAGTGCTTCCAAGGGTAATGGAGCGCTGCGGCGTAGACGCCTGGGTCGTTGCATGCAATGAATACAACGAAGACCCCGTGCTTGATTCCTTAACCCCCTACGCCTTCATGTCTGCCAGAAGGTTCACTATCCTGCTGTTCATCTTAAAGGACGGAAAGATAAAGCGCTACAATATCACCAGACCCAATGTAGGTCTGGACGGCTTCTACGAGGCTTGCTGGATCAATCAGAAGGGCTCCACCTGGTGCGAGGATCCCTCCAAGGCGGAAACGCAGTATGAATGCCTGGTGCGTATGCTTAAGGAAAACGATGTCAGCAAGATCGGGCTGAATTATTCCGATCAGGTTCCCTTCTCCGACGGCATCACCCACAGCATTTACACCGATTTGATGGCCAATATGGACGAGGATCTCAGATCCAAGGTCGTCTCCGCGGAGAATGTCTGCACAGGCTGGCTGGAAACCAGGACAGAAAGAGAGATGGAGGCGTATACAGGCATTGTTCAGATCATCCATGCCATAATCGACGAGGCCTTTTCTTCCAGAGTCATAATTCCCGGCGTCACCACCAATACTGATGTAAAGTACTTTATGATGCAGACCGTAATCGATCTTGGTCTTGAATACTGGTTCGATTATGAGGTTTCCGTTATCAGAAGCGGAATCGGCCGTATAGACGGGGAGACCGTAATTCGCCAGGGAGATATGCTCCACTGCGATGTGGGCATTCGCTATCTCGGGCTTTGCACCGACACCCAGGAATTCGCCTATGTTCTGAAGCACGGCGAGGACGATGCTCCCGATTATCTGAAGAAGCTGCTTGCAGACACTGACAGATTCCGCATGATCACCGTATCCAACTTTAAGGAAGGCCGCAGCGGGAATCAGGTTCTGGCAATGTCCCTGGAGCAGGCAAGGGCAGAGGGCCTGGAGCCTTGTCTTTACTGCCATGCAGTGGGCTATCACGGACACGCGGCAGGTGCTGTTATCGGTCTTACCGACCAGCAGGGCGGAGTGCTCACAAGGCGCGGGGATTATCCCATCTACAACGATACAGTTCATTCCATAGAGCTGAACTGCGGCTTTACCGTTGAGGAGTGGGGCGGAGTCCACTTTACCGTCGGTCTGGAAACCGATGCGGTATTCACAAATGACCAGATATACTTCCTTGCCGGAAGACAGGAAAGCTTCCACCTGATCAAATAGCAGCAAGATACAAGACAGGGGACGGTTCTCTGTCTCAACAACACAACAGAAGGGGACGGTTCCTCTGTGCAAGACAGAGAACCGTCCCCTGTATTACTGTATTACTCCTTGTGCCTGTGAACATGCTTGTGGTTCAGGTGCAGGTCCTCCAGATGATCTCCGGCAAAGCTCAGCAGGGCATTGAAGCTCTCTTCGCTCAGATCGTGCTCTATTTTGCAGGCATCCTCGCAGGCGGTTTCTTCGGAAACGCCTATGGTCATAAGCAGATTGGTCAGCGCCATGTGCCGCTGATAAGTCCTGAGAGCTATTTCCTCTCCGGCCTCGGTCAGACTTATTATTCCGTCGGTCTGCATCACGATGTATCCGCGCTCCTTCAGCCTTTTTACCGCATAGGAAACGCTGGGCTTGGTGACGCCCATTCCCTCGGCAATGTCCACAGATCTTATATAGCCCTTCTCCTGCCGGAGCATGAGCATCATTTCCAGATAATCTTCTGCTGAATTTCTTACTTCCATATTGCAATATATTACTCCGGCTTACACTTTTTTTCAAGAAAAACTCTGACGCGGCTGACTGATCGGGGCGCGAGTACGGATTCTCAGATATGCCTGTCATTCGTTTTGTTTTATGTATAGTCAGTCATTGGGAGTTTTCCTGATAAGAGCTTTTTATTCAGCTCATTTATGCCTTGATTCATATTTCCGGCGGAAAATATGGTATACTTATAAATGTATGTTCATCACAAAAATCAAGGAGAAATAATGACCACAGAATATTACAAGATCATCGGAATGTCCTGCGCTGCCTGCTCTGCTTCGGTGGAAAGGGTCACAAGGGCTCTGCCCGGCGTACAGCAGGCCGATGTCAATCTTATAGCGGAAAAGCTTACCATAACTTATGACGAGTCTCAGCTGAGCTCTCAGGAGATCATGGATGAGGTCGATATGATAGGCTTCGGAATAGAGCCTCTGGCGGAGGGGGAAAGCGCCTTTGCACAGCCTGCGCTCAAATCTGCTTCAGGGTCGGAGGCGGAGAGCTCCCGGCTTCCCGAAAACCCCGAAGCTATAGGCAAAAAGGAGATCACAGCAGCTCTGTGTCTGTCCGCTTTGCTGCTTTATATTTCCATGGGCCAGATGCTGGTGGAGGATCTGCCCGTACCGGATATCATCAGCATGCATACTCACCCGGTAAACTTTGCCATTACCCAGATGCTGCTGGCCATCAGCGTCATGTTCATAGGCAAGAGATATTTCGTCAGCGGGCTCAGATCCTTGTATCACAAGGCTCCCAACATGGACACCCTGGTCGCGGTAAGCTGCAGCTGTTCATTTGCCTTCAGCCTGGTGCAGACCTATCTGATCAGCGATGATGTGTCTCATGTGCATAATCTGTATTTCGAATCCGCAGCGGTTGTGCTGGCTCTGGTAATGCTGGGCAAGCATCTGGAGTCCAGCAACAAGGAGAAAACCAAGAGCGCCATCAAGGGGATGCTGGAGCTTGCTCCCGATAACGCCTGGCTCATGGATGAGCGGGGCGGGATCACCGAGGTCAAGGCTTCCGAGCTTAAGCCCGGAGACAATATACTGATACGTGCAGGCGAGCGTGTGCCCATGGACGGCATAGTGACCTCCGGCAGCGGCGGCGTGGACGAATCCATGTTCACCGGCGAGAGTCTGCCCGTACACAAGGAGCCAGGCTCCGAGGTGATAGGCGGCAGCCTGAACAAGGACGGCGTGCTGTATGTTCAGGTGAGCAGAGTGGGCCAGGATACCACCCTTGCAGGCATAATCAGATTTGTAGAAGACGCCCAGGGCAAGAAGGCCCCGATAGCCAAGATGGCGGACAAGGTGGCGGGAATCTTTGTCCCTTCCGTAATGTGCATAGCCCTTGTCAGCGGCATAGCATGGCTGCTTCTCGGCCAGAGCTTCGCATTTGCACTTAAGGTCTTTACAGCGGTTCTTGTGATCGCCTGCCCCTGTGCGCTGGGCCTTGCTACTCCCACTGCCATAATCGTGGGCACAGGTCTGGGCGCAAACCACGGGATACTAATTAGAAGCGGAGAATCCCTGGAGATCACTCATAAGGCAGATGTGGCAGTGTTCGACAAGACCGGGACCATCACAGCCGGAGATCCTTCCGTAAGCGATATCCTGGCGATTTCCATGAGCGAGGACGAGCTGCTGGCCCTTTGCGCCTCTGCGGAGACCCTGTCAGATCATCCTCTGGCAAAAGCAGTGGTCAAGGCTTACGAAGAGGATGGCCGCAAGGCTGCCATGGCAGATGTCGAAAACTTCGAATATATAAGCGGCAAGGGTCTGCGCTGCACCACCGGCGGCGGCAGATTGCTGCTGGCAGGCAATGCAGCATTGATGAACGGCGGCGGTATCGACACTTCGAGTGCCTCGGAATTTGCGGATTCCCGCAGCGGAGAGGGCAAGAGCCTTATATACATAGCCCTTGACGGCGTGCTTGCCGGAGTCATAGCCCTGGCAGATACCATAAAGCCAGGCGCAAAGGAAGCTCTGGCAAGGCTTAAGGACATGGGTCTTGAACTGGTGCTTCTGACCGGAGACAATATGTTCGCCGCCAATTATATAGGCGGTCAGGTCGGTGTCGACCGTGTAATCGCCGGAGTGCTGCCCGATCAGAAGGCAGCTGTCATCGAGGAGCTTCAGAAGCAGGGCAAGACCGTGCTGATGGTGGGTGACGGCATCAACGATGCTCCCGCTCTGGTTCAGGCCGACGTTGGCTGCGCAGTTGGTACAGGCTCTGATATAGCCATAGATTCTGCGGATATCGTTCTTATGAAGGACGATCTTAAGGATGTGGCAAGAGCGGTAAGGCTTTCCAAGCTGACCATAACCAATATCAAGCAGAACCTGTTCTGGGCATTCTTCTACAATTGCATAGGAATCCCCGTGGCAGCCGGTCTGCTGTATCCTGTCAACGGTATGCTGCTCAGCCCCATGATAGGCGGACTTGCCATGGGCTGCAGTTCTTTCTTTGTGGTTACCAACGCATTGAGACTGAAAACCAAGAAGCTGGATTAAAGATGCTCTTTTCAGAGGCAGAAAACCGGCAGAAACCAATCTGCCTCTGATATGCTTTTTCTTGATATTTGTATGATCTTGTGGTATTCTATATTGACTTGCGGGTGTAGTTTAATGGCAGAACGCGAGCTTCCCAAGCTTGCAGCGAGGGTTCGATTCCCTTCACCCGCTCCAATGAAAAGGTAAAAAAGCTAAGGCCTGAAGAAGGAATCGAACCCGAGAGGGCATAAAGCTCCGGGGGAGCTTTATGCGCGAGCAGGCAAAGTGCCTGCGAAGCGGAGTCAGCCGAGAATCGGCGTGATTCCCTTCACCCGCTCCAATGAAAAGGTAAACAAAGCTAAGGCCTGGAGAAGGATAAAGAAATACTTCGGTAAAGTGAACCTAAAACAGTTTTTTTGCGTATGGATTAACTAATTTGTATATATTTTTGTTATACAATAATGTATAATAAATTATTAATAAAAGATGAATTTTGTGAAATTTTGAAAATAAAAGTCTATTTATTTGGGGTATATTTGCAAGGCGGAGGCTCAAATGAGCCGAGCCCGAGTGAATATAACAAAGAGGAGATATAATATGAAATTGCAGAAAAAGTTACTTTGTCTTGTACTGGCGATCTGCCTTATTTTCGGCACGAGCGCAAGCGCATTTGCAAAGAGTTACTCCGGAGGGGATGTCAAGCCGGGGCTTTCCGGAATTCTCCCTGAGGATATCCTGACTCTGCCCGAGAATACTGACTGGGCGACCCTTACCGCGTTATGGGGTGTCAGGGTGGTCTTCATCGATGATGATGAAAGCACCGTATTCCTGGACAAGCTGGTACCTGTAAGCGACACTACACCCGGCAGCATCGCAGCTCCTGACGAGCCCACCCGCGAGCATTACACCTTCGTCGGCTGGGATCGTTATGACAACACCAGCGGCTCTGCAATCATTGAAGACAATACAACCGTATCCGGGATCATGGGCCCCGGACCCATCGTTTTTATTGCAAAGTATATCGAAGATCCCAAGGGAAGCCTGACTGTAAGAAAATTTCTTGCAGGCAATGCACCTGATTCCAGCCAGAAGTTCAAATTCACCGTACAGCTTGGAGATAATACTGTTAACGGAACTTACGGAGGTATGAGCTTTACCGGCGGAAAAGCCGTGTTTGAACTTTGCGGCGGTGAAAGCATTACTGCGGATGGTCTGTATGCAGGCACTACCTATACTGTCACAGAAGAGGATTATTCTAAAGTCGGGTACGTGACCACCATGACCGGTGATGAAGGAGATGTCACTACCGCAGGAGCGATCGCTGATTTCACCAATACCAGAAATGCAAAGGGCACACTGACTGTCAGCAAGACCGTGAAAGGTAATGCAACCGGTACAGATAAAACAGATAAGGCATTCGACTTTACCGTGACCCTGGACGATACTTCTGTCAGCGGTGTTTACAGCGATGTAAGCTTTGTCTCCGGCGTTGCAAGCTTCAGTCTGAAGGACGGAGAATACAAGACTATCAAAGGCCTGCCCAACGGCGTAAAATATCGGGTTGAAGAAGCCGACTATACACCAGACGGCTATGTGACCACCAAGACCGGCGATACCGGCGAGATCTCCGAAACTGTCGCTGCAGTTGCAGCATTCACAAATACCAGAGATGCCGAAGGTACTCTCACCGTAACCAAGACTCTGGCGGGTAATGCTGCAGACAGCAGCAAGGAATTCAGCTTCAGCGTCGAGCTGAGTGATAAAACTATCACCAAGACCTTCGGAACCGTGAGCTTCACCAATGGTGTCGCAAGCTTCACCCTGAAGGGCGGAGAGACCAAGACTATCGAAGGCCTGCCCAACGGTATCGGATATACAGTTACCGAAGCGAGCTACACAGCTGATGGCTATACCACCACCAAGACCGGCGATACCGGCGAGATCGCAGAGGGTACAGTCTGTGCAGCAGAGTTCACCAATACCAGGAATGTAAATCCCCCCTCCGGTGACGATGATGACGATGATCCCGAACCCGGTCCCGGTCCTAAACCCGGCCCCGATCCCGGAACAACACCTGATCCCGGAACAACACCTGATCCGGGAACAACACCCGATCCGGGAATAACACCCGATCCGGGTACAACTCCTGATCCCGACGAGGGCGGCGGAATAGGCGGAGGCGACGACCATCACTCCGGTAAAGGCGGCTCCGAGGACGAGCTTGGAGGAGGCGAGAATTCAGAACAGCAGTATATCCCCAAGACCGGAGATGACTTCAATCTGGCACTGTGGACCTCACTGCTTGCTGTAAGTGCAGCTTGCCTGATGGGAATTGTTCTCTACAACAGAAGGAGAACGGACTAAACTTCATAAAATCATTAATGAAAAGACCGGCAGCATAGCGCTGCCGGCTTTTTGTGTACCGGATTTCGGCTTTTAAGCGGTATAAGCGGAGGGCCGGATGATTAGAATTCTGTCAGCTCTATGGTACCGTCCATACCGCTTATGTTGACGCTGAAATATCTTGTACTTCCGCTGTAATCGGTATAGCTGATCCCGTATCCGGGAATGGTTCCCTCCAGTGTCATCGAAACGACCAGAGGCATGTCCTGAACCAGAACTTCGGTTTCGTATATGGCTTCGGTATCAAAGCTCACGGTTCCGTCGCCTGCCACCTGGGCATTGCTGAGCTTAAGCAGCTTAAAGTCTCTGGCGCTGTGAACAGGATAAAAGCTGATCGCCGTGCTGTAGGGGCCTTCGTCTGCAATGAAGGTCGTGTAGACCGTTGAATCGAAGATGCTTCCCGCGGCTTCGTAGGCTGTGATCAGCTCAAGAGCCTTGCCCTCAAAGGGCTTGGAGGGGGTATAATCGGCAAAGGGCTTCACATCTATATACTGAAAACCGGACGCGAGTATATCCCAGGCTTCATTGAATTCGCTGCCGTCATCATCCAGAAGCTGGGAAACCGAAGTATCCCATTCCCCGCTGCTGTTGTAATAGTAATGCAGATTTTCGATGTTATCTGGCTCTGACATTGTAAAGTAAAAATCGGTGTATTTAAGGCTGCTGCCGTCTTCCGAAAGCACGGCTCGTCCTATGGCTGTCTGATCGAAGCCCGAGGAGCCGTAGCTGTAGAAGGCTCCGTCGCCAAGATAGTTGTGATCGCTCCTGAACCAGCTCTCAAAGCTCAGGGCGGGCTGACCGGACGTGCAGTTATATACGGCAAGGGTGCGAGTGGAGGGGAAGCTTCCGGGTCCGGCCTCGTCGGAAGATCCTATATACAGCTCGGGGATCCCGTCTCCGCTGAGATCTGTTATGGCGTAGCCTATAAAGCCCAGGGCGTCAGCGGGATCCGAATAGAGCATTATTTCGGAAACGCCGCTGTCTCCGTCAAAGCTGTAGCTGTATGCGCAGCCGGAGATCAGATAGTGAAACTGATCCAGCACGGGGGCGTAAAGTGCCTCATAATCAATGGCCTGTTCCTTTTCTCCGCAGCCTGCCAGCATCAAAACGCAGGCTAAAATCAGGGCTATGAATCTGTATGTTTTGGTCATGTCGTTTCTCCTTATATACGATACGCTTATGAACCGTTGATAACTGGATTTTACCATATTCATCTGACTGCGTCTACAAATTGCAAAGGCCTGCAAGGATTGATATACTGATAGCGGAGGAAAAACCATGGATATATTCATCTGCATCCGTTCTGCCGCCGGCAGGAAGGATCACATAAAAAAAGAGCGCTTCAGCTACCCGGACGGGATCTATACCCTGCGGGAGCTTTTGTGCAGTACGGTAGAAATCAATGTACGAGAATTCAACCGCAGGGCTCTTGACGGAGAGCTGGACAAGGTGCTGACCGAGGAAGATATCGAGGAGGGCGCCCGCAGCGGCCGCATCGGCTTCGGGCGGGATTACAGCGGAAGACAGCAGGATCTGCAGGCTGCCCAAAGCAATGCGCTGCAGTGCTTTGAGGACGGGCTGATCGCCGTGTTCCGAAACGGCAGCAGGCTGGAGGATCTGGATGCGGACACCGGGCTGCAGGACGGAGACGAACTGGTATTCGTGCGGCTCACCTTTCTGGCCGGACGCATGTGGTAGGAGGCTGACATGACCAACGAGGAACTGAACAAATATAAAGACGCGTATCTGAAAAGCTTTGCCGTACACACCGCGCTGAAGCGCTTAAAGCTGAAGCCTGCGGAAAGGGCCGTGCTGGAAGAGCTCGAATACAATCTGAAAGAGCAGCCCGGCAGCTGGACCCGCCGCCCCGTATTCAAATACGGGGGCATGGACAAAGCCCTGGATCTTTCCGCGGACAAGCTGCCGCCTTACGGCGAGCCTCTGTCCGGATTCCTGAAAAAAGAATACGGCACTCTGATTGAGATCTGCGTGCCGCAGGAATACAGAGACGATTTTTATCATATCGTGGATAAATACAGGCAGTTCCAGTACGGCTGGGGCCCCGGACGCCGTTCCCTGCGCACCGGAGACAACCGCATCCATCTGCGGGCTGCCTTCAATTTGCTGCAGACCTATGCGGCCTACGGGCTCTATGACGTTCCTCTGGATCGGTACATCCGCGGGGAGATGAGCCCGGAGGCACAGGAGCACAAGCGGGTGTATTTCTGGCATTGGGTCAGCTGCGTGGACGAGATGATCAGTGCCCGGGTGGATGCCGGAAACGCAGAAGTTGTCGGCGCTCTGCGGGACTGCTTCGAAAGTGAGAACAATCATATAATGGTGAGCATGCCGCTGGTGAGGGGCGTGGCCGAAAGCTCGGATGCCGGGCTGCATCAGCTTCTTGCCGATCTTCTTGTGGCTGCCCGCCTGCAGGAGGGCCTGCGCCAGGTGATCTGCGAGAATGCGGACTGCGGCACCCGGGAATGCCTGCAGACCATGATCCGGACCATACGGGACAACGATCTGATACGCTTTGCTGCCGTCAAGCGGGCTATGGGCACCTGGACGGGCATTTTCAACGAAGAAAGTGCCGACCGGGTGAGCGCCAAGCTGCTGGATGGGATGCTGACCGCCCTGGAGGACGATGCCGCCGCTGCCCGTATGCTGCAGAGCAAGGATGCCATGGACGTACTCACGGCTCTTTGGGTTCTGGGCGTGCGGGACGAGAGCCTGGCCTGCGATGCCGCGCAGAGCATCATCGAGACCGGCTGCCGGGAGGGCGTACTGGCTGTATCCTATTATCTGCACAGCTTTCAGAACAACCGACTCACCTTCAGGCTGGCCAGGAAGGCTTTCGAGCGCTATCCCCAAGACACGGAGATCGCGGCGGCCTTTATGCCTGCCTATTCCGGCGCGGCCATGTCCGCCGTCACCGGGGAGTGCATGGTCAGACAGAATTACAAGCTGGAGCCTGCAGAAAACATGCCGCCCATCACCCGCTGGTTCACAAGCCGGCAGGATGCCCTGGAATGCTTTGAGCAGATGGAAACTCTGCACGGTCAAATGAAGAAGTCCAAGACCGAGTATCGGCCTCTGGTCTTCCCCTGGTACGGCGTGGTGCTGGAAAAGGGCGATTTTGTGAAAGTCATGGTCTGGATCGCCGCCGTTCTGAAGGACAAAGAACTGATCGACCGTGCCTGCGGTCTGATCTCCGAGATCACGTCCAACTATCCCGGACGGGGCGTCTTTGTGCGCCTGCTGCTGTCCGATGCCTCCGGGCCTGCCCAGCGCAAGGCATTGATAGGCCTGGCCGCCGGCAGTGAGAGCTCTGCCAGAGAGGCCGCCTTCGGTATCCTGAAGGATCTGAAGCTGACAGAAGAAGAAGTACTGATGGTCGAGCAGGATCTGCGCTTTAAAAACGCCGCCATCCGCAGCAATATGATGACTTTGCTGGCCCAAAGAGAAGGAGCTGCCTTTGAGCAGACCGTCCGCCGTCTGCTTGCTTCCGACAACGAGAACACCCGTCTGGCCGGTCTGGATCTGATCAAGAAGTACATCGAAGATCATCCCGAAGAAAAGGAAAAATACGCCGCCATGCTGGCCGGATCCTCCGAAGACCGGGCTTCCAACGAGCAGATCCTGATCGAGGAGATCACCGGAAAGAGCGTGGCATCGGAGATCCTGAACACCGAAGGCTACGGCATATACGATCCGTCCGGTGATGTCGTTCTTCCGCCTGCCACGGACGGGAGCCGCCTGCTGAAGGAATATTTCTCGGTTAGCAAGGCCCGCCTGAACCAGCTGTTCAGGGAGCTGAACGATCTTTTGACGGCTCATCGGGATGACGAATACAAAGGCTGGAACGGCGACACCCGAACGCTGGCCGGTGGCATGGGCCCTCTGGGCGGAGTCCCGGTCTCCAGTCCAATACACGAGCGCTACCCCTTCCCCGAGCTTTGGGAGAGCTTTTATCAGAAAAACATACGGAGCGATTCCGAGCTCTTCTGCATGAAGCTTGCCTTGATCCCGCTGCCCTCTGAGCGGCAGTTCGAGGATAATGCCGTCATCAAAAAGAACATGCGTGCCCTGTTCGGAGACTGCGGCGATTACGAGCTCCCCGAGCTGCACGCAAGTAGCCCGGAGCGGACCTGGTTCCTGCGCACTGCCGGCACCGTAGTGGACATCCTTCAGTCCATGCACGGCGATCTGCTGCCTACCGATGTGGCCTGCGCCGCCTGCAACGCGGCTGCAAAGATCCCGGCAGAGCAGCGCTGGCTGAAGGAAAAGGCTGATTATCACGGCTATTCCTACGGCCGAACCGGCGACAACCGCATTGCCTTCGCGGATCTGAACAAATTCCGGCAAGTGATCTATTCCATGAGCCGCTATATGGAAAAGGCGGAGTTCGAGCCGTATTTCTATGCCAAGCTGCGCCTGGATCGCGCCTACGAGTTTCAGGCAAATGTCAGCAAGGCGGCCTCCTACTATGTGCGTCAGCAGCAGAACGAGCTGGGTATGTACGATTATGTCAAGGCTTACACCCTGGGCATCATCGGAGAGGACGCCGTGCTGAAGGCCGCCTTCGAGACCCTGACCCCTGTTGTCTCCGTGGAGCAGCTGGGCAGCTTTGCCGCCGGCAGAAGATACGGAGATCTGCGCCGCTTCATGACCGCGGACACCGAGGGCGACTGGGCCCCGGACCCTGAGGATCCCTTCTGCAAGAACGGTCTGTATTTCTATAAAAAAGTGGTAGATACCATCCTGGACGTGGAGCTGAAGAGGGGCGATTCTCCCACGGTTTTCTCTTCTGCCGTGATGAACATCACACGGATCTACGGCGCGGAAAGGCTGATGGCCATACTTGCCGCCATGGGCAAGGACGTCTTCAGCCGGGGTTCCTATTATTACTGGTACGGCAACAATTACACCAAATCCGACTGCCTGAGCCATCTGGTGCAGGTCTGCCAGCCCGTGGAGGGAGATGATGCGCAGATCTTCGGTCAGCTGGCCGCCGGGTACAAAATCCCGCAGAAGCGTATCATCGAGCTGGCCATGTACGCGCCCCAATGGCTGGATATCATCGAGGAATACCTGCAGATGCCCGGACTCAAGAGCGGCTGCTGGTACTTTATGGCACACATGAACGAGCACTTCGACGACAAAAAGAAGGCCATGATCGCCAAATACACGCCCCTGACCACCGAAGAGCTGAACAAGGGCTGCTTCGATTCCCTCTGGTTCCATGAAGCCTATGGGCTGCTTGGCGATGACAATTTCGAAATGCTCTACAAGGCCGCCAAGTACATCAGCAGCGGCGCCCAGCATGCCAGAGGTCGCAAGTTCGCGGATGCGGCACTGGACCGGGTCACCCGGGAAGAGCTGGAGCTTGCCATTAATGAAAAGCGCAATCAGGACCTGCTGATGAGCTACGGCATACTGCCGGTGCAGGGAAAGGCCGATCTGCTGCACCGCTACGAGTTCTTCCAAAAATACCTGAAAGAAAGCAAGCAGTTCGGAGCCCAGAGGCGGGCCAGTGAGGCTAACGCCGTCAGCTCCGGACTAAAGAATCTGGCCACAGCCGCCGGTTATTCGGACGATCTGCGCCTGACCCTGGCAATGGAGACCGCTCTGGTATCGGAGAATGAGGCCTATTTCGAAGGCATCTCCATCGGAGAGTTCCTGGTGCGTATCGAGGTGGACGTGCAGGGACGGACCGAACTTCGGATCAGCAAGGCGGGAAAGAGCCTAAAGACTGTGCCCGCAGCCATCAAAAAAGATGAAAGCTTCCTGCAGATCAAGGAATTCGCCAAAAAGCTGAAGGATCAGTATTCCCGCTGCGTGCGGATGTTCGAAACGGCTATGGAAGACCGGGATGTGTACACCCTGGGAGAGATCGCCGCGCTGTGCACCAACCCCGTGATCCGGGCCATACTGACCAATCTGGTCTGGGTGAGCGTGCCACAGGTGGGCTCCGGAGAGCCAGTGTTTGCCGCGCTTCCCGGAGATCCGGCCCTGCCGCTGGAGGGCATAGGGACAGATGCTGTGCATTCAGAGGTAGGCTCTGAGGAGAATTCTTCGGGTGTTGATGCAGCCGGCAGCCTTGCCGATCTGAAGATACGGGTGGCTCATCCCTTCGATCTGTACAGCCTGGGCTGTTGGCACGACTGGCAGCAGCGCATGTTCGAAAAAGCGGAGAAAGAGGGCATCAAACAGCCCTTTAAACAGGTGTTCCGTGAGCTCTACGTAAAGCTGGAAGAAGAGCAGGATTCTCTGATGAGCCGGCTGTTTGCGGGCAATCAGATCCAGCCGTCCAAGACCGCTGCCGTGCTCAAGGGCCGCCGCTGGGTGGCAGATTACGAGGCAGGTCTGCAGAAGGTTTTCTATAAGGATGACATCATCGCCGGCATCTACGCTCTGGCAGACTGGTTCTCTCCGGCGGACGCAGAGCCGCCCACGCTGGAATATGTCACCTTCGGGAACCGCAAGAGCTTCGAGAACCTGCGCATCAAGGATGTGCCCGACATCGTCTATTCCGAAGTGATGCGGGATGTGGATCTGGCCGTCAGCGTGGCTTACGCAGGCGGGGTAGACCCTGCCGCCAGCCATTCCACTATAGAGATGCGCAAGGTGATCGCCGGGTACAATCTGCAGCTCTTCGGCCTGCAGAACGTGCGGCTGGAGGGCACCCATGCGTTCATCAAAGGCAGTCTGGGCGATTATACCGTTCATCTGGGCAGCGGGGTGATCCATCAGACCGGCGGACACCAGATCAATGTGCTTCCGGTCCACAGCCAGACCCGCGGCAGAATATTCCTGCCCTTCATCGACGACGATCCTAAAACCGCCGAGATCATGACCAAGATACTTTTCTTTGCCGAGGATAGCAAGATCAAGGATCCGTTCATCCTGGAGCAGATCGTGCCGTCAGAGGTGCGATAGGCTTCGAACATAAGGGAACACAAGGGGATGGTTCTTCTGAAAAACACAAGGGGACGGTTCTTCTGTGTTGTGAACACAACACAGAAGAACCGTCCCCTTGTGTTTCCTTTATGTGATTTTTAGAACACAGAAGAACCGTCCCCCTGTGTTCCCTGTGTTCCTTGCGAAATGGGCACAGTTTCGGTTTTTATGTCGGCGGGGTCTCCGTCCTTAAGCTCGATGGTGCCTTCGATCACACGGAACACGGGGCCGTAGGGATTGTCCGGCTCTTCTATCATCCGAAGCTGCGCGGTGAATTCCCTGCCTTTTCTGTCTGTCAGCTTGCTTTTCTTTACAGGCTTGCCTGCCAGGAATTTCTTGGCGTCGGTCTTGGTAAAGCTGACTTTTGCAAGCAGCTTCTGCTTGGAATCCTTCCAGATGGTGAACTTGCAGCCTTCCCGGAAGCCCGAGCAGCCGTAGCCCAGGCGGCCTTCCACCACGGGTCTGCCGCAGCGGGGGCACTTGCCCAGGATCTCCGGGCCGTCGTCTGTAATGCGCTCCAGTGCAAAGGACGCTCCGTATTCGGCGCCTGCGCCCTGATCCGTAAGGTACACATCTCCTGTGTATTTGCGGCTCTTTGCCTCTGACCAGAGGCGTTTCATATGCACCGTTTGTTCGGTACGCTTTCTGCCTGTGGGCACGGGGGTGCCGTCTTCCCCGGGACGCATCTCATCTGTCCAGGGGCTTTTAAGAAGGCTGCGCACCACACCCTTGGTTACCGTGGTCTTGCTCATCATGCCGGACTTGGCCTTTTTCCAGATGATGAACCTGCAGCCGTCCTTGTATCCGGAGCAGCCGTAGCCGTTTTTACCCTCTATTACATCAGAGCCGCAGCGCGGACACTTGCCCAGGGGTTTGGGAGCCTCTCTCACTATTTCTTCCAGGCCGAAGGATGCACCGAACTCGGAGTCCGGGCCGTCATCGCGAATATACACTTGTCCGGAATAGTTCTTGCCGGTATTTTGTGAATAGAGCTTTTTGATCAGTACAGTGTTCACTGTGCGCCGTTTGCCTGTAGGTACAAGCGGCGCGCCGTTTTCCGCAGGCCGCAGCTCGTCCGTCCATCCGCCGGAAAGCAGCTGGTGGACCATGTCTGCAGTCACCTGGGTCTTGCTCATCATACCGCTGCGGGCGCTCTTCCATATGCGGAAGCGGCATCCGTTCTGCCAGCCCCTGCAGCCGAAGGCATGCTGTCCTTCCACAATGTCTGCGCCGCAGCGCGGGCAGCTTCCCAAAAGCAGTTTGCCTCTGCGCATGCTTTCGGGCACATGATAGGCATCCACCTTAGGATAATTGCTTTTCACAACGTTTCGGATCATCTCCAGAACGCTGTCAGTCAGCGCGGTCCATGGCACCTCGCCATCCTGTATCTCTTCCTGTATTGCCCACCAGTAGCCTGTCATATCCGGTTTTTTCAGCTGGTCAGGCAGTATGCGGTAAAGCTCCCGGCCCAGCACGGTGGACTGTATCTGTTTTCCGTGGCTTTCGATATATCCGCGGGTCTCCAGAGTATCTATTATGGATGCCCTGGTAGCGGAGGTGCCTATGCTGCCGTTTTCTCCCTTTTTGTCTTTATCTTTGGCCATGAGCAGGGCCTTTGCCTTGGGATCGGTGACATATTTGGCAATTCGGGTCATGTCCTCGTTAAGAGATGCCTTGGTATAGCGGGGCGGAGCCTTGGTCTCCTTGCCCTCCGCCCGGGCGTCGGTGCAGCTTCCGCTGTACATGCCCGGCTCTATTGCCGAAAGCTCGCTCTCGGTCTCCTCCTCTGCTTCTGAAGCCTCCCGGGCTTCTTCCTTCTTTTTCTCAGGCCTGATAAGCTGCAGATAGCCCGGAAACAGCACCCGGGTGGAGCTTGCCTTAAGGGCAGCATCCTCAAAGGGTGCCTCCAGGGTGGTGCGGGCCTTTCGGGCAGGCGGCAGGAACTGGGCCATATAATACTTGACTATGGCCAGATAAACATTGCGTTCATCCTCTGACAGCTTGGAGAGATCCAGACTGCGGTTCTGGGGGATGATGGCGGTGTGAGCGCTTATATTTTTGTCGTTGAAGGCTGGGCTGTGAATTCCGGTGTCTAATGGAAGCTTTGAAAATACTGCACCGGCGGGGTCTGCCTTCAGATTCTGCAGCACCCGGCCTACGGTTGCCGGAGCCTCTTTGTACTGCTCCTCGGAGAGGTACTGGCAGTCAGAACGGTTGTAGGTGATGGCGTTGTGATCGTCTCTCAGGTGCTGGGTGATGTCCAGAGTCCTGGATGGGTCGTAGCCGAATTTATTAGAGCAGTAGGTCTGCAGCTTGACCAGATTAAAGGGCAGGGGCGGCTGCTCGGAGATCTCATTCCGGCTGATCCTGATGCTGCCATCGAATCTTGCGCCCTTGAGCGCTTCCACTATCTCTTTGGCATAATCGGGATCGGTAATGCGTCCCTCGTCCAGATTCGGATCATTTTTGGCGGGCTCATACCTTGCAGTGATCTTTTTACCGTCGGGATCAAGGTCTGCATATATGGTGTAATATGCCTGCTTTTCGTGATTCTCTATGGCCAGGTCTCTGGTGACCACCAGACCGAGAGTGGGGGTCTGGACACGGCCCACGGTGAGCATCTTTACATGGGGATTCTGCAGGGTAAAGAAGCGGCTGAAATTGTAGCCGGTCATAATGTCCGCAACGGCTCTGGCGTGAGCCGATCTTCCGGAATTGACGAACCGGGAATTGCCCTTCATGGACTCCAGTGCCTTGCGCAGGGCGCCCTCGGTGGTGTCGCCTGTGGCAAGCCTGAGAACAGGACCTTTGTAATCGAACCATTCGAGTATCTCGTCTATGAGATACTGACCTTCGTCGTCCGGGTCTCCGGCGTGTATCACCTGCTCCGCGTCTTTGAGCAGGCTGCCGATCAGCTCCAGACGGCCTGCCTTGCCCTCTCCGGGCTTCTTGCCCCAGTCCTCGAAATAGATGGGCAGTGCTTCCATGGTCCACTTGGAATATGCCTGATCGTAATCCTCCGGATCCTTCAGAGCAAGCAAATGACCGAAGGCCGAAACAATTGCGTATTCGCCTTTGACCGTGTAACCGTCTTTATTTTCAGCCTTGCCGGGAATTGCAGCCGCAATTGCCCTGGCCAGCATGGGTTTTTCTGCGATTATCAGTTTCATGGCTTTATTATACCCCAAGCCGGGCAGGGCGGCAAACGCAGATGAGGTGTAAGGCAAGTGTTGTAAGAGAAAGAGGGAATATGAGCAAAGGAAAAGAGTGGAAAGGGTTGCAAAGACTCACTGCTGGATGTCATGGACAGGCTGCTGGCAGAGGACGAGGCCTAAGCTGCATCAGCGAGCATGTGCTAAAATATCTTGCACTTGCATCCGGACAATGGTTTTTCATAGACCTTCCCATTTCTTAACAGACAGGGCAAAAGCCTTGACTTTGCGCTGTTTGTCTTGAAATCGGAAGGATTATTATTTAAAATGATATATAGCAATTACATTCAGACATCGCGCAGCGGGAGAATTCACTATGGCAAAGAGGCTGGGTCCGGAATACGTTTACAGGAATATCAAAACAGGGCAGTATATTTACGGTATCTGCACCGAAAGGAGCGAAGAAAAGGGCGTTTTCTTCCAAACCGGAATCGATGGCTACAGTGTCTGGCTTC
The DNA here is from genome assembly GCA_045600065.1 of Anaerovoracaceae bacterium. GTDB lineage: Bacteria > Bacillota > Clostridia > Peptostreptococcales > Anaerovoracaceae > RGIG2707. The sequence continues at coordinate 21,368 of JAZRXE010000088.1, forward strand.
CGGCTTACATAAGTGAGTCTTGCGTAGGTGATGCATCCTGGTTTGTTTTGACTTCTATTGACGTGGAAAAAGGAAAGCCGAAATACAGGCAGATCCCCGCCGGAAAAAGGAGCAGAGATGCTGTTGATGAATTGATGCCCGGATGGATTTGTTTATGCTACGTAACCGGTGTCAGTGACAGCTGCATCACCGTTCAGCTTACTCCGGAAAAGAGTGCCGTAGTTGAAAATCCGGGAATGTTTGATCCTTCCGAGGGTGATCTGTGCTGCGTAAAGCTGTTGGATTCAGAGGATGCTCCCAGGGCTGAGTTTATCAGCTGCGCTGCCGCAGGCGACATAGAGAAGAAAAAAACGGATACTGTCAGGCAAGATGATACTGCATCGGCAGGTGTTCCACTGTCACTTGCCCCGGAAGCAATAGAAATCGACAATAAGACGCTTGCGCTTTTTGCCGAAAAGCTCGGCGAGGACTATGAGGATGCCCGGATGAACGCAACGACGATCATTTCCGAAGCCTATAACAATGCGGCAAAAAAGGGAGAGCTGATAAGCGAGCAGTTTTCAAAAAAGCAGAAAAACGATGGTCCGCACGTGTCCGTGTGTCTGCGCAGAGGTAAAAAAACTGACGAGGCGCTGCCCGAGCCTCCGGTTTTTGCCGGGCTTCGCCCGTCGAAAAAGGTCAACGGGAACTGGTATGTGGAGTTCGTCGGTGCAAAGTCCTCAGATCTCAGAAAGATCTTTTTATCTCAGGTATCCGTTGATGACCCGGCTGCAATGATAGGCGAGCTTGCAAGGATCGCACTGCCGGAAAAATGGTCCTACGGCGAGGATCCTTATGCTCCCAACAGGATACTTGAATCATATTTTTATTTTACATACTATTACATCTGGTCCTGCGATCAGCTTGTAAGCTCCGAAAACGGTCAGTTCCGGATTTTCAATACAGGTCTTGTAAACTATAACTACAGCCCTGTCTACTGTGTTTTGAAGAAGAATCCCTTTGTCGGGCGCAGCGGTCAGAAGGAATGGTATTTTGAAGGATTTGCTGTATCCGGGGAGCGCGAGATTGGCAAGGAGATCACCAAATGGATATCCAATGAAGATCTTCCGCCGCGTCCGAATTACATCACAGAGCTCAGCGATCTGTTCTTTGATACGACAAAGTCCATAAATATGGACTACCAGCATATGATAGTCGACAATATAGAAAGGCTTCCTCTTGATATTTACAACTCGCTTCCGAGAAGCGGCTATTCAATCATAGAGCCTGTCGTAACCCAGCTTCGAAGCAGCTTATACCGCAGAAGTCTTTACAGGCAGCTTCAGCAGCTGATAGAGGACAACAGCGAAAAGCTGCTCAGACCTCTTGTAAGGATATTCGAGGAGGCAGTATCGAACGCGGTCAACCGGGTCACATGGAACTACAAGACCGCAGTTCCCATCTTCTATCCGGCAAGGTTTATCATCAGCCTGCTTTTGCCTCTCGAACTGACTGATTCCTCAAGGGAAAGGCATACCCCGGATGTTGCGCTTGTGGTTTCCAGACAGCCTTCGGGCAATTATCAGGGTGAGACCATACTGACTCTTGAGATGGCATATCAGGATTCCAGAATCATCACTCGCCCGGACAGCGACTGGCTCATTTCAGGGAACATAGTCGCCGGCGGGGATGCCGATTACGACGATTTATAGCTTAGACAATCAAAAAGCACCGTTGCCTGCCGCAGCGGTGCTTTTGCAGTATTCAATTGATCCCGGACGGCCCGGGACAATGCCGGCATTATGCCTTCTGCAGGAATGCCCTGTAGATGCCGGGCATCATAACATCAAGAATTCGAACATCCACACCCTCCCCCCCGTCCTC
>JAZRXE010000089.1:0-25216 GCA_045600065.1 Anaerovoracaceae bacterium
AGCTTCCCGGCCGTCTTAACCACAGCTGCCATTATATGGTAATTTATGGCAAATTTCAAGACCCTGCCGGCAAAAGATCGCTTCTTTGCCCGTCTGCTCATACTGCCGCCCCTTAGAGCATGTTCTTGTTCTTTTCGTCTGCTGCAATCACGGCTTCTATGACCGTGCTGCGGAAATTGCCCTGTTCAAGCTTTCTGACGCCCTGAATGGTGGAGCCTCCGGGAGAGCATACGGCATCCTTAAGATCGCCGGGGTGACTGCCGCTTTCCAGGATAAGCTTAGCGCTGCCAAGCAGCATCTGCGCCGCCAGCTCCTGGGCCTGAGCCCTGGGGAAACCGCAGGCCACCGCACCGTCTGCCAGAGCTTCCACAAACAGATCCGCATAGGCGGGGCCGCAGCCTGCAACGGCTGTACCGGTGTCTATAAGGGATTCGCTCAGGGGCATTAACCTTCCGGCAGGGGCAAAGACCTTGAGGAATTCCTCGATGCCCTCCGGGGCAGTATTGTCGGCGTGGTACATTATTATTCCCTCGCCTGTGGAGCAGGGGGTGTTGGGCATGATCCTGATGATCGGGTAATCCGCGCTGCAAAGCCCTCTGAGCCTTGCAATGGATACGCCTGCCGCCATGCTCACCAGAGTGAAGCGAGTCTTTCTCGACTGAAGGCCCGGCCGTATTTCGTCAAAAAGCCCGGACAGCATCTGGGGCTTGACCCCCAAAACTATAAAGTCCGCGCTGCTTACTATCTCCTTGTTGTCTGCCGGCCTTGCGCCTGTCCTTGCTGCAACTGCGGCGACCTTGGAGCTGTCCTTGTCGGAAATGAGGATCTCAGCCGCTTCGGACCTGCATGCAGCCTCTGCCAGCACTGATCCCATGTTTCCTATTCCTATGAATCCGAATATCATATCGCTACCTCCGTCTTGTCTGCGTTCAAGATACGCTGTCCTGCCCGCCGCCGAGAATAAGCTCGACGGGGCTGTCTATATACATTGTATCAGGACTTACCCTGCAATCATATACCAATATTTTAACTCCTGCCTTATGAGCCCTTCTCAGTGCATCCCCAAAGGCCCTGTGAGTCTTGTCGTTGGGCGAAAGAGACACGACATCCTTCATCTGAACCACAAAGAGCAGATAGGCATCGAATCCCTCCTCCAGGCAGCTGATAAGACCGTTGATGTGCTTTATTCCCCTTTCCGTAGGGGCATCGGGAAACGCAGCCCTGCCATCCTCCTCCAGGGTGACGCCCTTCACCTCCATAAATGCCCTGCGGCCTCGGTCCTCTATGTAAAAATCGAAGCGGCTGTCTCCGTGGACAAGCTCCCTGCGCACCAGGGCATCGGAGCTGAAATAAGTCCCGCTTCTGAGCCATTCCTCCGCCGCGGCATTGGGAGCCTGAGAGTCCATGTTCACCAGAAGATCCGGCTTTGAATCCCGTTTCTTTTCAACTGCCACAAGGTCGAAGCGGGTCTTGCGCCGGGGGTTGTCTGACTTTGCCAGATACACGGTGCAGCCGCGCTGAAGCAATTCCCTGCAGCGGCCTGTATTATTAACATGAACGGTCTCTTCTGCCCCATCCAGCACCACCTTCGCTATGAACCTGTTGGGTCTGGACACGAATCTCGCCCGGACTGTCTTTTGATACTTCATTGTCGTTCAGATCTGATATATCGCTGCCTTTATAACCAGGGGCTATCCCGCCTGCTTACTGCGCCCACCTGTCGTTTTCCTCGGAGGCTCTCCGGAAGTACAGCACGCAAAGCACTATCTGCACAAAGGTGGAAGCCGGGGTGGCAAGTCCGACCTTGAATACGGATACCGGAAGCTGCCTGCTCATGATCCACGAGAAGGGTATCCTTACGCCGAAGGCTCCCACAAGCCCCTGGACCATGACAAATCTGGTAAAGCCGCTGCCGTTGTAATAGCCTGTAAAGCAGAACATGAAGCTTACCAGCAGGGTATCTATGGCATAGGCCCTGAGATAGTCCCAGGCTGCTGCGGATACCACGGGATCGGAGGTGAATATGCCTGTCAGCAGGTCTCCGTGGAAGAAGGCCGCATAAGCCATCACCGCGCCCAGGCTAAGAGAGGCCATAATGCCGTAGCGAAGGGCCAGTTTTGCCCTGTCGGGCCTGCCTGCGCCTATGTTCTGGGCGACAAAGGATGAAAGGCTCTGAGAGAACGCCGAAGGCGCCAGCATAATAAACGCGCAGACCTTTTCCGCCACGCCCACGCCGGCAGAGGCGACAAGGCCAAGAGAATTTACTATGGACAGTATCACCATAAAGGAAAAGCTCACCAGAAGATCCTGGAAGGCTATTGGAAAGCCTAGTGTGATTATGCGCCCCGCAGTACCCGGATGGCGCTGAAGATGCTTACCGCTGAAGGGGAAGGGCATGCCCTTTTTTGCTATGACGAGCACGCACAAAAGCACGCTTATGCCCTGGGCTCCGACCGTTGCAATGGCTGCGCCCTTGGCACCCATACCCATGCCGCGCACCAGCAGCAGATCTCCGAAAACATTGAATACGCAGGCTATACTCACCGCCAGCAGCGGGGTCTTGGAATCTCCCATGCCCCTGAACACGCTGCCGAGCACATTATACGCCACTATGAGCAAGGCCCCCAGGGCGCATACCGTAACATAATCCACAGTCTTATCAAAAGCGGCCTCCGGCGCGTTCATAAGCCTGCAGAGCCTGTCTGCAAGCATGGGAACGGCACTCATCATAACAAGGCCCATAGCCCCGAAGATCTTGACAGAGGAGCCTATGGCATAGCCTGCCTCGTCATCCTTGCCTGCGCCCAGAGACTGACCTATCAGGACCGTGGTCCCCACGGTAAAGCCGACTATGAAGCCGGTAAAAAAATGCATGAGCTGAGATCCAGAGGAGACCGCCGACACGTCGGCTGCGGTGCCGTATTTGCCCACGACATAAAGATCCACAGCCCCGTAAAGAGCCTGAAGTATCATGGCTCCCAGCACGGGAAGGGAAAAACGAAGCAGGGGCGAAAATATCCGCCCCTGCGTAAAGTCATTTTTAGTTCTTGTTTCCATCTGCTTATCCATGCAGTCGATTATACTACTGACGCACGGAAAGTTCCACAGCTATTTGCCCTAAAACCTCAAGAGTCTTCGGCCACTCCGTGGTGATGGTGTAATTGTATTCCTCGGTAATCACACCGGAATTGCCCTTGCTTATATGGCTCCAGTAGCTGCCCTCCCGCCTGGGCCTGGTCTCAAAGGACTCAGCCTCGCCCCGGTGGGTGTACATAAGCATCAGGTTGCCGCAGGCTTCCACGCCCTCGCCCAGACTGGAGCATCTGCGCTGAGGCAGCTCGGCTATGTCATCTATCACAGCCCGGATCAGCTTCTGCTTGAGCGAGGAATCAATATTGCTCAGATCCAGACCGTACAGTCTGTTGGCATTGGCGCTCTCATATTCGCCGTAATCCAGGCTGTACACATCCACATAGCGATCCTCGAAGGTCAGCGCGTACCCGTAGGTCTCAAAGTTTATAACAAGATCGTCCACATCCATGGCAGCAAGATCGTCCGTGTAGTAGCGGCCCTCCTCGGAAAGCATTATGGCACGCAGATTTTCGGATTTATTGCAAAGATCCACGGGAACGTTGTATTCCCTGTGCATGCTCAAATTGTCTGTCAGGACATATTCAATGGTGACATAGGTCCAGCCTTTTTCCTCGTCAAAGCCTGCATATCTGTAATCCCGGAACTCTCCGGAATAATCCAGGATCTCTCTGTGAGCAGCCGTAAGATTCTCTATGTTGGAGCGATCCTTGATATTGATCGCTCCGTCGCCGTAGAAGCTGTAATAATCCAGATAGGCGGATTTTACACTGTCCGCAGAGGGGACCTTTCTTTCCAGCCCGAGCCAGTCACCCATAAAGCTCCCTGCCGCAAGCACCATGCAAAGGGTGCATATGATCAGAGGCTTAAGGCTTTCCTTATCGAATATCCTGGTGCTGCGCCTTATTATCATCTGGGCGATGACAAAGCTTACCGCGCCGCCTATGAAGTATCCTAGATTGCCCATGATATCCATAAACAGCATTCCGAACAGGCTGGCTGCAAACAGCACTATGAGCACTCCTATGATCTTTCCGGCGAGGTCAAATACATAGCTGTCTCCGGCTTTTTCCATGGGTCTTCGCTGATAGAGCACATAGGCCGCGGCAAAGACCAGCACGATCACGGCAACATAGGCAGCTATGGAAGCATTGTTTTCAAAATTGCCGCCGTTTTCCAATACGTTCAGATAGGGATGCAGGCGCAGGCACATATCCCCAAGAAGCTTGGAGCCGTCGATTCCGTAAAGATAGCAGTCACAATACAGCATTGCCAGCAGAGCCAGCGCAGGTGCCAGCAGATTGAGTCCGCAGGCTGTCAGGAAGTGTATCAGCGAATTGCCGCAGATGACCGCCGCAAGCGCAGATATGGTATAGCTGTAGGCTATGACCAGCATGTTGCGTCCTGCAAAGCGCAGCACCGCCCCTGCAGTGAACAGGTCTTCGCCGGTGTTGACGATGTCCGGATATAATGAAGATTCGCTGTAGATTGTTTCCGTTACGAATACCGGCTGCTTTATGGCAAGCATATACAGCGCAGCCACGGCCACGGGAGCCAGCGCCAGCACAAGGCCCGACACATAGCTTGTGGTGAACAGCTCGCCCCTGCTGAAGGGCATGGAATGCATGACCCCTGTGCTGGGAGTCTTGTGCAGGTATGAATACACGCACACTGCCGCCCACAGAGGCAGAGCCAGCTGCAGCAGCAGGAATCCGGGATTCAGCTCATTGAGCACGTTTCTGACAAGATAAACATCGTAATCGTTGAGAGGAATGAGCATGGGACCGCTGACCAGATACAGCATGGTCAGGCACAGGGATATCACCCAGTAGCGCCTGATGTTTTCCATGAACATCGGTACAGAGAAAAGCTTGTTATTTTTCATTGATCGCGCCCCCTTCCTCTGCCATTTCATAAAAGAAGACCTCCTCCAGAGTGAGCGGCAGACCGTCGGTCCCGCCGTACTTCTCCTGAGCCTTCCTAACGTATTCCTTGAGATCCTCCAGATCTCCTTCCAGCTTCATTTCCCCTTTGAACAAAATGCCTATGGAATCGCAGATGCCTTCCATTTCCCTCAGATTGTGCGAGGACACAAGTACCGTGGTATGGCGCTCTGCCACGTCCTCCACCACGTAATTCCACACCTTGCGCCTTACCAGAGGATCCAGGCCGTCTATGGGCTCGTCCAGTATAAGGTACTGAGGCATGGTGCTCATTATCAGGGCAAATGCCGCCTGCTTCTGCATGCCCTTGGAGAACTTGCCGATCTTGCGTTTTTTGTCCAGACCGAAATCTTCTATCATGGCTTCAAAGCGTGCCTGATTCCATTCCGGATAGAGCTTTTTGTAAAACGCAGACATGTTCTGCAGGTTGTAAGTATTGAAAAAATAAAGGTCATCGGGTATGTAGCCCGTACGCTCCTTGATGTAGATGTTGTCGTAAACATCCTCCCCGTCGAACTGTATATGTCCGCTGTCCGGACGGAGTACCCCTGTGAGGTGCTTGATGAGAGTGGTCTTGCCCGAGCCGTTGACTCCTATGAGCCCGTAAATGGAACCCGTATTCACATGCAGGTCCAGATCCTTGAGCGCCGTAAAGCCGTCGAACTGCTTTGTAAGACCCTTGACTTCTATCATCTTGCCATCCTCCTTTCTCTGATCAAATCCGTGATCTCCTTTGTGACTTCTTCCGGGTCTGCACCCAGATAGAGCATCTCATCGATAATTTTTGCCGTTTTAGCCATCAGCTTATCCAACTCCGTCCTGTCGGCCTTGTGGACAGTATCACTTACATAGCTTCCCCTGCCGCTGACCGTGTATATCCACTGCTGAACTTCCAGAGCCGAATAAGCCTTCTGTATGGTGTTGGGATTGACGGTAAGCCTGGTGGAAAGCTCCCGCACAGAGGGCATTTTGTCTCCGGGGCTCATTTCGCCGCTGACTATCATCTCTTTGAATCCGTTGATTATCTGCTCATATATAGATAATCTGCTTTTATAATCCAGCTGAAACATCCCTTACCTCCTTTGTGCTATAAGTGTACTACCACAAATAGTACACTGTCAACAGTTTTTTTGCGATAAAATATGGCTGTTGCAAATATCGCAGCCGTAGCCATTGCTCAATTTTCGATAACATTTGCCAATCGAAAGGCGCGGGCATTCAGATAGTCGTAAAGCCCCGCTCTGATCTGCTTCTACAGCACAAATATGAGTCCCAGGGCACCAAAACAGGCCTCCGGGACTCACGCACGGGCGTCCACACAGCCAGAAGGACCCGTGCTGGGCCTCCTCTACAGCACAAATATGAGTCCCAAAGCACCAAAACAGGCCTCCGGGACTCACGCAAGGGCGTCCACACAGCCAAAAGACCAGGCCCTGCACCACCCAACAACACAAATATGAGTCCCAAAGCACCAAAACAGGCCTCCGGGACTCACGTGCAGGTAAGCAGCGGCTGTCCGCAAGGGGCCGTCGCAAGCGGGAGCGGAAGGCGGCTTACATGGCTACCTGATCCATAGCCGCCTGCAGCGGGAGCGGAAGGCGCAAGCGGATAGCTGAACTTATTCGCACTGCAGACAAACAAGACCCCTCAGCAAAGTAAAGCTGAAGGGTCTTAAGTTCAGAAAGATCTGAGGCATAGGATAAAAGCACATCTGACTGATCCCGGGAACCTGAATGATCAGAATCTCCGGCATTCTTTCCGGACAACAGCGTCGCCCGGTTCGGGAATGCGATCAGTCAGCAGTCTTGCGATCTGCCTATTTGCTGAGCTTTGCCTTGAGAGCTGCAGTTTCTTCGTCGCTGAGGCCGATGGCGCTCATGTAAGCTGCTGCGGCTGCGGCAAGGTCGGTCTCAGGACCTACTTCGGTACCGAAAGCCAGCTTGAGGTTGGCTGCGATAACATCCTTGCAGGCCTGGAGCTCTTCTTCGGTAAGATCTCTCTTGGCACCGTTTTCTACAGAATAGTAATTGGTGTAGGTAATTGCGTAGTCATCCATGACCTCGTCGTAGCTTGCGCCTACCAGGCATTCGAGGATCGCCGCGGTAAGACCCGCCCTGTCCTTGCCCTCTGTGCAGTGAACAAGATAAGGCCCGTCATTGCTGATCATGAAGCGGAAGCCCTCTGCAAGTCCTGCCTGGAAGGCGCCAGTGGTGAACGCTGCGGGAAGACCCAGGAAGATATGGTTCTGTGCGGAATAATAGCTGTCCTTGTAGCCGGGATAGGAGGTAGCTTCAGCCTCTGTATCGGCCAGGTTTACAAAGGTCTTTACTCCGGCCGACTTTGCTGCCGCATCGGCAAAGCTGTTTCTGCCGATCTCGGGATTGATGGGGCTGGAGCTGCGGTAAAGCACTCCGTCCTTAAGCCCGCTGACCTTTACTTCGCGGAAGTTTGCGAACTGAGCATCGGTAAGGCCTGCATACTCCTCGCGCACATCAGTGCGGATCAAGCTGCCGATGAGATTCTCGGCAGAACCGGAGCCCTCCAGAGTGAAGGTGACGCCGATAGGCATCTGGACGCCTTCCTTCAGGGCATAAGCGGTGGCAGAGCCTTCGGGGGTCTTCTCTACCAGATCCTCCTGCAGAGCGATCTGACCGTAATTGATGGCCAGGATCACGTAATCCTTTCCGGAAACGGCGCGCAGCAGAGCTTCACCGGCGGCAACGTCATCGTAACTGGCGCATACGGGCACCACATAGCCGCCATATCCGTCCAGAGCTACTTTGACCTGATCGCCCAGGGCGAAGACCTTCAGGAAATCGTCCGCGGGGATATCGATGTCGATATGACCGTATTTGAGCATGTCTGCTCCGTCTGCGATCACAGCGCCGGTCAGACTGGTCGGCTTTTCGGTGATGGTGGCGATGATGGGGAACTCCACGCCTTCCTTGACTACGAAGGTAGTCTCGGAGCCTTCGGGAGCGTTCTCTACCAGACCGGCGTCCACAGCCAGCTGGCCGTAGTTGGTGGCAAGGACCACACAGTTCTTGCCGGCGGCTGCACGCAGCAGATTCTCGCCTGCGTCTACATCATCGTAAGCGGCACATACGGGCAGATTGTAGCTGCCGATGCCTTCCAGATCAACGGTCACGACGGTGCCCAGCGGGAAGACCTTCAGGAAGTCGTCTGCAGGGATGTTGATCTCGATATTTGCATATTTGAGCATGTTGGCAGCGGTGGAGACCACCTTGCCGGTGAGCTTGCGCTCGGAAATGGTGACATTGATGGGGAACTCCACGCCTTCCTTGACTACGAAGGTGGTCTCGGAGCCTTCGGGAGCGTTCTCTACCAGACCGGCGTCCACAGCCAGCTGGCCGTAGTTGGTAGCAAGGACTACGCAGTTTTTGCCGGCAGCGGCGCGCAGCAGGTTCTCGCCTGCGTCTACATCATCGTAAGCGGCGCATACGGGCAGGTTATAGGTGCCTACGCCTTCCACATCCACAGTCACGACGGTGCCCAGCGGGAATACCTTCAGGAAATCGTCTGCGGGGATATTGACCTCGATATTTGCATACTTGAGCATGTTGGCGGCATTGGATACCACCTTGCCGGTGAGCTTCTTTTCCGTGACGAGCTGATGGAAGTTCATCATCACGGTGGCAAGCTCGGAGCGCTTCATGGGAGACTTGGGAGCAAGAAGCTTGCTGCCGTCTGCGCCGTCCTTGCCGTTTACTATACCCTTGGCTGCAGCCCATTTGACAGCGTCCTCAGCCCAGCTGCTGACCTGTCCGGCGTCTGCAAATACGCTCAGATCCGTGTCCGCGGCTTCGGGAGCTGCGTAGCGGTAAAGGAAGGTGACCATCTGCTCGCGGGTGACAGCCTTGCCTGAGCCAAACAGGCCTTCGCCCATGCCGTCTACGATCCGGTTTTCGGATCCCCAGACAACTGCGTCAGCATACCAGTCTGACTCGGTCACATCAGAGAACAGGGACTTGAATTCGCCTGCCTGAGCACCGCTGAGATTGAACAGAGCCTGAACGCACTGTTCCCTGGTGACGGTACCGCCGGGGGCAAAGCCGCCGTCAGAGCCTGAAAGAAGGCCGTTGGCCAGGCAGTACTCCACGGCTTCTTCGTACCAGGAGCCTTCTGCAACATCAGAGAAGGAACCGGCAAAGACTGCCGAAATGTTTGCCAGAAGCATTGCAGCCGCAAGAAGCACTGCCATTCCCCGGCGCATGGATTTGTTTTTCATGTTATTTCCTCCGAAATGCCTGCAGATCCGCAGGCATCAGTACCGCGAATCCGCACTTTAATTAATTACTGATATTCTACACCTTATAGGCATAAAGTATACGGTTTTTTTATTCAGCTCCATGCGCAGAGTATTGCTGACACACCGGCAGCCCGTCACTCTGCGTCCAGCACCGCGGAAGAAGCCCTTATGCAAAGCTCAGAGGCATAGTCTATAAGCCTCTCCTTGGGGAAGCCCATGTCCGACTGGAACCAGAGCTTTATTATGCCCACAAGCCCGAAGGATACAAAGCTCAGATAATAATCCACCTGAGCCTGAGTGTTGAAGCTGAATTTGCGGCGTACTATGCCATCGCCGTTTTTATAGACCAGCAGGCGAAGCTTTTCGAACAGCGAGGACACGTCTCCGTTTTGAAGCAGCAGATGCACGGTCTTGCGGTTGCTGATGATCTCGTCTATCAGCACATCCAGCACGGGCGCAAGGGAATCCGACTGCTCCACCTCGTCTATATGCTCGTCTATTATGGACTGGATATGATTTACGATATCGTCCTCTATGCTCCCAAGCAGCTCCGCCGTATCTCCGTAATGAAGATAGAAGGTCCCCCTGTTGAGCTCTGCCTGGCTAGAGATATCCTTTGCGGTGATATCCTTAAAGCTCTTTTTCTCCATAAGGGCAAGAAGTCCCTCCTTGAGCAGCCTTTTTGATCTGATTATTCTTCTGTCATGGTTTTCTTCCGGCATATCTGTACCTTAAATATATGTTTTTCAAGTATTTTATGAACACCTGTTTACTAATCAACACTTGTTCATTATAATATAAATCAGCTTTTAATGTAAATACATTTTACACATATAAACAAGGAAATACCAATGCAGGAAAAGGACAACGATCAGAAATTCATAGTCAAGCTGGCGGCATTCATAGTAGACAAGCGAAGCCTGTTCTTTTTGATATTCGGCCTGCTGATAATCGCAAGCATTGTGGGGCTCACTCAGGTCAAGGTCGAAAACGACATTACCGCCTATCTGCCCGAAACCAGCGAGACCAGGCAGGGCCTGGACGTGATGCGCCGGGAATTCATAACCTACGGCAGCTGCAAGCTTATGATAGAAAACATCAGCTTTGCCAGGGCAGACATCATAGCAGAGGAAATATCCGAGCTTCCCTATGTCTCGCTGGTTCAGTTCGACGACACAGGCTCTCACTACAGCAATTTCTCCGCCCTTATAAACGTCACCTTCATCCATGACGAAAACGATCCCCGCTGCCTGGAATACATAGCGCGGCTTGAGGAAATGCTCTCCGGAGAAGACCTGTCCGTGTCCACGACCCTGGGAGACCAGATGAGCCGCATACTGGCAGATGAAGTCAGCAAGATAATCGTCTATGTTGCGATAATCGTGGTGGCCGTTCTGCTTTTTACCTGCACATCCTTTGCAGAGGTCCCGGTGCTGCTGATAACCTTTCTGGTTTCAGCCATACTTGCCATGGGCTCAAACTTCCTGCTGGGGACTATATCCTTCGTATCCAATTCCGTAGCAATAGTGCTGCAGCTGGCGCTGTCTGTTGACTACGCGGTTATCTTCTGCAACAGATACAAAGAGGAGCACCGCAGCCTGGACAGCCGCAGCGCGGATATAATCGCCCTTTCCAAGGCCATACCCGAGATCTCGGCGTCCAGCCTTACAACCGTCGGAGGTCTGGCGGCCATGCTGTTCATGCAGTTCGGCATAGGGCCTGACCTTGGCATCGTGCTTATAAAGGCCATAATCCTGAGCCTTGTAAGCGTGTTTTTCCTGATGCCGGGTCTGATCATGCTTTTTGCTCCGCTCATGGACAAGACCACCCACAAAAACCTGGTGCCGCGCATAGACTTTGCGGGAAGCTTTGCATATAAGAGCCGCAGGATAATGCCGCTGGTATTCGTCCTGGTGATCGCAGTTGCCTACAAATACCAGTCCCAGTGTCCCTTCGTCTACGGGGAGACTCTCATAGATACGGTCAAAAAGAACGAGACCCAGCTCATAAACAACAAGATACGCGATTATTTCGGCAGCTCCAATGCTCTTGCGGTAATGGTCCCCGCCGGGGATTACGAAAAGGAAAGCGCACTGATCAAGGATCTGGAGGCCCGAAAAGAGGTCAAATCCGTAACAGGCATAGCCAACACCGAGGCAAGAAACGGAGTCACCCTTGCCCGCAGGCTCAACGCCAGGGAATTTGCGGAGCTTCTGGATCTGGACAGAGAGGCGGCATCCCTGCTCTACGCAGCCTATGCCATAAACGACGAAAACTATGCCAAGCTTATCAGCGGCTTTTCCACCTACAATGTTGCTCTGATAGACATGTTCGGCTTTTTGTATGAAGAGGTCCAGGGAGGCTTCCTGGAGCTGGACGAGGAAACCGAAAAAGAGATAGAAGACGCCAACAGCTCCATAAACGTGGCCAAGGATCAGCTGCAGGGCCCGAATTTCAGCAGGCTGCTCGTGGATCTCGAGCTGCCGGAGGAAGGCCCGGAGGTCTTTGCCTTCCTGGACGAGGTCAAGGAGCTTGTCCGGGAACATTACGGCGAGGAGGCGGAGTTCTACTTTGCAGGAAATGCCACCAGCAATTACGACCTTTGCAGGTTCTTCGAGCGGGATACCATAGTGGTCAATGTGATATCCATACTCACGGTCCTTGTGGTTCTGCTGTTCACCTTTAAATCCTGCGGAATGCCGCTGCTTCTGATCCTTGTGATAGAGGGCTGCATATGGATGAACTTCGCAGTGCCCGCGGCAAAGGGCAATTATCTGTTCTTCCTGAGCTATCTGGTCGTAAGCTCTATCCAGATGGGCGCCAACATAGACTACGCCATAGTCGTATCCAGCCGCTTCCAGGAGGTCAAACAGAAGATGGACACCAGGGCGGCAATTACCGATACCATAAACTTTGCCTTCCCCACCATAATCACCTCCGGCACCATGCTTGCTTCAGCAGGCATACTGATAGGCAGGCTGACCAGTATGGCCAGCATATGCGGCGTGGGTGAATGCACCGGCCGAGGAACCATAATATCCATATTCGCGGTGCTCTTCGTGCTTCCCCAGCTGCTGCTGGTCGGAGACAAGATCATAGACAAGACATCCTTTGCGGTGAGCCTGCCTGTGGATCTCAGCTCCAGGCAGCTCAGCGGCTATACCATGGTAGACGGCGTGGTAAGCGGCTACATCAACGGATATTTTACCGGAAGCCTTAAGGGAATGATCAGGGGAGACGCGGATCTGGTGCTCAGAAGCGGAAACTGCATACCGCAGGAGGATCATCCGCAGCAGACCGGGCCCCGGCCCGAAGATGACAGAAGTTCAGAGGAGGACGACAGCGATGAATAAAACGAAAATTACACTGAAAAACATCCTGGCCCTGCTGCTGAGCCTGTGCCTGACAGCCGCATCCGCAGCTCCTGCCTTTGCAGACAGCAGCGTTTACGTGATAGACAGCGCCGAGGATCTTCTGGACCTTCAGCAGAAATGCGCCCTCAACAGCTTCAGCAGGGGCAAAAGCTTCGTGCTGGGCTGCGATATAGATATGCAGGGAGCAGCAATTGGAAGCATCATGAGCTTTTCAGGTGTGCTGGACGGCTGCGGCCACAGCATCAGTGGGTTTTCACTCTCTGATGATAATTTCAGCTGCGCACTTTTCGGATATATAGAAAAGGGAGCAATAGTCAGAAATCTCCGTATAGAAGCGCAGATATGCCCGGAAAGCTCCTGCGACTACACTGCCGGACTGGCGGCAGTCAACATGGGAAGCATTGTAAACTGCAGCTTCAGCGGGCTCATTCGTGCGGGAAAAACCGCCGGGGGCATTGCCGCAGTAAATGCGGAGGGAGGCCGTATCGAAAGCTGCAGCTGCTCTGCCGATATAGAAAGCCTCAGCAACGCAGGCGGAATATGCGGCAAAAACCAGGGCACGGTAAAGGACTGCAGCTTCAGCGGCAGACTCAATGCCGACAGCACCTGGGTGGACAGAGGAGGCCCGGACATAAGCGATCCGGACAGCTTTCAGCCCGGAGACCCAACAGGCAGGAATCTCGGCGGGATCGCAGGCTCCAGCCGGGGCCGTATAGAAGGTTGCGTCAACGACGGCACAGTTGGCTACATGCGCTCGGGAGAAAACGTGGGCGGAATTGCCGGACTCAGCAGCGGATACATAGGTGACTGCGTCAACAACGGGCGTGTCAGCGGCAAAGACGATGTAGGAGGTATCGCAGGCCAGATGCTTCCCTATATAGACTATTCCGCAGGGCGGAGCTTCAGCGGCGATATCGACAGCCTGCAGTCCATAACAGACAAGACCTTAGAGGACATCGACGCCCTGACTGATACCCTTACGGAGGGGCTCAGCAGCCTGAGCAGCGAGGCGGACAATGTCATCGATTCCGCTGACAGCGCCGCAGACAGCCTGGACAAGACCACCGAAAAAAACATAGACAGCGCCAACCGGCTGCTGGATCGCCTGGATTATCTGGAGGACGAGCTTCCGGACGCCCTGGACCACATGTCCGAGGCCCTGAGATACGGCAGGCACCTGAGCACGGAGCTGGACGATATCAGGGAACAGCTTGCGGATACGCAGATCATAGGCGACGGATACCTGTCAGATATAAACGATAACAGGCTGGTGCTGGAAAGCACTGCCGGAGGCAGTCTGAGCGCCTCAAAGCTCAGTCCAAGAGCCGGAGAGCTGGTCACCGTATACATAAAGCCCGACAAGGGCTTCAGCCTGCGTGCACTGAGCCGCAGCACCACAGACAGCAGCGGAGAGCTTCCCGTGGATATATCCGGGCTCAATGGCAAATACAGCTTTACCATGCCGGAGGACAATGTTCTCATATCCGCAGAGTTTGGCAAAGACACAGCCTATTATCCCGTTACAAGCGCCGGAGGAAGCATAATCGTCAAAGAATCAAAGGACCGGCTATGGATAACGGTTCTGCCCCAGCCGGGATATGAATGTACAGCGATAAGCGCAGGCGCGGAGGCCCTTGCGGGCAGCTCTTTTTCCGGCATAGTATCGGCACCTGTACCGGAAGATACCGGCGAAGCTGTCATAGTACGCGCTGAATTTGAATACAGGGGCATCGGGCTGCCTGTCACGGCACCTGCCCTGTCGGTCAGCGGATCCGCTCTGCTTGTCTGCAGCAGCTCTGCAGGCGGTAGCCTTTTGTGCTCCGAGGTCAGCGCTCGGCCCGGTGATCAGGTGCTGTTTACCATGGTGCCCGCGGAGGGATATATCCCCGCTGCGATCAGCATAGACGCCGAGGACATGAGCAGCAGTCTTTCCGACGGAAGGCTCAAGTACACCCTGCCGGAAGACGCCTCCGGAATCATAAGGGCAGAGGCGGAATTCTCCCCTGTGATCGTCAGCATAAAAAGCAACTTCGGCGGAAACGCGGCATATACAACCAGAGGATCTTCGGTGATCATCAGCGCCCAGCCGGATACCGGACGCAGTGCGGAGCTTGCCTGCGTAAAGGACAGCAGCGGAGCAAGTATCGACGTCAACCCTGAGGGCACCGATAAATGGAGCTTTAAAGCTGTGCCCGGAGAGCAGTATACAGCCGAGATCAGCTTTTCCGCGGTGAAAAATACCGTCAGCGCAAAGGATGCCTACGGCGACCTTAAGGAGCAGCGCGGAGCCATGGAAAACTTTATGTCCGAGGCGGAGCTGATCATGAACGGCATCAAGGATCTGCTTACCGGCGACAACGGTATGCCTGTCGATCTGCGCAGCCTGAGCCCGGAGGATATCACCGCGCTGGAGGATCTGGCGGCAGAGCTGGCAAAAAGCGCGGGAGACTGCCTTGACAGCACTTCTCAAGCCGCCGGAGATATCAAGGACCTGGCAGTTCTGGCAGCCGCCATGAGCCGGACTGCCGAGCTTCCGGATACCGATGCACTCAACAAGGCACTGGAAAACGCCGCCGATTATATAAGCAAGATGAGCAGGGAACTGGAAAAGGCCGCCGACAAGGGTTCGGATATATTGCGCCGTCAGGGAAAAAACGAAAAGCTCCAGGTCGAAGGGTTCGACGATGATCTGAGAAACAGCACCGACGATCTGAAGGACAGCCTGAGCAGAATGAACGATATCATAAACACTTTGAGCAAGGATCTCGATCTGCGCTCGGAGAATCTGAAAAAGGACCTTCAAAGCGGCTCGGACAGGCTTGCGGATGTGCTTCGCGGAATAAGCGAGCGCACGGACAGCATCAGAGATGTGATAGATCAGGGCAGCCTGTACACCGACAGATCCGCAGAGCGCCCGTCCGATTCAAGGGCGGCACGAACCGTTGACTGCAGCAATTACGGCACGGTGGACGGATGCAAAAACACAGGAGGCATTGCAGGAGCTATGGACGTAGAGCCTCTTTCCGGGGAGCTCGATAAAGAAAACCGCGGGCTCACCGGAGACGCCTATGCGGTGCTCAGCAGCTGCAGCAATTACGGACATATCAGCATAAAAAACAGCAACGGGGCAGGCATAGCAGGCCTGAATTCCCTGGGTCTGATAAGCGGATGCTTTTCCGCAGGCAGCGTCAGCGGCAAGCAGGCAGACTGCCTGGGAGGCATTGCGGGAAGCAGCAGTGCCTGCATCAAGGATTGCAGCTCCATGACGGTACTCGACGGAAAACAATACATCGGCGGAATAGCAGGCAAGGCTGAAAAGGTCAGCGGCTGCCTTTCCATGGCGAGAATATCCGAAGACGCACGCCGCCGGGGCGCAATTCTGGGAGCGGCAGACAGCAGCTCACAAAACAGCTACCTCGGTCCCTCGGCCTCTGCGGTAAGTCGGAACTACTTTGTATCCACAGGAACTCAGGGCATAGACGGAGCAAGCTACAGCAGCTCGGCAGAACCGGTAAGCTACGAGCAGATGCTGGCCATGAAGAACGCGCCCGAGGATTTTTCATTACTGAAGCTTATATGCCTGGACGAGAATATGAATGTCCTTCTTCAGAAGGATATTCAGTACGGACAGAAGTTTGAGCTTCCGGAAAGCAGCGATATGCCCGCCCGCTGGGAGGGCATTATACCCGAGCTCGCAGACGGAAACGTGGTCCTGACAGCCGCCGATCCGGAGCTTTCGAAGGTGCTCGAAAGCAGCGCCAGCATAGACGGCAGGCCCGCGGGCCTTGCCGGAGGCAGCTTCGGAGAGGATGCCGTGCTCGATATAAAGGCAGCAGACGAGGGCAGCCTTCCTCCGCTGCCTGCCAAAGGCGAGCCGGGCTTTTATAAGGTGAGCCTGTATGCGCCCGGGAAATTCGTACCCGGAGACATCAGGCTTTACGCAGGAGAAGCAGAGAAGATCAGGGCGTATCGGCTTTCCGACGCCGGTGATGCCTGGGAAGAGATCCCTTCGGAAAAACAAGGAAGCTATGTGCAGCTGCACATGGAGCACAGCAGCGAGACCTACTGCCTTTTGGCTGAAAAACACAAGACCTCTGCCCTGGGAACGGCGGCAGGTGCCGCTGCAGCAGCTGGAGCCGCGATCCTGCTCGGAAAGAAAAAGAGAAAAGCGCAATAAATGCCCTTACCGTTTCTCGTTTGAACAGCCAATGCTCGAAAACGGTAAATATACCGTGGTACTTGCAAAGATGGGCGGCGATGTCGAGGTTCAGTTTACTGCATAGAATAATTGTACTAGGACCCCACCCGGAATCAAGATTTCTCTTGGTTCCGGGTTGAGCTTTTGAAATGAAGTTTGTCGAGCAAAGAAAATTGGCACGTTTGCGGTTAAACGCATTTCCACAGTCCTTTGTATATTTCATATCCAGTGAATGCGGAAAGATGAGGTTAGCTTGTACTGAAAGCCCCCGGGGCATTCTAAGAACAGCAGAAATACTGCTGAAACTGCCCTGCTCCAGGCTTTCGCGTCAATACAGACGTATTGCAAGTCCGGCTGCTATTCCGGCGACGCGCAGACATCTATCCACGCCTTTGCACCGGAAAGCTCAAACAGCTCCACCGTGGCGCTGGACACATCAAAGACTTGTATGCGATCCCCGTATCCCCGGTCTGAAAGATACGATCTTGCGTTTTCAAATGACATAATGGTTCCTATTCTTCAAAATTAGCCTTAACCTGAAGCTTTCCGCCGGATACCATGCACTTGCCCTTGGCAAAGACGGTGTCCACGTTCAGCTGATCGTCCAGCAGAACGATGTCCGCGTCCGCACCGGCCCCCAGGAAGCCCTTGACAGGATACTTGCCCAGAGCCTTGGCTGCGTTGCGGGTGACGGGCAGGATAGCCTTTTCCAGAGGGCAGCCCTGCTCCACCATGGACTTGACGCAGTCGTGAAGAGCGCTGATGCGTCCGGCGCCGATGCCTATCATTTCGTGCTTGTCGTTCCAGATGGGCATGCTGCCGTTGCTGTCAGTGCTGAAAGTGACCAGCCCGTCGGGAGCCTCGTCCATTGCCTGAATCACCTGGGCCGCGGTCTTTTCTATCTCATCTGGATCTGTTGTAAAATCTATATATCCGCCCATTTTTGCGAATTTGATGGCATCATCGTATTTGTTGCCCAGATGAGTAGGCCTGAAGGTGGAGACGGGCACCTCGCTGTTCTTCAGCACGTCGAAGATGATACCCAGCTTGTCCGCGCCGCTGCCTGTGTGCAGGGTCAGGATGCCGGGCTTTCCGGCCAGCAGGCCGGCCACGCGCACCTGAGAAGCCAGTCTGCGAAGCTCCTCCATGCTCATATTGCTGCTTCTGTGGTCGCAGATGGCGATCTTGCAGCCTATGACCTCGTCGATGAAGACCATGTCATCCATTACGCTGCCGGTAATGGTGGGGCTGGGGAAGTAGTAGCTGCCGGTAAGGCAGTACGCGGTCATGCCGAATTCGTTAAGAGCCTTGGTCTTGGCCACCAGATTTTCAACGCTTCTGGTGGTTCCGTCGGTGCCCAGCAGGCCTACAAGAGTGGTGACGCCGGATTTGACCGGGTCTGTCAGCTTAAGGGAGGGCACCTGGGTGATGAAGCTGCCCTCACCGCCGCCTCCGCAGACGTGCACGTGCTGGTCGATGTAGCCGGGGATGGCCCTCATGCCCTGTCCGTCAACTGTCTCAAGGCCGGGGTAGCTGAGTTCAATGCTGTCAGATACTTCTTCGATCTGGCTGCCGCTGATCAGGATCTGGCTGTCTTTCCAGTCTCCGTCCCGATAGATTTTAACATTCTTAATGAGTTTGATCATGCTTTCTCCTTTTGGGCTTTCTCAAAAGCCTTCCATGTCAGGATGTCCCGATCGATCTGCTGCCGCACCTCTTCCAGACCCCCGGGGAACTTGCGGATGTCCCGTATGCGCAGCTGCAGGCGCAGAGTCAGCGTCTGTCCGTACAGATCCCGGTCCAGGCCCAGGATCATGGTCTCCACGGTCTTTTCCGGGCTGTCGTCCACCGACGGGCGGGTCCCGATGTTGGTCAGGCCTTCGAAGATTTCCGAAGAGCCGTCCGCGGCCGTCAGAGTCACCATTCCGCCGTACACGCCGTCCGGCGGCAGAACGGAGCCTTCGGGGATCTTCAGGTTGGCCGTGGGCATGCCCTGCGTGCGCCCCAGGCCCTTGCCCCGGACCACGGTGCCGGTGAGGATATATTCTTCGATCGATCGTTCTTGATATTCCATAGGGTATCAGAGTTTATACGGATCGGGCATCACCCGGTTCCTCAGAGTGTAAATACTGTCGTCGTAGGCAGTAAAGTAATCGAACTTGCTGCCCAGGCGTTGCTTCATGGTATCGAAAGCCTTTTCGGCATCTGCAAGAATCTGTGCCTCGTCGCAGCAGAGCATCTTTCTGCCTTCCATCATTACCTGTCCGTCAACTATGGTGGTGTCTACATCTGCGCCCATGGCGTGGTAGACCACGCGCTGCAGGGGCATCACCCCGAAGGGGGCAAGATGGGGCTGCCTGGTATTGATGATGATGATGTCAGCCTTCTTGCCTTTTTCCAGAGATCCGATCTCTTTGTCCAGGTCCAGGGCAGCGGCAGGCACCTTGGTGCACATCTCCAGCACCAGCCCCGGTGGAGCCAGCAGCGGGTCGTTTTCATAAGCCCGGTGGATCACCTGGAACATCTTCATATCCCGCCAGATGTCATAGCTTCGGTCAGGAGAGGTGGCATCGGTAACGATGGCTACCTTGCCGCCGGCCCGGAGCACCTCATAGACCGGACAGCGGGACATGATATTGGCCCGGGTGGTGGGCCCGTGGAACAGCACGGCTCCTGTTTCCGCCAGTATACCGATCTCCCGGTCGGAGATCCCCGTGCAATGCGTTACGGAAGTATGGGGCCCCAGCAGCTCGGGGGTGTTGTCGTACACGAACTCGATGCCGCCGGCAAACAGATGGGTGTGCAGCGGGGTGCCGTATTCCCGCGCGATGCGCAGCATCTCCCGGTTTTTCCAGACGGCAAATTCCTTTGTCTCAACCGAAGGGTCCCAGCCGATGCTGCCGGGCATGGGGATGCAGATCTGCCGGGGATGCTTTCCGTTGAGCTCCTTTACGGTCTTCTCGGTGTTTGCCACCATCTGCTCGGGGGTTAGCTCGGTCTCGGTGATACTGCCGTCTGCGTTGTAATGCCACGGTCTCTTGGGCCAGGGGCCGTCGCAGCTGCCGATGCCGGAGATCTGACGTATACCGGTCTTCAGGGAGCCCTCGAAATGAGCCTCCAGAAAGCCCGGATCGTCCGGACGGGGCGTGCTGCCCAGCATGGACACACCGGTGGTGATGCCGGCCTTGATGCGTTCAGCGGCGGCCAGGGCGCCCTCGGCATACCAGAAGAACGCGTCCGTATAGTGATAATACACGTCTTCGGCCATGGGAGTCCACCAGGGATCCACGGCCTCGTCGTCGGCGCTCTCGGCCAAGGTCTTGGTCAGGGTGTGCCCGGCATGGGCATGTGCATCCACCAAACCGGGCATCACACAGAGCCCGTCTGCGTCGATCGTCCTTTTGACATCGATGCTCTCTGGCAGCTGCGCCATGGGCCCCACGGCCCGGATGCGGTCGCCCTCGGTGAGCACAAAGCCCGGCTGCCAGATGTGATGCGCTTCGTCCAGGGTGATCACGACGGCATTTTTGATCAGGATATCGTACATAGGCATGCTTTCTCCTTCTGTTTTGCAGGGGTTTGAAAAAACCGCTGCACCTGCACGAAACAGATGCAGCGGCATATCGGTCAGATGACAGTGTATGCCCTCAATACCTAATAGGGGCTGGGCATGGTGCGGTTGCGCAGGGTGTAGATGCTGTCGTCGTAGGCAGCAAAGTAATCGAACTTGCTGCCCAGAAGCTGCCTCATTGTATCGAAAGCCTTTTCGGCATCTGCAAGAATCTGTGCCTCGTCGCAGCAGAGCATCTTTCTGCCTTCCATCATTACCTGTCCGTCAACTATGGTGGTGTCTACATCTGCGCCCTGTGCATGGTAGACCACGCGCTGCAGGGGCATCACGCCGAAGGGAGCCAGGTGGGGCTGCTTTGTATTGATGATGATGATGTCAGCCTTCTTGCCCTTTTCCAGGGAGCCGATCTCTTTTTCCAGACCCAGAGCTCTTGCGGGAACCTTGGTGCACATCTCCAGGACCATTCCCGGAGGAGCCAGCAGAGGATCGTTATCGTGGGCTCTGTGTATCACCTGGAAGATCTTCATGTCTCTCCAGATATCATAGCTGCGGTCGGGGGATGTGGCGTCAGTGACTATGGCAACGTTGCCGCCTGCTCTGAGCACCTCGTAGACCGGACAGCGCTTCTTGATATTAGCGCGGGTAGTGGGTCCGTGGAACATGCAGGCTCCGGTCTCTGCCAGGATCTGAATGTCTCTTTCGGTGAGTCCGGTGCAGTGAGTCAGCGATGTGCGGGGATTCAGGGCTTCGGGTGTGGTGTCATAGACGAACTCTATGCCGCCGCCATACAGGTGAGTGTGCAGGGGCTTGTCGTATTCCCTGGCGATCCTGTACATCTCGGAATTCTTCCATACGGCGAATTCTTTTGTCTCCACGGCAGGATTCCAGCCCATGCCTCCGGGAGTGGGGATGCATATCTGACGGACGTTGATACCGTTAAGCTCCTTAACAGCCTTCTCGGTGTTGGCAACCATCTGCTCGGGGGTCAGCTCGGTCTCGGTAACGCTTCCGTCGGCATTGTAATGCCAGGGCTTCTTGGGCCAGGGACCGTCGCAGCTGCCTATGCCGGAGATCTGGCGTATGCCGGTCTTCAGAGAACCGTCAAAGTGTGCCTGCAGCAGGCCCAGATCGTCGGGACGGGGAGTGCTTCCCAGCATTGAAACGCCTGTGGTTATACCGCACTTGATCCTCTCTGCGGCAGCCAGAGCGCCTTCTGCATACCAGAAAAACTCATCAGTGTAGTGGAAATAAATGTCCTGAGCCATTTTTCCCCACCATGCATCGGCAAAGGCGGTATCGTTGCTTTCGCCCAGGGTCTTGGTAAGAGTGTGTCCTGCGTGGGCATGTGCATCCACAAGACCGGGCATCACGCAGAGCCCGTCTGCATCAATGACCTTTTTTGCGCTGAGACCTTCGGGCAGGGCTTCCATTGGGCCAGTCAAGGCAATGCGGTCGCCTTCGGTCACCACGAATCCGGGCTGCCAGATGTGGTGTTCAGCATCCAGAGTGATCACTGTTGCGTTTTTGATCAGGATGTCGTACATAGTTTTTCCCTTTCTTTATTATCTACAAAACGTCCAAAAGGACATACAGCACAATGGCACTGAGCATATAGAGTATGTTGGGGATGATGGTGTACCTCAGCAGGCCGCCCATGGTGGAATCGCAGGCATCGGCTGCGAATACCAGGCAGGTATGCACCGGGGATATAAGGCTGAATGCGTGGTTTACGGCGCTGAAAAGTATCAGGGTGCCCACACCTGCGCCGGGCAGTGTGGCAAAGGCCAGCGGGGTCACCAGGGTGATCATTCCGGTCGCAAAGCCTGTCAGACCGCCTATGGCATAAATCAGGCAGAAGGAGACCACCGCGGGGATGGGCAGGCCTGTTATTATTTCGGGCAGCTGATCCAGCACGCCGGCATAATCTACGAATTCCTTCAGGATCAGGGTCAGAGCGGTGTTGGCGATCAGTTTGATCTGGAAAGCTCCGGTGATGAGCTCGGTAAGCTCTTTAGCCGAGAACTTGAAGACAACCGCAACGCACACGATGATGATGGGGATGGCTACGGCTACATGCAGATCGAAGGCCAGAATGATGGCAACGGTGGCGATGATGGGCCAAAGGTGAGAAAACAGATCCTTAAGGGATTCCATGCGTCCCTTTTCGGGCTCGCTGAGAGGGGTCTTGGGGATCTTTACAAGATACATAAAATACATGATGGCTATAGAGGCCACACCCATGGGCAGTGCCGCCGTGGTCAGGGTGGAGATCGCTATGCCGGACAGTGAGCAGAACAGAATAGTATTGGTGTAGGTGGGAAGAAAGCTCTCCGGGGTGTGCTTGAACCAGCTGGTCATGGCGGCGCGTATATCGTCGTTCAGATAGCCTGCGGTCTGGCTGTTGACGATGTTTCCGCAGATATAAGAGGACGCGCTGGAGGGCAGCATACCTATAGCTGTGGGAGCCAGCGAGGCATTGAGCCTTCTGTTCTTGAACACGCCGTCCATATCCTTTACGGACAGCTCGATCAGATTGCGGCGCTCCAGCATGTACTGGAGGTAGGTCACGAAGTAAAGTGCCAGCATTACCTTCAGGTTGTCAGGCTTTGTGACTATAGCGGCGCTTCTGATCACGACCTCGGACAGGGGAATGCGGTAGAAGATTATGCTTGCCACCAGACCGCCTGCCACTGCCTCGTAAAAGGGGCGCTTGAAGGCCATTATGATCATGATAATGGCGAATATCAGTCCTAAATATACAAATTGCATAAAACAGCCTCCGGCTACTTAGTCAGCTCGAACTTGCGGTATTCTTCGATGAATTCCCTGATGTACTGAGTGCACAGCGCCATCATCTCCTGCCCATCCTCCGCGGTGGCATGGCGCGGATCCCAGGGGCCGAACCAGCCGTTGGGAGCGCTCTCCTTGGTGTCTCTGGCAATGCGCACGGTACCGGACTTGAATCTGAAGCTCTGGATATGAGTGGGATAGATCTCTGAAGTGACGCTGATGGGATCCATATCTCTTGCCAGCTCAAGATGCACTGCGCTTTCGTCCACTGCCAGCATGGCTTCGGTCTCGATCTCGTCTCCGTGGCCGCCGGCGAATTCGGGCTTGATCTGGCCCACCAGCACCCACCAGTCGATCTCGGTAAGAATGCCGCCCTTCTTATAGGCTGCCAGGCCTGCGGCATCGATGGCAGGGGTATTTCCGCCATGTCCGTTGAGCACCACAAAGCGCTTTGCGCCGTGGCTCATCAGGCCCTCCACAATGCGGGTCAGGACAAGGGTCAGGCCGTCCACACCGATGCTGACGGTGCCCGGGAAGCTCATGTGATAATCGCAGACGCCGTAATTGACCGTGGGTGCTATCAGCACATTGTCCATATCGGCAGCCTGCTTTGCCAGATAGGCGGGAACCAGAAAATCAGTGCCCAGGGCGCACTGGGGTCCGTGCTGCTCCAGACTTCCGACGGGTATGATGACTACGGGATCCTTCCTGAAGGCTTCTTCGGCCTGTGCCCAGGACATCTTCTCAAGATACATAAATACTCTCCTTGCAATGTTTCGCGAAAACAATGATTACTATATGTTTATTGTTATTATGAACTTTCCGGGGCCAAATGTCCAGCGCTTAAAACGGAAGACAGGGGACGGTTCTCTGTCTGCTTTCCGGCTGTTTATCCTTGATGTCTGCCGGACTCTTTTTCAGCCTCGATGCGATCCATCAGACTGATATCCGAGTAGTCCCACCGGCTATGGTCATCGTTGGAAAAATCAAAGCCGCTGCGGGCACTATGCACGCCGCTGCCGTCTGCAAGCAGCACTACCTCTTCCAGATGCCTCTCCGAGCCGCCGTTATAGCTGTCGTAACCGATATAAATGCAGACACCGCAAAAGTGCCCGTCCTTTACCAGTATGCGTTCCGGGATGATATCCTCGTAAGTCACCTCGCTGTGCTCCGAACACTGACTGCCGCCGTAATCGCTGCCCCAGCTGCGAAGCCTGCGCAGCACATATCCGTTGCTCTCGGTGACGATTTCAAAGCTGAGAGCTTCAGAATAATCCGCCAGGCTGACAGTCCCTGACTTATCTAAGGTTTTAAAATGCATTGAGATCTCCTTATTTCTTCACCTGACCGGCACATTCTCCGCCGCGCTTGCCTTTACAATGTCTAAAAAGTCTTGATCCTTACCTGCATTATAAAGCACCCTCCGTAAAATGCCAAGACAGGGGACAAGACAGGGGACGGTTCCTTGTTCAAACGAAGAAATATAGTTTTGAGCGAAGATTATAATTACACGAGCATCCGCGTAAATGTAATCGGTTTTTTGATATATTATAATGAGAAAGCAGGAGTATCATTATCCCCGGTCCCGGACCATCGCCTTGCAGATCCCAGCACTATAAGTCTGTTTGACCGAACGATTACGCAGAAGTAGGCCGGATAAATTTTATAAATCTGACCGAAGGGTATTGTAAAATCCGACCGAGTTGAATATAATATGTTCAGAAGCAAATCGGCAGGAGGAACACGAATATGAAAGAATACGAGTATCGTCCACGCATTATTGATAAGCAGGTTGATGAATACCTGTCTGCTTTCGGGGCAGTGTGCATCGAAGGTCCCAAGTGGTGCGGCAAGACGTGGACTTCGGCTTATCATAGCAAGAGCGAAATATATATTGGTGATCCTGCGAACAACTTTCAGAATCGAAAGCTGGCAGAGATTTCGCCGGATCTGGTACTGGAAGGCGATGCTCCGCGTCTG
>JAZRXE010000090.1:0-25197 GCA_045600065.1 Anaerovoracaceae bacterium
TTCACCATATAATTTTCAGTGCTTTTCAGCACGCCCGGCATCACGTCTTTCTTCAGGTGAGCGACATATTCATCTATCAGCTTCTCCTGCTCCGCCGCAGTAAGATCGGGAATGTTTTTCACCGTTACAAGAGGTGTATCATCCGCGACCTCCGCCTGCTGGTCGTAGGTCAGATCGAAAAATTCCGAAGCGTACTTTCTGAAGCCGGCCTCAAGTGCGGTAACGGCGATTTCCGGATCCTCCGGGTGTTTGTCAATCACCTCAACGGCCATTGCCCGCCAGTCCTTTGAGGTCATCGGCTTATGCCCGAAGCCCGTGAATCCTTCGTTATAATGGTGATAGACATATGCAATATCCTCCAGCTTGGTGGATGCCGCTTCCTCTGCGAAGGCGGTCAGCATCTTGTCGATGATGAGGACTCCGCCCATTCCGATCGACAGTGCACCGCTGCCTAAGGAAGTGAATCGCTCAGCCCAATATGTCGTGACCTTGCTGCCCACATCCCTGATGAGATTGAGAACTTCACCCTTGTCCGCACCGCTTCCGGCGGTATCGTGGATCGCTGCTTCCATAAGGCTCTTGCATGTAGCGATGTAGCCTATGGCAGAAAACAGCGTCAGATTGGTGCCGGATATCTCAGTGCTCAGCCAGTCCGGAACATCGCCCAAAGTTGCTATGGTAATGGCATTGTCCAGCCTGTCGGAGTAATCGAAAAACTTACTGCTCGCTTCGATCCCGAAGGCGGCAAGATCTGCCATGACACAGGGATCATCAGTCGCTATCCTCCGTGCAAAGCCCAGAGCCCTGCCGGAGTCCATGGACATGCCCGAATCGAGAATATCTGTGATGTACGCGCTGCGCTTACCCTCATTCTTTACATAGAAGTCGCCGTAGCAGGACAAATGATCCGTGTAGATCACCAGCTCCTTCGCCTCTGCATCCACCAGGAACAGCACGTCCTCCCAGGCGCCGGTGGCATCGTTTTTATACTTTGCTCCCACACAGCGGGCCGGATCCTGCCCTTCATCACAGTAGCCTGTATCGTAGGGTATGCGTATGGTGATGAAATCATCCAGCTGGTGCAGCTCGCCCAGAGAGATGTCGTAGGCTTCGATTTTATAGCCTTCGTCTTTGTTCTCTTCCTCGGTCAGCCTGGCGACGGTCAGCTTGGCTTCGCCGTCCAGTACGTAATCGCCTGCCTCTACTGTAATGCCCTCGCCGGTGGTAACAGCGGTATTATCCGGCGAAAGAACATACTCCGCGGACGGAGCGCTGCCGCATCCGCTCAGCAGCGACAGCACCAGAGACATTACTAAAAGCAAAGCAATTGCTCTTGTTTTCATGGGATAGCCTCCTTGTGAATATATGTATCTGATTTATTATTACGCAGTCTTTTTAAGATCCTCCTTGGGTACTGTCCAGTCCACCTTAAGGTAGTAGAACAGCAGAATAGACGCGCTCATCATCCAGGTGATGGGGTAGGCCCAGAAGACCACCTCTATGCGGTTGATAATGGGCACCACCAGCTTGCAGATCAGCACACGGAACAGGCACCAGGTGGACAGGGTCACCAGCATTGGGATGGTGGAGCGTCCGGAGCCTCTCAGCACGGAGGTGCAGTTGTGGGTGATGGAGGTCAGGAAGAAGAAGGGAGCGCAGATGTGGATGCGCAGCGCGCCGCTGGCGATGGCCGCTTCCTCTGTGGTGTAGAAGCTCATAAGCTTCGGTGCAAAGATATAGATGACCACGCCCAGCAGAAGAGACAGGCTTGCTCCCAGGGTCAGGGTAAAGCGGGATCCCTTGCGGGCTCTTTCCTTTTCTCCGGCGCCCAGGTTCTGGCCCACGAAGGTGGCTGTGGCCTGGGGCAGGGTGCTGATGGGGATCAGGGCAAACTGTTCGATCTTGGAGGCTGCGCCGAAGCCTGCAACGGCCATGGAGCCGAAGGTATTGACGCTGGACTGGATGAACACGTTGGAAAGAGATACCGCGCAGCTCTGGAAGCCTGCGGGCACGCCGTAGCCGAATATCATCTTAAGAAGGCCGAAGTCCATTCCCAGCTTGCTGAGCTGTATGTTATACACGTCGGTGGTGCGGAGCATGCGGCCCATGGCAAGGCAGGCGCTCAGAAACTGTGCCAGTATGGTGGCATAGGCAGCGCCGTCAACGCCCATATGCAGCCGTCCGATGAAGGCTATATCCAGAAACACGTTCAGCAGAGACGAAAAGACCAGATAATACAGGGGGTGCTTGGAATCGCCCAGGGCACGCATTATGCCCATGCAGGTGTTGTACATTACCAGGCCGACGATGCCGCCGAAGAAGATGCGCAGATACAGGATAGAATCGGCGATGATATCTTCGGGGGTGTGCATAAGGCTCAGGATGGACGGGGTAAAGAGCAGGCCTACGGCGGTCAGGAACAGGCTGGTTGCCAGACCCATGGTGATGTTGGTATGGATGGCTTTTTCCAGGTTCTCCTGGTCTTTGGCCCCGTAGAACCGTGATGTTATGATGCTGGCGCCGCTGGCTATGCCGGCAAAAAAGCTGACCAGCAGACCCACCAGATTGCCTGTGGCGCTGACTGCAGCCAGGGCCTGAGCGCCCAGCATGCGCCCTACGATCAATGCGTCGGTGGTGTTGTACAGCTGCTGGAAGAGCTGCCCCAGTATCATGGGGATGCAGAATTTGACTATGGTAGAGCCGATGGGCCCCTCCGTCATCCGTACGGTGTTCTTGGATGCCATATTGTTCTCCCGGGGTCTCTGCCCCTGCTTTCCGTCCTTACGGTCCTGTCAAGTGATAATGTATAAAGTATACTCCGGTAAACAGATTTTAACAATAACAACCGTATCTCCGGCGCATACGAGTGCTCCGATCAGGGTGGGTTCGATTGCCTGCGCCCCTTTAGGCCTGTGTATAGGCTTGTCAATCGCTAAGCGCCGACGCCCCGCCAGTCCTTTGGAATTGTCAAGAAAAGTGCAGTCAAGCTTCCGGCCCGAACAATCAATCGGAAAAATCTAAAGGCGTAATATACCGGAAGACCCTGCCGACGATGCACTCGCACGGGATCAGGCTGAATGCTCTGCTGTCGTTCGAGTTGTTGCGGTTATCTCCCATAAAAAAGACGCAGCCATCTTCGACTGTCACGGGCCCGAAATCGTGCCTGATATACGGCTCCTTCAGATAATCCTCCGCAAAATAAAGCCCGGAATATCCGGGCTTTTAGCTTATCGCCGATAGACGATGAAGATTGGATTTTTATGTTGTAAGCGGTTTGTGTGCCTGGAGCTTTTCTGCACGGGGTCCGGACGCTTTGTGCTCGGACGGCCCGGCTGCGCGCTCAGCCACTCGCAGACTTTTATTTGTCAACCTGGGGCGCGTCCACCTTGATCACGGGTGCCTTGCCGGGCAGGGGGATCACATGGATGATGTGGCGCGGGCAGGCCTTGGCGCACATGGTGCAGCTCTTGCACTTGCTGTAGTCGATCACGGCGTGGTTGTTTTCGATGTGGATGGCGTCGAACTTGCAGGTCTTTTCGCACATGTGGCAGGCAATGCAGCCGGCCTTGCATGCGGCTATGGTGTTCTTGCCTATGTCACAGGAGCTGCAGCCCACATAGACGCGGTTCTTCTTGGGCACCAGGTCGATGATCTTCTGGGGGCAGGCCTTTGCGCAGGCTCCGCAGCCTATGCACTTGTCTCTGTCCACACGGGATACGCCGTTGCAGACGGATATGGCGCCGGTGGGGCAGACCTTGGTGCAGTCGCCGAAGCCTATGCAGCCGAACTTGCAGGTGCCGGGGCCGGCAAAGAAGCCCTTGGCTCCGGCGCAGCTGAGATTGCCCTGGAATTCCATTTCGGGCTTGGTCACATCGGCAATGCCGGAGCACTTGACCACGGCTACCATCTCTTCCACATCGCCGGCTTCAACGCCTAAAACAGAGGCGATAGCCTTTGCCGCGGCAGCTCCGCCGGGCTTGCACATGTTGCAGGGAAGAGTTGGATCCGCAGCCAGGGCAGCGGCGTAATCGTCGCAGCCTGCAAAGCCGCAGCCTCCGCAGTTGGCGCCGGGCAGGCATTCTCTGATCTTTCCGGCGGTCTCGTTTTCGGGGACCGCAAAGAGCTTGCCGGCTATGGTCAGCACCACGGCGGAAATGAAAGCTATGACAACAGTCAGGATTACGGGAGTTGTAAATGCTTGCATAGATTTACCTCCTTACATTCCGAAGATGCCGTCTATCACACCGGAGAAGCCCATAAAGGACAGGCTCAGTATGGAAGCGGCTATCAGCGTGGATGCAACGCCCTTGAAGCATTCGGGATAATCGTTGTTTTCGATCCTGCCGCGAACGCCCGCAAAGAGGAACATCGAGAGCATGAATCCCAGGCCGGCTCCGAAGGAGTTCAGCAGGGAGGTGATATAATCGTAGCCTTCGGTGATGTTCAGCACGCATACGCCCAGAACGGCGCAGTTGGTGGTGATCAGGGGAAGGTAGACGCCCAGTGATTTATGCAGGGCGGGCAGGGATTTTTTCATAATGGTTTCTATCAGCTGAACCAGAGCCGCGATCACCAGAATGAATACCATAGTCTGCATATAGCCTATGCCGTTGGGGTCCAGCAGATAGGTCTGTATGGGCCAGGTCACGGCGGTGGCAAGCACCATTACGAAGATAACAGCCACAGACATTCCCATGGCGCTGTCCAGCTTCCTGGAAACACCGAGGAAGGGGCAGATGCCCAGGAACTTGACCAGAACGAAGTTGTTGGCCAGAACGGCTGTAAGTATTACCGCGAGCATTTCTCTCATTACCGGCAGCCTCCTTCCTCAACCTGGGAGCACATAGAGGCTCCGGGGCAGCCCATGCATTTGTTCTGCTGCTTTTCTCTGACCTTGCCGTTGGTGAGCTTGTTCATCAGGGCTATCATGCAGCCGAAGGTGAAGAAGCCGCCGGGAGCCAGAACGAACAGGCTCATGGGGCTTATGATCCCTGCGGTCACATTCATTCCGAAAATGGTACCTGCGCCCAGAAGCTCTCTGACAGAGCCCATCAGGGTAAGGGCTATGGTGTAGCCCAGGCCCATGCCTATGCCGTCCAGTGCGGAATCAACGATGCTGTTCTTGCTGGCGAACATTTCGGCTCTGCCCAGAATGATGCAGTTTACGACTATCAGAGGAATGTACAGACCCAGGGCGCTGTCCAGTGCGGGCAGGTAGGCCTTGAGCAGGAACTGTACTATGGTCACAAAGGTCGAGATCACGACTATGTAGCAGGGTATGCGCACCTGATCGGGGATGATCTTTTTAAGTGCGGAAATAAAGATGTTGGAGCAGGTCAGTACCACCAGAACGGAAAGACCCATACCTATGCCGTTGACTGCCTGAGTGGTGGTGGCCAGGGTGGGGCAGGTGCCTAGCACCAGGACCAGAATGGGGTTTTCCTTTATTATTCCGTT
Source organism: Anaerovoracaceae bacterium (assembly GCA_045600065.1). Taxonomy (GTDB): domain Bacteria; phylum Bacillota; class Clostridia; order Peptostreptococcales; family Anaerovoracaceae; genus RGIG2707. The sequence continues at coordinate 5,458 of JAZRXE010000090.1, forward strand.
GGTGAGTATGCTCAGTTTGCTTTTGTTTTCCATTAATTTGCACCTCCTAATTCCAGATACTGGAGCAGAGCAGTGCTTACGCAGCTGAATACGGCTCTGGAGGAGTAGCTGGCGCCTGTTACGGCCTGAATGTAGGTGGCAGAGCCGTCGGTCTTGTCATTGGTGACCTTTTCGGCTCCGGAATACTGGTCGGTGTAAGCGGGCAGGGTGGCCTTCTGGCCCAGACCCGGGGTCTCGTCCGCAGCCGAGGTGACCTTGACCTTGCTGATCTTTCCGGTGGAATCGATACCGGTCATGACGGTCACATCGCCGCCAAAGCCCTTGGATACACAGGTTATGACATAGCCTGCGCCGTTTTTGGCCTTGTAGACCTCAGTCACTCCGTCGTAAAGCTGCGCGTCTGTGATCTGGGTGAATTCATCCGCGGCAGCCAGCACCTCTGCTCTGGAAGCGTTTGCGTTTTTTATCGCTATGGCCTCGATCTGGGGCAGGGTCACCTGATAGGTGACTGAAAGCAGCAGTGAAGCGACAAGGCATATGCACACCAGTACAGCTGTGGGAGCAAACATTTCTTTCTTGGACATTAGTTTGCGCCTCCCTTCGGAACACCGTTAAGCTTGGTGCGAGTAATTTCGTCGATATGAGGAGTGAGTATGTTCATCAGCAGGATGGCAAAGCTTACGCCCTCGGGGTAAGAAGCGAATATCCTGATTATCATGGTCAGGAAGCCGCAGCCTATGCCGAATATGACCTTGCCCTTGGTTGTGATGGGGCTTGTTACATAGTCGGTAGCCATAAAGATAGCACCCAGCATCACGCCGCCTGCGCATATGTGGAAGATGGGATCAAAGCCCAGAGCCATTGCGATCACGGCCACAGTGCCGATAAAGCATGCGGGGATGGTGGGCTCTATGACCTTTCTGTAGACCAGGTACAGGCCGCCCAGCAGAAGGGCAGCGGAGCTGATCTCGCCCATGGAGCCGTTTATAAGGCCCAGGAACATGTCCATGTTGGAGGGCACGGGCCTTGCGTTGGCAAACAGTGCCAGGGGAGTAGCGCCTGTTACTGCGTCGATTCCCGCTGCGGAAAGGATCACGGGGCTCATCTTATCTGTGATCATCCAGGTGGTCATGGGGGTCGCAAAGCCTACAAAGAGCACCAGACGGCCTACGATTGCGGGGTTTGCGAAGTTCTGGCCCAGACCTCCGAAGATCTGCTTGGTCACCACTATTGCGGCAAAGCAGCCTACGATGGCCATCCAGAAGGGGAAGTCTGCGGGCAGGTTCATGGCCAGGATCACTCCTGTGACCACGGCGCTCCAGTCTCCTATGGTCTGGGGTCTGTCCATAAGCTTTCTGCATGCCCATTCAAAGAACACGCAGGCTCCGGCGCAGACCAGTGTCAGCAGCAGGGATCTGATGCCGAAAACATAGATGGCTGCCAGCTGGGCGGGGGCCAGGGCGATCACCACGTCTCTCATTATGGAAGCGGTGTCCTGGGGGTTGTTGACATGAGGTGCGGCGGAAACTATAAGACCTCTGTGTATCTGGCTCATTATTTGTCTCCTCCTTCCTTTGCTGCCGCTGCCTTTGCGGCCTCGGCCTCTGCCTTGGCCTTTGCAGCCGCGGCGGCCTTTCTGTCTTCATCCATTACCCAGCCCTTTGCCATGCGGATCTCAAAGTTGAGCTGCTTTCTGGCGGGGCAGGAATAAGCGCAGCAGCCGCAGTCCATGCAGCTGAGCACGTTGTATTTTTTCAGAGCTGCCATATCCTTGTGCTCCCAGGCCTTGGCCAGGGCTGTGGGCATAAGGTTCATGGGGCAGGCCTTGACGCAGCGTCCGCAGTTGATGCAGGCTGTCTCGGGATTTACCTGAGCGTAGCTTTCGTCAAAGCAAAGTATGGCGTTGTTGCCCTTGCTGATGTGGAAATCATCCCTGGGGATGGCTCTTCCCATCATGGGACCGCCCAGCAGTATCTTGCGTATGGGCTTTGCCTCTCCGCAGAACTCCACGATGTCGCAGATGGGGGTGCCGATGGGCACTTCTATGTTCTGGGGATTTTTAATGGCATTTCCGTCTACGGTAAGGCTCTTGCTTACAAGGGGCATGCCTGTTGCCAGGTACTGCTGCAGCTTGAGCACGGAGTTGACGTTGGACACTATAACGCCCACATCTGCGGGAAGCTTGCCTGCGATAAGGTGCCTGCCGGTGGTTTCGTATATGATCACTCGCTCGGCGCCCTGGGGATAGACCTGTCTGAGCTCGAAGACGCTGATCCGGGGATCATCTCCCAGCTCGTCTCTGAAGGCCTTGATCGCGTCGGGCTTGTTTCCTTCGATTCCGATGATGGCTCTTTCGATATCCAGCCACTTGAGCACGGCTCTGATGCCTTCGATTATGTCCCTTGTGTGCGCCAGCATGGTCATGTGGTCAACAGTGATAAAGGGCTCGCATTCTGCCGCGTTGATGACAAAGGTATCGATCTTAAGAGGCGGCTTGACCGTGAACTTTACGCTGGTGGGGAAGCTTGCTCCTCCCAGACCTACAAGACCGCTGGCCCTTACTGCTGCCAGGAAGTCCTCCTTGCTGTTGATCACGGGAGGCACTACAGTCTCTGCGATTTCCTGTTTGCCGTCCGCCTGGATCACCACATGCACGTCGTTTCGTCCCATCTGGGACATAAAGGTCTCTATGCCTACCACATCGCCGGACACGCTGGCGTGAATCGGTGCAGACATATAAGCCTCGGTGTTTCCGATGAGCTGGCCTACTTTGACGTGGTCGCCCACCGCAACAACGGGGCTGCAGGGTGCGCCTATGTGCTGAGACATGGGGATGTACACCTTTTCGGGCAGGGTCATGGGTACTATGGCCATGCCTGCGGTGTTTTTGCAGTGATCCACGTGGATTCCGTTAAGGTGTTTTGAACTCATGGTGTAATTTTCCTCCGTAGAAATCCAAATGGTTATATTATTTGCAGATGCATATAATAATATAGGTAAAATACATACCAAATTAGAATACAACTTTTTTGTTTTTTTGTAAAGGAGAAGGCAGACAGGAACAGACAGAGAACCGCCCCCTGTCTGAGAGAACCGTACCCTGTCTGCCACGCTTGCTTTATCTCAGGTGCTTTTCTATAAGATCCAGATAGAGCTCCAGGCCTTCGTCATCCTTGAATATGGCTCTGGCCAGATCAGGCTTGCCGCCGCCCTTGCCCTGATAGATGGGAGCGTTTTCCTTGACCAGCTTTCCGCAGTCCGGTGTGCCCGGAGAGGTGAGCACGGCGCAGTGCTCGGATACTGCGGCAAGGGCCACGGGCCCGGTGATGTCCTTTGACAGCTTGCGTGCCAGGGTCTGAAGGTCGTCGGCGCTCAGGTCCGTATATCGGAATATGCGCAGGCTGCCCTCGAAGGGCTTTGCCAGAGCCTCTCTCAGGCTGCTTTCCGCCTGGGCCATAAACAGGCTCTTAAGCTGGGAATATTTTCTGAACAGGTCCTGATTGCGCAGATCCGCGGCATCCAGGGCCTTTTCCAGGTCTCTGGGATCGCAGGAGAACCTTCTGCCAAGGCCGTCGGCGACATCCTGCTTGGTGCAGTAATCCTCGTAGGCGGTGATCCCGCTCTTTACGTAAAAACGGTGCATTCCCTTGTATTTTTCCGCGTGGGTGATTTTTATGAGGCCGACCTCGCCGGTGCGTCTGACATGGGTGCCGCAGCAGGCGCAGCAGTCCACGGGATCCTGCACATCGCCCATGAGCACCACGGAAATGTCCTCGCCGTATTTGATCTTTTTACGGCAGGGCAGGCTCAGGGCATCCTCGGCAGTATCGAAGAAATAGGTGTTTACGGGAGCGTCCAGCCAGATGTATTCGTTGGCGGTCTGCTCGCAGACCTGTATCATCTCCTCGGTGATCTCGGTGTAGGGGGAGTCCGGCCGCAGATCCACGTCTATGGTGGTGTATTCCTCTCCCATGTGGAAGCCCTTGTTTTCTATGCCGTAGAGCTTGATCATGGCGCCGGAAAGGATGTGCTCTCCGCTGTGAAGCTGCATGTGGGTGAAGCGTTTTTTCCAGTCGATGATGCCGGTGTAGCTTCTGCCGGGCTCAAGCTCGCAGGCGTGCTCCGGATTCAGGCTGTGCCATACTATGCCGGTCTGCTTGTCCTCCCTGACGTCCAGGACCCTGACACCGCCTATTGTTCCGGTGTCGCAGAGCTGTCCTCCGCCCTCCGGGTAGAACGGACTGCGGTCGAAGGCCGCCCTGATGCCATTTGGGCTGTCCTCCAGCTGCAGCAGGGTCATTTGAGCTTCTTTGAGATAGGCGTCTTTTATATACAGTTTTTCGGTCATGGTCATTCCTTTCGGGCGCAGGCTTTTGCACTGAAATGAAGCTTGCGCGTTATTTGTTATGAAGGCCCCTTGAGCAGGGCTGCCGGCTTGCCGGATCAGAATAGCGCCGCGGGATTGCAGCAAGGGCATTATACATCAAAACTCTGCTGGGGCAAAGCGGAAAGAGGGCGTCAGGGATCGAGAGGCTGCCCGGCTGAGTCGATACTGCCGTTTTCCGAAGCGGCTTGCAAATATTATTTTACGGGCAGTTCACCCAAGCTTCATAAAACATTGTAAGTATTTCACATTCTGTGTATACTATATAAACGGAGGCATGGTTTTTGCCGCTGATATAACAGGAGCAATATATGAAAGTATGCATAGTAGGCGCAGGCAAGCTGGGACTGGCCATAGCTCAGTCGCTGCTGGGCGCCGGTCACAAGCTGACCATAGTAGATAAAGATCCGGTAAGAATACAGAACGCAGGCAATTCCATGGACAGCTATACTGTCCAGGCGGAGGCGCTTAAGGTGGACGAGCTCAGGGCTCTGGGCATAGGCGAATACGACCTTTTCATCGCCTGCACGGAGGAAGACGAGCGCAATATCACTCTGTGCGCCTTTGCGGAAAAGCTTGGCTGCCCCTCTTCCATAGCAAGAGTACGTTCCCCGGAGCATCTGCAGCAGCTGGATTTCATCAGAGAGACTTTCGGCATAGACCTGCTGATCAACCCGGATTATTCCTGCGCCAGAGAGATATACAGGTTCCTGACCCAGAAATATTCCCTGGAGGGAGGCATGTTCACCCAGGGCAGCGTTTCGATTCTGGAATTTGACATAGCCAAGATGCCCGGCCTTGAGGGCAAGCAGATCAAGGATCTGGGCGGGATGCTGACAGGCATGCTCATAGGCGCAGTGTCCAGAGACGGCAAGATCATAGTCCCCAACGGCGGGACCCTGCTCCAGTCCGGAGATACCATCTACGCGGTGGGTCATTCCAAGGACATGTACAGGCTCGCAGGCAAGGTCAGGGATAAGGATCAGAAGACAGGGATCAAGCGCGTCATGATTGCCGGAGGCGGAAAGACCGGCCATTTCCTTGCCCAGATGCTGGGCAATGCCGGAGTGTTCGTGCGCATTGTGGAGATCGACGAGGAGCGCTGCAGGCAGCTGGCATCCGAGCTGGCAGACGCCGAGGTGCTCTGCGGAGACGCTTCGGATATCAACGTGCTCAGGGAAGAGGGCCTGGAATCCATGGATGCCTTTGTCGCAGCCACAGGCTTCGACGAGGAAAACATGCTGCTTTCCATGCTGGTAAAGGAATACGGCGTGCCCGATGTGGTCGCCAAGATATCCCGTCAGACCTACGCTCCCATAATGAAGAAGCTTGCCTCTGTAATGGTCATCAATCCCCAGGAGATCATAGCCTCCGAGGTCTTGTCCTATGTAAGGCGCAGCGGCGTGGTGCTCTTCAGCAAGATCATCAACGGACAGGCGGAATTCAAGGAGATACTGGCAGAGGACGACATGCCCATCACAAAAAAGACGCTCTTCGAGCTGGACATCCCCGAGGGCGTGCTGGTGGTGTCAGTCACCAGATCTCATCAGATAATCATCCCCAACGGCAGCACTCAGATACAGGCAGGGGACAGAGTCCTCTTCCTTACCATGCTTTCTGCCGGGGCTGAATTCGAGAGTCTGCTCTCAGAATCAAACAAGAGCGTGCTTTAAATGGTACTTAATAAAAGAACTATCACTAAAATACTGTTCGCCGTAATGGGAATAATAGGCGCATCCCTGCTGGTGCCCCTGGTGGTATCCCTGGTTTACGGCGAGATCCACGAGGCAAAGTGCTTTGCAGTCTGTGCCTTCCCCATGCTGGGGCTTTCTGTGCTGGCTGTGCGCCTTTTGCCAAAGCAGGACAATTCGGAGCTGCGCATGCGCGACGGCTTCTTTATAGTAGCCTGCACCTGGCTGCTCATGTCTTTGGCCGGCTGCCTGCCCTTTGTGATCTCTGGCACCATACCCGACGTTGCAACGGCGTTTTTCGAAACTGCTTCGGGCTTTACCACCACAGGCGCCAGCGCCCTTACAGAGCTTGAAAGCCTTCCCCGCGGCATGATCTTCTGGAGAAGCTTCACCCACTGGCTGGGCGGAATGGGCGTTCTGGTGCTTACCATAGCGCTGCTGCCCATGCTGGGCATAGGCGGACAGAAGATCATGAGAGCCGAGACCACAGGCCCGACTATGGATAAGATATCCTTTACCATAAACGAGGGCGCCCGTATGCTCTACAAGATATATGCGGGTCTTACCCTGCTGCTGGCGGTGCTGCTGCTGTTTTGCGGTATGGATCTGTACAATGCGGTCATCCACGCCTTCGGAACCCTGGGCACCGGCGGATTCTCGTCCTGGAACAATTCCATAGGCCATTACGACAGCCTGGCAATACATCTGGTGCTCAGCATGTTTATGCTGGCTGCGGGCATCAATTTCAACCTTTACGCCGAGTTTATGCGCACGGGTAAGCCCAAGGTATTCAACGACCCCGAGTTAAAGACCTACCTTTTTATTGTGGTCTGCTCCGTAGGCTTCCTCAGCTTTATGCTTGCCCGCACCGGAACATATCAGGGCTTCGGCGAAAGCCTGCACCAGGCCGTTTTCCAGGTGGCTTCGACCGTGTCGTCGACAGGCTTTGCCATTACCGACTACGAGCCCTGGCCCTCGTCCTGCAAGTTCGTCATCATCTTTTTGATGTTCGTGGGTGCCTGCGCGGGCTCAACTGCCGGCGGATTAAAGGTGATAAGGCTGCTGCTTTACGCAAAGCTGGTGCGCCGCAGCATCAGAAGAAGGCTGTCGCCCAGAAGCTTTGCCGGAGTCAAGCTGGCCGGAAAAGATGTTTCCGACGATACCTTAAACGGCGTAGCCGCGCTGTTCGGCCTGTATATGGCCATACTGCTTGTGGGGACCTTTATAATAACCCTGAACGGCACGGATCTTATGACGGCCTTTTCGTCCATACTGACCTGCCTTTCCAACATAGGCCCGGGCTTTAATCTGGTCGGACCCACCTGCAATTTTGCCTTTTATCCTGCATGGATAAAAATACTGCTGTCTGTCATAATGATAGGCGGACGTCTGGAGCTGTTCACCATAGCGGTGCTGTTTTCCAGGGATTTCTGGAAATAGAGAGCATACGAGCCATACGAGCCGCACCTTTATAGGATGCGGCTCTTCTTGCATATAAGCGGCCTTGATGATAAAATAGCTGCTTAAGGTATGCAGATATGAAGACGATAAGAAAACTTTTGACCGCGGCGCTGCTGCTGGCCCTGTGCCTGAGCCTCAGTGCCTGCGAGACCTACAATAATTTTTATAACACCTTTTTTAACGGAGGGGACGCCGACGAGCCCAGCCTTCGCATAGGCGTATTCGAGCCTGTCACAGGGCAGGATTCAGAGGCTGCAGCGCAGGAGATAGCCGGAATAGAGCTGGCGCATAAGCTTTACGGCAGCGTGCTTGGCTGCAGGGTGGATCTGGTATACGGAGACAACCAGTCTGATACCGAGCTTGCGGCACAGGTCGCTCAGGAGCTTATAGACAAAGAGGTCTGCGCGGTGCTCGGAAGCTACAAGAGCATGCTCAGCCTTGCCGCTTCCGACGTGTTCAAGAGCAATAGAGTGCCTGCCATTGGTATAACCTGCACCAATCCGCTGATCACCCAGACCAACGATTATTATTTCCGGGTGTGCTATCCGGATTCCTACGAGGGCGGCAGCGCCGCATCTTATATATATAAGGGAATGGATCAGGCGGGGGCGGCTGTGCTCAAAATGGCAGAGGACGACTATGCCCAGACCATAATCGAGGAATTCGAAAAGACCATGGTAAAGCTTACCGGCGACGAGTATTCCGTTTCCGTGGTGGAATATCCCCAGGGGACCGAGAACTTTACCGTATATCTGAACAGGCTTCTGAACACGGGCTGCAGCACGGTGTTCTTCCCCAGCAGTCCCCAGGTGGGCGCGCAGGTCATACGCCAGGCTAAGGCCGGAGGCTATACCTTCGACTGGATAGGCACCAGCCGCTGGCAGAACATGCCCGCTTCCGTGGCCGATTACGGTCAGGACGGCAGCTATTATCTGGACGGCGTGTTCTATGTTCAGGACAACGATTTCAACAAGGTCGAGACCCAGATGGAAAAGACCTTTATATCCGAATATAAAAAGCTCTACGGCCAGGACGCCGAGCCCTCCGAGGCCGCTGCTCTGGGCTTTGACGCCTACCTGCTTGCCCTGCGGGGCATCGAGGACGCAGGCTCTGCCGACAATCCGGCCTTTATAGCCGTAAAGCTCAAATCCGTTTACGAGATGGAGGGCGCCACAGGCAGTATAAGCCTGAATTCACAGGGAGATCCCATCAAGGATGTCACAATAGAAAAGGTCCGCAAGGACAGTTCAACCCCGGTATATACCATTAGCCCCGAATGGGGAGAATAGGAGATCAGAATGGAACAGCAGATCAAAGAAGCGCTTGAATACATCAGGCCCTTCCTGCAGAGAGACGGCGGAGACGTGGAATTCGTCGAGCTGACCGAAGACAATGTGGTACTGGTTCGCCTGGAAGGCCACTGCGTTGGCTGCCCCCACGCCCAGATGACTGTAAAGTCGGGCATTGAGGAGGTCCTCAAAGAACAGTTCCCCGCTATCGCAGGAGTAGAAGCAGTAAACCTGTACATGTAATGACAACCGAAACAACTTATCAGACAAGAATGGCCCAGCGGGCTGCCAGAAGAGCGGCTGAAAAGAAATGCCGCAAGACGATCACAAAGCTTGCGGTTTTTGCCGCCGTACTGGTTCTGGCCGTAGGTTTTGTGCTGCCCCGCATAGGAGCGGCGCTGCTGGGCGGACAGTCCCCTCAGGGCGAGGCCCCCTTGATCGAGCCTCAGCCCAAGGAACCGGAAATAGTAAGCCTTGATATACGCTGCGCAGGCGATGTCATGGCTCATAAGAGCCAGGTGGACTCTTATTACAACAAAGAGACCGACAGCTATGATTTCAGCTCCTGGTTTTCAAGCGTCTCTGCCTATCTTCAGGAGGCGGATCTGGCTATAGCCAATTTCGAGACCACCTTCACAGGGCAGGCGCCGTATACGGGCTACCCCGCATTCAACGCCCCCGACTCCCTGGTGGACGCCGTCAAGGGAATGGGTGTGGACGTTGCCAATTTTTCAAATAACCATATGCTGGACAAGGGCATCAGCGGCCTTAAGCGCAGCGTCGAGTACATGCGCAGCACAGGCATGGTGGTGTCCGGAGCCAGGGTCAGTGAGGATGAGCCCCGCTATGCCCTTATAGACGTCAAGGGCATAAAGGTGGGCATAGTTTCGTATTGCTACGAGACCCCCAGAAGCGGCGGTAAGCGCACCATGCAGGCAAACCCCATGTCCTCTGAGGCTCTTGCCCTTACCAATACCTTCGGCTACGAAGACAACGAGGGCGATCTTCAGAACATAGCGGCTCAGATGCAGCAGGCAAGAGACGCGGGCGCAAAGCTGGTCATCTGCTACATGCACTGGGGCGAGGAATACGAATTCGGAGCCAACAACTGGCAGAAGAAGATGGCAGGACGCCTGGCAGAGCTTGGCGCGGACCTGATCTTCGGTTCTCATCCCCATGTTCCCGAAGAGATAGAAATCCTTGAGCTTCAGACTGAGACAGGCATCAAAAAGGTGCCCGTGTTCTACAGCCTGGGCAATTTCGTGTCCAACCAGCGCTCGGAGACTCTTGGCGCCGGTCAGAACGGCAAGGGCGGCATGTACCGCACCGAAGAGGGCGAGATAGGCTGTGTCAGGATCAGCTACTGCCTGGACGACGACAGCTTTACCGTTGACAGCGTCAGCTATATACCCCTCTGGGTGGATCGCATCAGCCTGAGCGGCGGCAAGTACGAATACGGAGTGATCCCCCTGCTGGGCGATTACAGATCCGACCCCATGCTGGTCAGATCCGGCCATGCCGACAGGGCAGATAAGGCTCTGGACCATATGAACGGCCTCATCGGCCCGGAATATCTCTATGGAATTTGATTTTGAGATAGCCAAAAAAATGAACAAGACCGCGGTCGATCGGGGCGGGATTTCCCTAAGCTCCGTCCTGGGGACACCGGGCAAGGCCCGCATGGTGATAAGGGCAGGCGAGTACGAAGACCTGAAGGCCTCGGTGGCTGCCTTCCGCACCTTCAGCGGCAAGCCTCTGCGCTGCAGCGCCAGGGGCAAGAGCCTTGTTGTGGAAATAGAGTGCGAGGATGCCCTTAGCACTCTGTTCGAATTCGCAAAGCAGATAGGCTTCGCTTCAGACGACGCTCTGGAGGTGACGGCCTTTTGCAGCGCCAATCACAGTTTCGGCGGATCTCCTCTGCAGATGACCGAGATCGAGGTCGACAAAGAGTCCATGCATCTTAAGGTCAGAGGGCAGATAGAAGAAGGCGCGGACACTGAGGCTCTGTTTGCGGAGCTCATGCCCGAGCTTGAGCTTTACGGCATGGGAGTCATAAAGCCCGGTGCCGGAGGCCTGTCAGCAGCCGAGGCTGAGGCCCTGATGCAGGGCGGGCAGACTTCAGAGGCGTAAAGCATGAAAGAGACAAAAGACGAGATCAGAGTGTTTGAAGGCGAAGCCGGCATCAGAGCGGGCTTTACCACCCGCAGCACCACTGCCGCAGCCCGCAGGGATGAGCTTCTGGAAGAGGTCGCTCCTTTGGGCGGCAGCGTTATTCATCCCTGCCTTGTGCATGGTACTGATATCGTGCTGCTGGAAGAAGACTGCCCCAAGGGTCTGGTGGACATCGAGGATACCGACGGCTGTATAACCGATGTGCCTCACATCGTGCTCACCTCCACCCATGGCGACTGCCTTCCTATCTATGCCTACGACCCTGTCCACAGGGCCATAGGTCTGGTTCACGCCGGATGGCGCGGCACTCAGGCCCTGATCGCCGAAAACCTGGTGGCGTGCATGGAGCAGTGCTTTGGCACAGACCCCGGCGACCTTAAGGTTTGTATAGGCCCCGGCATCGATTCCTGCTGCTTCGAGGTGGACGAGGATGTGGCAATGCAGTTCCTCGGCATGGACTGGGCCGACGAATGGATAGGCGAATATGTGAACCTGCTGCCTTCGGGCAAGTATACGATAGATCTTAAGGGCTTCAACCTGGAGCTCCTTATGCTGAACGGCGTGGAAGACATCAGCCTCAGCCCCCTGTGCACCTGCTGCCGGGAGGATCTTTTCTATTCCTGGCGCCGCAGCAGGGACAAAGACAGAATGCTGGCATATATCGAGATATTGTAGGATACGGCCCGAAACCCCTGTTTGGGAGTGCTTCGGGCTTTTTGTACGCAGAAGACCCCGTGTCGGACGGGTGTATCCTTTTTATCTGAAAAATATGCACTTTTCCGCCGAATTGTATAGACAAAATTAATTAATTATTGTTAATATGATTTGCTGTTCCTGCAGTCCCGACCTGCCGGAGAGCCCCTTGCCCGCGGCGAGATCCGATCCGCCGGAAGGTTCGCCGGATGCCCGGACAGCAGCCTGCCGCGGCCTTGCAGCCTGCGCAGGCATAAAACGAGATCGAATAATACTTACATATCCAGGAGGAATCAATGGACAAGATCGAACAAAGGATCATCGAGATCATTGATCAGAACGCACAGAGACTGATCGATTTCGGTACAGACATTTACGAACATCCCGAGCTGGGCTACATGGAGCACCGCACCGCAGGCAAGTTCGCCGAGCAGCTGCGCTCTCTGGGCCTGGAACCCCAGGAAGGACTGGCCGTAACCGGCGTCAAGTCCTATCTGAAGAAGCCCGAAGAAGGCGAGCTGCGCCTCTGCCTGATGGGCGAGCTGGACGCTCTGTGCGTTCCCGGCCACCCCTTTGCAGACCCCGTCACCACCGCGGCTCACTGCTGCGGCCATAACGCGCAGCTGACCGGCGTGCTGGGCGCTGCAATCGCCCTCACCGACCCCGAAGTCAAGGCGGCTCTGGGTGGCAACGTGGTGTTTATAGGTGTTCCCAACGAGGAAGCCGGCACCCCCGATGACGTTCTGGCACAGCTCAGAGCGGAAGGCAAGGTCACCCATGTAGGCGGCAAGTGCGAATTCATCGAGATAGGCGCTGTTGACGATATCGATCTGACCGTCGGCCATCACACCGCGGCAGGCGAGGCTCACATCAGCCAGGTGCGCAACGCTCCCAGCATGGGCATGGTCCGCAAGTTCGTCACCTTCAAGGGCAAGTCTTCCCATCCTACCAGAGCGGCTCATGCCATTGACTGCCAGAAGACCGCCGCTCTGACTCTGAACAACGTGAATGCCCAGCGCGAGGCCCTGGAATGGCTCTGGCAGCCTTCCCGCTTCATGCTCCACAGCCAGGTCATGACGGGAGCAAGCGCCATCAACGTGGTATCCCGCGAATGCCAGATGGTATTCGATATTCGCGCCCAGGCCCAGCCCATGATCAACGAGCTGTGCTACATGGCTGACCGCGCCGTGGAAGGCGCAGCCATAGTCACCGGCGCAGGCTACGAAAGCCGCATCGAGCCGGGCTATCTGCCCGTAGTGCCCGTCACAGACGAGTCTGCCCAGGTGATGATCGACACCTTTAAGCTTGTAGACCCCGACACCCCCGTGGATTATCAGGGGCCCAAGGACTTCAGCGGAACCACCGACTACGGCGATCTGTCCAGCGTCATGCCCGTCATGATGTTCCAGACCGGCGGCGTTGGCGGTCAGGGCCACAACGTGGACTGGCATATAACCGACCCCTACGAGTTCTACGTGACCACCGCCAAGGTATTTGCCATTGCAGCATATAAGCTGATGAAGGACAATTGCGCCTTTGCCAAGAAGGTCGTTGAGCAGAACCCTGCCCAGATGACCACTCAGCAGTGGCGGGATCTGAAGTTCGAACAGGCACAGCTGAAGGTCAAGGAAATGGTGCCCACCCCCTGGTTCGGCCCCACTCCTGACGCTCCCAATCCTCCCGAAGAGCAGTAATGCAGGGCACGGGACTGTGTCCGGCATCCGTGGGATTGCTCACGGTATGCCTCAGCTTTTTGCCGGCAGCCCGCTGATTTTCGCCCGGTATCCGGGAGACTGCTTCAGACAATGTTCAAACCGCCGAATCCGAGCCTTCGGATCCGGCGGTTTTTTTGCTGCATCACGGAAAAATTATTTTTACAAGAATGCGGACACCCCAACAAATAGTGTCCGCAGGCCCGGTGCGCAACTATATTTAGAAAAATTTTATGCTGCGGGTGCATAAAAGGAACGCCCGGAACCGTTGCTGAAAAACCGTAAAAACAAGCTGAGCGGAGCCCTGCCCGAAAGCCTTGAAAACACGGGTTTTGCAGCCTGTAAAATTTTTTTGGAAATTTTCATTTTTTGCTTGCATTCCGCTCTTGAACGATGTATATTTTAGAGGCTTGCTTAAGGATGGGTGGATTATGCCCTTATGGCAGAAAAGCCCGAAAATCCGGCAAAGACGCAGAAAGTTACTGCGCTATCAGATAATTTCTGCCGAGAATTGTCAGGTCAGGAACCTGGCGAAGGAGTTCTCGCGCCTTTTGCTTTGAGTAAGAAATCAGGGAACACACGGCAGCGTGTTAAGGGCTGAAAATAGAGTTGCAAATCAGCCGGAGACAGACCCGCAGAGCTTAAAAAATCAAGCCTGCAGGCCGCGTAGGCGGATGGGGATCAGCCCCCGGAAGCCTGGTCTGCAAGCCGCAAGGCGGCGAACGCAGGGCCTGCGGAAGCTGTCCGAAGATCCCGGATACACGGGCACAGGGCTCGAAGAAATACCTCGTACAGACATAGCGGAAATGTGCGAAATCAACGCGGGGAAGTCCCGCAGGCAAACAGGAGGAATATTTAATGAGCAGTCAGAAAATCAGAATCAGACTCAAGGCCTATGATCACAAGGCTCTGGATCTGTCCGCAGAGAAGATCGTCGAAGCGGCAAAGAAGACCGGCGCTGAAGTGTCCGGACCCATCCCTCTTCCCACTGAAAAGGAAGTCGTAACCATACTGAGGGCCGTACACAAGTACAAGGATTCCAGAGAACAATTCGAACAGAGGACCCACAAGAGACTGATAGATATCCTTAACCCGACCGCAAAGACCATGGACACTCTCATGAAGCTGGACATGCCTGCCGGTGTGGATATCGAAATCAAACTGTAAGTACCAAGGTAATACATAGATTACTAACGTGCTTAGTATGATTGGCAGACGCCAATCCGCTGTAAGAACTTAGGAGGAAAAAGAATGAAAGCGATTTTGGGAAAAAAGGTCTCCATGACCCAGATCTTCTCCGAAGCAGGAGAAGTCATTCCCGTAACTGTCATTGAAGCTGGCCCCGTTCAGGTATCCCAGATCAAGACAGTCGAGACCGACGGCTACTACGGAGTACAGATCGGCTTCGAGGACAAGAAGCAGAGCAGAGTCATCAAGCCCGAGCAGGGACACTTCGCCAAGGCAGGCATCCCCGTCAAGAAGTATGTTGCAGAGTTCAGACCCGATGCTGACGACACATACACTCTGGGCCAGACCATCACCGTGGCAGACTTCGAAGTCGGCACCAAGCTGGATGTAACCGGCACTTCCAAAGGTAAGGGAACCCAGGGCAACATCAAGCGTCATCACCACAGACGCGGACCCATGACTCACGGTTCCAAGCATAAGAGACTGCCCGGCGGTCTCGCAGCTGCTACCTATCCTTCCAGAGTATTCCTGGGCAACAAGGCTCCCGGAAGAACAGGAAGAGACACAGTAACCATGCAGAACCTTGAGCTGGTAAAGATCATCGCAGACAGAAACCTGATGCTCGTAAAGGGAGCTGTTCCCGGAGCAAAGGGCGGACTGCTGAAGATCAGAACCGCTGTCAAGACCGAGAAGTAGCGAAGGAGGAAGTCAAATGGCAACAGTAAAAATGCTGACTATGGCCGGAGCTGAGGCTGGCACCATCGAACTGAATGATGGCATCTTCGGAATCGAGCCCAACGAATTCGCAGTACACGAAGTCGTTAAGAACTATTTAGCAAACCAGAGACAGGGCACCCAGTCCGCAAAGACCAGGGGCGAGGTCCGCGGAGGCGGACGCAAGCCTTTCAGACAGAAGGGCACCGGCCGTCACAGACAGGGCCACAGCACCGATCCTACACAGGTAGGCGGCGGCGTAGCATTCGCACCCAAGCCCAGAAGCTACAGATACAGCATTCCCAAGAAGGTCAGAAGACTGGCATTGTTCTCTGCACTGTCCGCAAAGCTGGCTGAAGGAAATCTGGTAGTTGCAGAATCCCTGAGCTTCGATCAGCCCAAGACCAAGGATATGGTAAGCACCCTCAAGAACCTGGGCGCAGCCAGGAAGGCACTGATCGTAACCGCAGCAGTTGACGAAACTGTTATCAAGAGCGCATCCAACATTCCCGGCGTGCAGGTAAGCATGGTTGGCCAGATGAACGTTTACGAGATCGTAAACCACACCACCCTGATCCTGACCCAGGATGCCGTAAAGAGAATTGAGGAGGTATATGCATAATGAAAGCTCCTTATGACGTTATAAAGGCTCCTGTCATCTCCGAAAAGAGCATGGACGACGCAGCTTCCGGAAAGTACACCTTCAAGGTGGCCATGACCGCCACCAAGCCCCAGATCAAGGCTGCGGTTGAAGAAGCTTTCGGAGTAGAAGTAGTAAGAGTAAATGTAATGAGATTCGACGGAAAGCTTAAGAGACAGGGCCTGAACGTAGGCAGAACCGCTGCTTACAAGAAGGCTATCGTAACTCTGTCCGCATCCAGCAAGCCCATCGAACTGTTCGAAGGACTCTAATAGGAGGAAGCAGAAATGGCAATCAAGAAATATAAACCTACAACTCCGGGTCTGAGAGGCATGACTGTCTCCACATTCGAAGAGATCACTGCCACCACTCCGGAAAAGTCCCTGACAGTATCCCTGAAGAAGCACGCCGGCAGAAACAACCGCGGCTCCATCTCCGTCCGTCATCAGGGCGGCGGCAACAGACGCAAGTACAGGATCATCGACTTCAAGAGACGCAAGGATGACATCCCCGCAACCGTAAAGACCATCGAATACGATCCTAACAGAAGCGCAAACATCGCACTGCTCAGCTATGCTGACGGTACCAAGACATACATCATCGCACCCGAAGGCCTGAAGGTCGGAGACGTCCTCTACAGCGGCCCCAACGCAGACATCAAGGTCGGAAACACCCTGCCTCTGGCAAACATCCCCGTCGGTACTCTGATCCACAATGTGGAGATGAAGGTCGGCAAGGGCGCTCAGATCTGCAGAGCTGCAGGCAACGGCGCACAGCTGATGGCTAAGGAAAACGGATTCGCACAGGTTCGCCTGCCGTCCGGAGAAGTCCGCAAGATCGATCTGCAGTGCAGAGCCACCATCGGCGAAGTCGGCAACATCGACCACGGCAACATCAACCTGGGTAAGGCCGGAAGAAAGCGCCACATGGGCATCAGACCCACCGTCCGCGGTTCTGTCATGAACCCCAATGACCACCCCCACGGCGGCGGCGAAGGCAAGGCTCCCGTTGGTCGCCCTGGGCCGGTAACGCCCTGGGGTAAGCCGGCACTTGGTTACAAGACCAGAAAGAACCACAAGGCCAGCGACCAGTACATCGTTAAGAGAAGAAATCAGAAGTAGGAGGATAGTAGTAAATGGGTAGATCATTAAAGAAGGGACCCTTCGTAAACGAAAAGCTGCTCAAGGCTATCGACGAAATGAACGCAGCTAACGAGAAAAAGGTCATCAAGACCTGGTCCAGACCGTCTACTATTTTCCCGCAGATGGTTGGCCACACTATCGCCGTTCACGACGGCAAGAAGCATGTTCCCGTATACATCACCGAAGACATGGTAGGACATCGCCTGGGCGAGTTCGCTCCCACCAGAAGCTTCAGAGGACATGCAGGCGCATCCAAGGTTAAGTAGTAAGGAAGGAGATATACAATGGAAGCAAAAGCAGTTGCAAAGTATCTGAAGATGTCTCCGACCAAGCTGAAGCCAATCGCTGATCTGGTAAGAGGCAAGGACCTTACAGAGGCACTGACCATCCTCAAGTTCACACCCGGAAAGAGCGCAGAGCTGGTAGAAAAGGTAGTTCTCTCCGCAAAGGCTAACGCTGAGAACAACTTCGAATTAGATCCCGAGAAGCTCTTTGTTGCCGAGATATTTGTTAACCAGGGCCCCACAATGAAGCGCTGGAGAGCAGGTGCTCAGGGCAGAGCCGGCAAGATTCTCAAGAGAAGCAGCCACGTAGCAGTTACCCTTAGAGAGAAGTAATCAGGAGGTTATCAAATGGGTCAGAAAGTAAGTCCCCATGGATTCAGAGTAGGCGTCATTCAGGATTGGGATTCCAAGTGGTACGCCAATAGGAAGAACTTCTCTGATTATCTTGTTGAAGACAATACAGTCAGAGAATATGTAAAGAAGAAGCTGTACGCCGCAGGCGTATCCAAGGTAGTCATCGAAAGAGCTGCCGAAGGAAAGCTCACCGTAAACGTACTCACCGCCAAGCCCGGTATGGTCATCGGCAGGGGCGGAGACGGCATCGATCAGCTGAAGAAGGAGCTGGCAAAGCTCACCGGCAAGGATGCAAACGTCAATATCGTAGAGCTCAGAAGGCCCGACAGCGATGCACAGCTCACCGCAGAGAGCATCGCACAGTCTCTGGAAAAGCGTGTTTCTTACAGAAGAGCAATGAAGCAGGCCATACAGAGAGCAATGAAGTCCGGCGCCAAGGGCATCAAGGTCGTTATCAGCGGCCGTGTAGGCGGAGCTGAAATCGCCAGATCCGAAAAATATTCCGAAGGCAATGTACCCCTTCATACTCTCCGTGCCAACATCGACTACGGCTTTGCCGAAGCTGATACCCAGTACGGAAGAATTGGTGTCAAGGTCTGGATCAACGTAGGTGAAGTCCTTGACAAGAACCTGGTTCCCGCCATTCCCGCAGAGCCCGAAAAGAAGGAACGCGGCAGAAGAGGCGACAGGAGAAATGACAGAAGAGGCGACCGCGGCGACAGACCCCAGAGATCCGATCGCAGAGGCGGAAACAGATTCGAGGAAAAAGAAGTCAAGAAGTTCGAAAATCCCCGCAAGCGCCCCGTTAAGCAGGCTCCCGCAGAACCCGAAGTAACCGAAGCACCCGCAGAAGCAGCAGAAGCTCCTGCAGAAGAATAGTAAAGGAGGAGTAAGGCCATGTTAATGCCTAAACGTGTCAAGTTCAGAAGACAGCACAGAGGCAGAATGAAGGGCATCGCCACCAAGGGCAACGCCGTATCCTACGGCACCTACGGTATGGCCGCTGCTGAATGCGGCTGGATCACTGCCAACCAGATCGAAGCTGCCCGTATCGCCATGACAAGATATATGAAGAGAGGCGGCGAGGTCTACATCAAGATCTTCCCTCACAAGTCTGTTACCAAGAAGCCTGCTGAAGTCCGTATGGGTTCCGGTAAGGGTGCTCCCGAGTACTGGGTAGCAGTAGTTAAGCCCGGCAGAGTTATGTTCGAGATTGCAGGTGTTTCCGAAGCTGACGCAAAGGAAGCTATCCGCCTCGCATCCCACAAGCTGCCCATCAAGACCAAGTTCGTGTACAAAGAAGACGCAAAGTAAGGATGGTGTAATATGAAAATTGATAAGATCAGAAATATGAGCCAGGCCGAGCTTGCAGCAGAAGAGCAGAAGCTGAAGAAGGAGCTGTTCAACCTCCGTTTCCAGCATGTGACCGGTCAGCTCGAGAATCCCCTCCAGCTGAGAGAGCTCAAGAGAGATATCGCTAAGATCAAGACTGTCATGAGAGAAAACGAGCTCAAGGCAGCCGCAAAATAACTGAAAGGAGGATGCAGCAATGTCTTCAGAAAGAAACAACAGAAGAACAGTAGTAGGATTCGTTACCAGCAACAAGATGGACAAGTCCATCGTCGTATCTGTAGAAGAATCCCGTCGTCATTCTCTTTACGGTAAGTCCCAGAAGATTACCAAGAAGTTCCTGGCTCACGATGAAAACAACGAGTGCCAGATCGGTGACAAGGTAAAGATCATGGAGACAAGACCCCTGAGCAAGAACGTAAGATGGAGACTTGTCGAGATCGTCGAAAAGGCTAAGTAAGGAGGCACCAGATGATTCAGAATGAAACAAGACTGAAGGTTGCTGACAACTCCGGAGCAAAGGAACTGCTTTGCATCCGTATTCTCGGCGGTACCGGTCGTAAGTATGCAAACATCGGCGACATCATCGTATGCGCTGTTAAGGATGCTACTCCAGGTGGTACTGTAAAGAAGGGCGACGTTGTTAAGGCAGTAGTAGTTAGAAGT
>JAZRXE010000091.1:0-38829 GCA_045600065.1 Anaerovoracaceae bacterium
TGTTTTTGGCCTCTGGGACTCATATTTTGTGTTTCTGGGCTGCCCGGATGCCCGGATGCAAGGTGTCCAATTGCCTTGCCGTGAGTCCCAGTGCCCTGTTTTTGGCCTCCGGGACTCATATTTTGTGTTTCCGGGCTGCCCGAATGCCCGGATGCAAGGTGTCCAATTACCTTGCCGTGAGTCCCAGTGCCCTGTTTTTGGCCTCCGGGACTCATATTTTGTGTTTCCGGGCTGCCCGAATGCCCGGATGCAAGGCGCCTAAATGCCTTGCCGTGAGTCCCGCCCCCCTGTTTTCGGCTTCTGGGACTCATATTTTATGTTGCAGGGCTGCCCGGATGCCAGGATGCCAGGTGTCCAATTCCCTTTCCGTGAGTCCAGCGCCCTGTTTTTGGCCTCTGGGACTCATTTTTTGTGTTTCCGGGCTGCCCGGATGCCCGGATGCAAGGTGCCCAAGTGCCTTGCCGTGAGTCCCGCCCCCCTGTTTTCGGCCTCTGGGACTCATATTACCCTCAAACAAGCGCAAAAGGCGACAAAACAGATTGCTGCTTTGCCGTCTTTTTCCCGTTGAGAACCGATCTTAACCGATTTCGCTTTTGATATTATATTCGTGCTCGGCAGAATAGCTGCGAGCGCTCTCGACCATGGCTTCAGGGCTCATGTCGGAGGCTTCCCACAGATCCAGGATATCGTCATAGCAGCGCTGGATAAAGGCAATTCGCTGCTCCAGCCTGCCGTCGTATAGAGCATCTGCCAAGTGACGGTATATCAGATACTCCAGCAGGCGAGCATCGGGCCCGTCCCCCTGCACCTGGTCCATCATGGACTGACGCAGGTTCATCAGCCACTGCTCGTCCTCAGGAAGATCACCGGCGGCTTGCGGGACTCCGTCATCCTCCAGCGTGACCAGCTCCGCCCTATGGGGCGCAAAAAGAATAATCCGTGCGGCCTCCTCGCAGGCAAGTCCCAGGCCCATCTCGATCCTGTCAGTCCAGTAGTTTCGAAAACGCGGGTGATCCGCGCATATCTGGCACAATTCCCCCTCACCCTTGGCGATTATCAGGTCGCAAAGCCCTGAATCATTCAGGTAGGGACAGCGCCCGTCGGGCAGGAGCCTGAAGTGAGGGGTACCCTCCAGACTGATATGGGCAGCCATCTGATCATCCTGAAGATAGCGTTTCAGGCTGTCCGGGTCGATGTCTATTTCCCAGCCTGCGCAGCAGCTGTGACGGCAGGCTCCGGCGATGCATTTGAATGATTTATAATAATCCGGGACAATGGTCTTCATGGTTTGCTTTTACAGTTGACAATCATTCTTCTTGGAATAATACTTAAATATATAATTATTGTGCCTTCATCCGCAGATGAAAGCAGGCGACGGCACGCTGCGACGGACAGTTTCCCGGATGCGTAAGCCGGAACGGTTTTTGTGATCGTCGCAACGGCGCGCATGCCATTGCGACGGAGGTCACATTTTCACAGTTAAACATATAAAATCAGGTAAACGTATGCAGAATATCAGCTTTAAAACAGCATCCGCGGCGGACATTCCTCTGATCTGCCATTTCAGAAAGACTCAGCTTTTGGGCAACGGTGCGCCTGCAACCGATGTAGAGAGCATTGATCCCCAGCTCAAGGCATTTTTCGAGGAGAGATTCCGGGACGGCAGCATCCATCAGATCTTTGCCATGGACGGAGATCGCGCAGTGGCCACAGGCGGCGTCCTGTTCTTCACCTATCCGCCCTCCCATGTAAACAAGTCCGGCAGGATCGCTTACATAACCAACATGTTCACCGCGCCGGAATACCGCAGGCAGGGCATTGCGACGGCAATACTGGCCATGCTTGAGGACGAGGCCCGGGCAAGGGGAGTCTCTCAGGCAAAGCTGGGAGCCACCAGATGGGGCAGGTCCGTGTACGAAAAGGCGGGTTACACGGAAGACAATCTCAGCGATCTGGTCAAAAAGCTGTAGAAAACAATGCCTGAGAAATCAGGCACTAAGTATCAGCTTTTGGAAATACTGAGCGCCAAGCCGGAAGCGTGAGGCAGACATACGCCCTGAGGACAGACGGGCGGTCATTCGTTCTGAAGCCTGCGTGCAGATATACCCCTTATGGGCAGCCGGGCTCCGTACATTGAGCTCCTTTTCTGCCGCTCGGGAAAATATCACACTAATTCCGAGTCTTTTCAAAACAGCGCTGGCAAAGATCGAAGCTGCTGGTAAAGGGCAGGGGCTTTCCGCAGCGGCGGCAGCGCCGTACGAATTTCACCTTGCCGGTCAGCAGAAAGCCGTTGATCTTTTCGCAAAGCCTTTCCTTTTCTTTGAGACAGCTGTCCTCCAGCCCAATTCGTCGGGACAGCTGGTGATAAATATCATAAGCCTGGTACTTGGTCTCGCAAAGCTCCAGGTTGTATTCGGGCAGATCCGGCTTGCTGAGCAGCCTTTTGTCCGCAATGTCCTTGCAGCAGCTGAGCCAGTAATCCACCAGCTGCCTGTTTTTTATGTCCACGGGACAGGTGATGAGGCTGTAAAGCATCTCCCTTGTGTATCTGCCCTTCTGATCGCCCAGAGTTTTCAGCAGAAATTCCGCGTCGGACATATCCGAGCGCACAAACAGATCGTTTTCCGGAAGGCTGTCCCAGCGGGCAAGCAGCTTGTCCAGCGGGTAATCGTATTCCAGGGCCTCCTGAGGGAAGCCTATCTGAAGCTTTTCTATGGGCGGCACGTCTTCGTTCAGCGAGCCCTCGATGAGCAGACTGTTGTTCATGGTAAGGGCAAGGCCGAGCTCGTATTTTCCGAAGCGCCCGGCTCTTCCGGCTATCTGCTTTACCTCGGAGGCAGTCAGCGGACGTCGT
Source organism: Anaerovoracaceae bacterium (assembly GCA_045600065.1). Classification (GTDB taxonomy): domain Bacteria; phylum Bacillota; class Clostridia; order Peptostreptococcales; family Anaerovoracaceae; genus RGIG2707. The sequence continues at coordinate 2,855 of JAZRXE010000091.1, forward strand.
CCCTTGCCGTCGAATTTTTCGGTCTGCACGAATATGACGCGCCTTATGGGCAAAGATATCCCAAGTCCTATGGCATCCGTGGCCACCACGGCCAGGGTCTCTTTTTCCGCGAATTTGCGTGTCTCTTCCCGGCGGGCAGCCGGAGGCAGGGCCCCGTAGATCACGCTGGTGGGCATCTTTTTCTTTTCAAGCTCGGCGGCTATTGCAAGCACGCTTTTGCGGGAGAATGTTATCAGTGCATCCCCGGGCTGAATATCATCCAGAGATTCGAAGATCCCGCCGAATTCCAGGGGAACAAGCCGTTCATGCTGCTGAATGACATAGGGCGCATCCATTGCCTGAAGCAGCTTTTCCACCAGAGGCAGGGCCTCGGGAGCCATGCACACATGCACCTCCGCCGCATCCACAAGGCAGATGGCAGAGGTCCATGAGGAACCTCTGAAGGGGTTTGATATAAGCTGGGCCTCGTCTATGACGGCCACATCGTAGCGCTTGGTGTAATCGCACAGCTCTATGGTCGAAGCGGTGATGTACGCGCCGGGAATGGATTCGTATTCCTCGCCGGTCAGAAGATCGCAGGGGATGCCGTCCCAGTTGAGGGTCTCGAACATCTCCAGAGCCAGCAGTCTGAGCGGTCCCAGGTAGACCCCGGTCTCGGCACGCTCCAGAGCCTGAATGGCGCTGTAGGTCTTGCCGCTGTTGGTGGGACCCACATGCAGCACAAAGCTGCGGTCCAGATTCTTGCCCTGCTCGATCAGATCCTCCGGAGAAAAGCTGCTCAGGAACTCGTCTGCCTGCTGCACCCGGCGCTGAGCCGCCTCTTCTCTCTGGACCTTGCGCTGCTGTTTTTTTTCTATTGAAGCCTTCAGCACCTTGTTGCTGTTGATGGCATTTATTACGTCGGATTCCCGCCAGAGCTTCATTGGCGCGGCGGAGCTGTAACGCGGATTGCGCCTGAGCAGGGGCTCGGGCAGAAAGCGCCGGATCTGCGAACGGGTCAGGCAGTACTCTCTGGTGAGTACGCCCTGTGTTATATAATTTTCTTTTGTTTTTTTCTTGTGTGACATAGATATGAGTATAACACAAAGCCCGGGATTTACGAAACAAAGCTTTTCGACATTGATGTCTGAAAGTTCACAGTTTAACGCATTTTTAACCAATTCCGGTACGATTTGCAGTATACTGTGTTCCATAGAGATCATCCCCGTGTCCTGGGCTGACGCAGTAGCGAAAGCCCGAACACAAAGAGGGCCGTCTGAATCGGTGTCCCCACCGGGATCGCCACGGTTTTGATTTCTGTCTCAACGCTATGGCAGGGCCTGATCCGGAAAACGGTCCAATCGCCGGTCAATAACACAAATGCAGACCGCATATCTGCAAAAACCGTTTTACATATGTCAAATGACGAAAGGAAGAAGATGAGAGAGCTTATTTGTCCCAATTGCGGTACAACTATTACCATTGAAGAATCTGCATACTCGGAAATCGTGCAGCAAGTGCGTGATAAGGAGTTTTACAAAGCTCTGAATGAACGCAGTGAACAGCTTGAAAAAAGCATGGATGCGGAAATCAAGCTGAAGCTTGCGGAAAACGACAAAGAGAACGCAATGACTCTTGCGGAAAAAGACAGACTTCTTGCAGAATTGCAGTCAAAAATCGATGCTTCAGACACCGAAAAGGAGCTTGCCGTTAACCGGGCGATAAGCGACAGGGACAAACAGCTTGCGGACAAGCAGATAGAGATCGCCGCGCTTAATAGCAGAATAGAAACTATCGAACAGGCAAACCTTCTCAAGGAAAAGAATCTGCAGGAAAGCTTTGCGGAGAAGATCAGGCTCAAGGACGAGCAGATCAGCTATTACAAAGATTTAAAAACCCGCATGTCCACAAAAATGGTTGGGGAAACTCTTGAGCAGCATTGCGAAATCGAATTCAACAAGCTCAGAGCCACCGGGTTTCAGAATGCGTATTTTGAAAAGGACAATGACGCAAAAGGCGGAAGCAAAGGCGACTTCATTTATCGTGACTACGATGATGACGGTACCGAATTTATTTCCATTATGTTCGAGATGAAGAACGAGCTCGACGAGACTGCAACCAAACATAAAAACGAAGACTTCTTCAAAAAATTAGACAAGGACAGAAATGATAAGGGCTGCGAATATGCAGTGCTTGTAAGTCTTCTTGAAAGCGACAGCGAACTCTATAATTCCGGAATAGTGGATGTCTCGCATAAATATCCGAAGATGTACGTCATTCGGCCTCAGTTCTTTATACCGACGATCACGATGCTTCGAAACGCTGCTTCTAATTCATTACAGTATCAAAAAGAACTTGCAATTGTTCAGAGCCAGAACCTGGACATAACCAATTTTGAAGCAGAGATGAATGACTTCAAGGAGAAATTCGGAAGGAACTATCGTCTTGCAAGTGAAAAGTTCAAGAATGCAATCGATGAAATAGATAAATCAATTGACCATCTGAACAAGATCAAGGCTGCTTTAACAGGGGCCGAGAATAATCTGCGCCTTGCTAACGATAAGGCCGAAGATCTGAGTATCAAAAAGCTTACTAAAAACAATCCGACAATGAAAGCGAAATTCGAAGCGCTTAACAGCCCGAAAGAGGCAGAATAACCGCTGTTGCTGCGAAGCAGCCTAAAAGAACCGGTATTGAGCTCAAGTTTTTCTCCGGGTTTTCAATCACAACTCCGCATTTTTACGGAGTTGTTTTTTTTGCAGCCTTCCGGAGATATAGAGATATATGGCTAAAAATGAGTGCGGCCGATTCCTTCCGCCGGATTGTCGCCGATCTTTTTTCTAAACAACAACAGACCATTAAGTGCTCAAGGCGATTTTGCGCCTGTAAAAGCAAAAAACCTTGAAAGCAACGAACTTCCAAGGTTTCTTTGGAGCTGATGACCAGAGTCGAACTGGTGACCTCATCCTTACCAAGGATGCGCTCTACCTACTGAGCTACATCAGCACATCTCAATGCGAGAACATTGAAATTATACTGTCTGCAGGAAGGAATGTCAACATAAATCAGCAAAAATACCGGCGCTTTTTTCGCGTCCGGCGGCAGCATCCCGCCGGACAGCCTGTTAGCCTACTGCTGAAGATAATTTCTGAGCTTGGTACGAATACGCTGGATCGCATTGTCTGTCTGCTTGGGACTTTTGCCCAGGCCGGCGGCTATGCTGCGGTAATCCATTCCTTCAAGAAGCAGAGCAAGCACCTGTCTTTCCAGGGGACTGAGCAGCCGGGAATCTTCCGACAGCAGATTTTCGCTGAGCTCCCTGAATATGAAGTCCGCCTCCGGATCCCCGGCGCTGCCTGCTGACAGGCTTTCACCCAGGGTGGGCGAATCGTCCGCATCATAAACGGGAGTGTCTAAAGACAGGGCATCGTTGAGCGGACTGTTTTTTTTGCGGCCTGCGCTTCTTACAGCCGTCAGAATCCGGCGGCTTATGCAAAGCTCTGCATAGGTCCTGAAGCTTGCGCCTCTGGACGGATCATAGCTTTCGATAGCCTTGAACAGGCCTATCATGCCCTCCTGAACGACATCATCTCTGTCTGCGCCCAGAATATAATAGAGCCTGGCTTTTATTCTTACCGTGTCCTTGTAGCGGGCAAGCAGCAAATCGGCGGCGGCTTCGCTTCCGCCGGCAGCCATTACGGCAAGCTGCTCATCGGCAGGGCCGGACAGAGTCACATTGTCCTGCCCTGCTGATAATGTCTGTTTTTCCGTAGTCATTACAGATCTCTCTGCCTTGAAGCTTCGTAGAGGATCACGGCAGCGGCGTTGGAGGCATTCAGAGAATTGACCCTGCCCTTCATGGGTATGCCCACGGTAAAGTCGCAATGCTCCTTGACCAGCCTTGACACCCCTGCGCCCTCTCCGCCTATGACTATGGCCAGAGGGCCCTTGAGAGCGGCCTGAGGATAGGCGATGCCGTCCATATCCACCGCGGCTACCCATATGCCCCTTGCCTTGAGCTCATCTATGGTCTGGGCAAGGTTCACGGTCTTTGCCACAGGCACGTATTCTATGGCGCCTGCGGAGGCCTTGGCTACAGTCTCGGTCAGGTTCACGGACCGTCTGCTGGGGATGATTATGCCATGTGCCCCGGCGCCGTCCACGCTCCTCATTATAGCGCCCAGATTGTGGGGATCCTCCAGCCCGTCCAGTATCACGATCAGAGGATCCTCGCCCTTTACCGCGGCAGCAGCCAGAATGTCTTCCACTCTGCAGTATTCGTGCGCGGCAACATAGGCCGCTATGCCCTGATGGGGTCTGCCGGGACAGAGCTTGTCCAGGGCGATCTTGTCCACATACTGGATCTGAATGCCCATGTCTCTGGCCTTGGCGGCTATCATGCGAATGGAGCCCTCGCCGTCCTTCTGCATCAGTATGCGGTCTATGGGCCTGCCTGCGTTGATAGCCTCCATAACGGGGTTTCTGCCTATGAGAAGATTTGGATTATCTATGCCGCGGTCTGCGCGGTAATCGTCATAACGCTTCTGCGCACTTTTGCGGTAACCCTTGCTTGCCTTTGGGGGAAGACCCGGCCTTTTCTTTGAGCCGTAGGTTTTGCCCGCCTTCGAGCCGGAATCACCGGAGGAGCCTGAATTAAAGCCCTTGTAGCTGGAATAGCTCTTGCCCTCTTCCCTGGAATATTTGTCTGAACGATCGCTCTTATAGCTGTCTCTTGCAGGTCTCGAGCCGTAGGAATGTCCGCGGCTGTCCTGTCCGGGCCCTCCGGGGCCTGCGCCGTAGCGACTCTGTGAGCCGCGCTTGATATTAGTTCTGCTTCCTTTTGTAGTTCCTGAAGTAGTACGGAAACGGTCCATCGTTAAAAGGTCCCTCCTCGCTGATCAACTCAAAATCATCCCTAAAATCCGGGAAATACGCATCTGCCTCCGGGGCTTTTGCCTCTACCTCCGTGAGTATAAGCTCGTCTGTCTGCTCATAAAAGAGCCTGTATATCTGCGCCCCGCCGCATACTATGGCATCGCCGGGTATGCTCTGCGGGGGGTTTGCTCTGCTCATGATCAGAGTGGTGCGTCCGGGCAGAGGCTTGCCGCCGGGCAGTCCCTCCACTGTGGTGCGTCCCATTATTATGGTCTTCCCAAGGGTCTCGTTCTTAAAATGCTTAAGATCCGCGGGGAGATGAAAAAGCAGAGCGCCCTTGTTTCCCAGGGCCAGGTTCTGGTCTATGACTGCTATCGCTTTCATTATATCGCCACCGGTATGTTCTTGATCTGGGGGTTGGCCTGATAATTCTCGAATTCGAAATCATCAAGTGTAAAATCGTAAAAATCCTTGATATCCGGGTTCATCTTGAAGATGGGGGCCGGATAGGTGGGCCGGGTGATCAGATCCTCGATAATGGGCTCGTGACGGTCGTAGATGTGGGCATCCGCGATCACATGCACCAGCTCTCCGGGCTTCAGCCCGCTCACCTGTGCCATCATATGCACCAGCACGGCATACTGGAACACGTTCCAGTTGTTGGCCACCAGCATGTCCTGGGATCGCTGGTTCAGAATGGCATTCAGCCTTCCGTCGGAGACGTTGAAGGTCATACTGTAGGCGCAGGGCTCCAGACCCATCTCGTGCAGATCCCGGAAATTGTATATATTGGTCATGATGCGGCGGCTGTAGGGATTGTTCTTCAGCTGCCAGAGCACATTGTCCACCTGATCCATCTGCCCCTGGGCGAACTGGTATTTGACACTCATCTGATAGCCGTAGGCCTTGCCTATGGTGCCGTCCTCCCCTGCCCAGGAATCCCAGATGTGACTGTGCAGATCCTCGATGCGGTTGGATTTTTTCTGCCAAATCCAAAGCAGCTCGTCTATGGCATTTCTGGCGTTGGTTTTGCGCAGGGTGAGCGCGGGGAACTCCTCGGAGAGGTCGTAGCGGTTCACCAGGCCGAACAGCTTTCTGGTGTGGGCGGGAGACCCGTCATCTGCCCATTTGGCCCGGACCTGCTGACCCTGTGTGGAAAAACCGTGATCCAGTATGTCTCTGCAGCTTTGGATAAAGATATCGTCTGCTCTGCTCATTTCATTTTTCCTCCGTAATGGCGGCTGCCTTTTCCATGACGGTCTGCAGCAGCTGCTGCTGGCCGCTCAGATACAGGTAGCCCAGATAGGCTTCAAAAGCCGTGGCCCATTTATAGGTGACAGCGTCCGCATTCTTCGGCTTGGTGGCCGTGCGGTGATTGCGGGCCCTGGTGACCAGCTGTCTGTGCTCTTCGGAAAGCTCCGGCAGCAGTGCCTTGATTGCCGCCGCCTGTGCATCGGCCCGCACATAGCGGACAGCGGCACGGTGGAGCCTGTCGGCATGACCGCTGAGGGCCTCCGGCCCGTTCATCAGCCGGCTGCGCACGAAAAGCTCGTAAACGGAATCGCCCAGAAAAGCCAGGCTTATGGTGTTCATGGTGTAGGGATCAGTCATGCTATACTCGGTCTGCGTCGTTGAAAAGCTGGCGGAGATGTCCCTTGGAAGCGCTGGGTGCCACGCTCATTGCCCCTGCCGCAGTGCAGAAACCCTGATCGTAGCTGCGCTGTTTTTGCGTCTCTGCGATGTGTGCTGAGGAATTGCCGTCTGCGGAGCCTGCGGTCTGCGCCTTTTCCGGTGCCGTGTCTTCATGGCCTTCGCAGGCTGCGGATGCCGACCCGCTCTGAGGAGCGTTAGTCACCTTGGTACACTCAGTGTTCACAGGAGGAACCGTCCCCTTGTGTTCTATGATACGTTGATCGGACATGGTTATGCCTTTATGATCTGGACGCCCTGGGGGGTGTCCTTCAGCGTGATTCCCATGGCAGCCAGCTCGTCGCGGATGCGGTCTGCTGTGGCAAAGTCCTTGGCCTTTCTGGCCGCCTGGCGCTGATCCACAAGCTCCCGGACGTGTGCATCTATTCCGCCCTCGTCGTCGCGGCGCAGCAGCCCCAGAACACCGGTCAGCTCGTCCAGAAGCTTAAAGCTTTCTGCGGCAAAGGCCTTGGTGCAGCCGGAGGATATAAAGGTGTTGATGTCTTTGACCAGCTCGAATACGGCGCTGATGGCGTCGGCGGTGTTCAGGTCGTCATCCATGAAGCGAATGAAATCGTCCTTGTGAGTGCCCAGAGCCTGCAGATGTGCCTGTTCCTCTTCGGTCAGGGAGCCTTCGGCTCCGTTCTCCTGCAGGTGCTTAAGGCTTGCCCTGCAGTTTGTCATGCGCTCCAGACCGGCCTTGGCCTGCTCCATCAGTTCGCGGCTGAAATTGATAGGCCCTCTGTACTGGGCGGAGAGCAGGAAGTAGCGCAGCACCTCGCCGTCGTACTCCTTCAGGATATCGCGGACGGTGAAGAAATTGCCCAGGGATTTGGACATCTTCTCGTTGTTGACGGTGATGAAGCCATTGTGCATCCAGTAGTTGGAGAAGGTCTTGCCGGACAGCCCCTCGGACTGGGCGATCTCGTTCTCGTGATGGGGGAACTGCAGATCCTCGCCGCCTGCGTGCAGGTCTATGGTCTCTCCCAGGTACTTTTTGGACATGGCGGAGCACTCGATGTGCCAGCCGGGCCTGCCCATGCCCCAGGGGGATTCCCAGGCGATCTCGTCTTCGGTCTTTCTGGCCTTCCACAGAGCAAAGTCCAGCGGGTCTTCCTTGATGTCGCCCACCTGTATGCGGGCGCCTGCCTCCAGATCGTCTATGTTCTGGCCGGACAGCTTGCCGTAGCCCTTGAACAGGCGGGTCCTGTAATATACGTCGCCCTGGGCCTCGTAAGCCATGCCCTTGTCAATCAGGCCCTGTACAAAGGCGATGATCTCGGGGATGGTCTCGGAGACTCTGGGGTGCACGTCGGCCCGGGTGATGTTCAGGGCCTTGACGTCTTCGTAATAGGCATCGATATATTTGTTTGCCACTTCCATGGCGGTGATGCCCTCTTCTCTGGCGCGGTTGATGATCTTGTCGTCCACGTCGGTAAAGTTCTGCACATATCTGACCTTCTGGCCGCGATACTGCAGATACTTGCGCATGGTATCAAAAACCACAAAGGGTCGGGCGTTGCCGATGTGGATGTAGTTGTAGACGGTGGGACCGCAGACGTACATCTTCAGCTCCTGCGCATCTATGGGCACCAGTTCTTCTTTATGCCTTGTCAGGGTGTTGTAAACCTTCATAATATGCCTCTGCTATTCGATCTCTTCGATGGTGACTTTCTTCATGACCTGGGGCTCAAGGGGCTTGTCCATGTAGTTGGTGGGCACGGACACTATGGAGCGGGCCACGTCCAGGCCTTCAGTCAGGCAGCCGAAGGCGGCATACTGGCCGTCCAGATGGGGAGCTGCCTCCACCATGATGAAGAACTGGGAACCGGCGGAGTTGGGATCCATTGCCCTTGCCATGGACAGGACGCCGGGGGTGTGCTTCAGGGTGTTCTGAAAACCGTTGGCGGAGAACTCGCCCTTGATGGTATATCCGGGGCCGCCCATACCGGTGCCGGTGGGATCTCCGCCCTGGATCATGAATCCGGGGATCACACGGTGGAAGATGGTGCCGTCGTAGAAGCCTTCCTTGACCAGCTTCTCGAAATTGGCTGCTGTTTCCGGAGCGATGTCGGGATAAAGCTCGGCCTTCATCAGATCTCCGTTTTCCATTTCTATTGTGACTATCTTCTTTGCCATTTTACATTCCTCTCTTTTCTGCGTTGACCAGCTCCACGGCGGCCTTGACTGCTTCTTCGGCGCTCACCTCGGCCATGTCTCCGCCGCGGCGCAGCTTGTATTCCACGATGCCTTCTGCAGCTTTCTTTCCCACGGTGATGCGGATGGGGAAGCCCAGAAGGTCTGCGTCCTTGAACTTGACGCCGGGGCGCTCGTCCCTGTCGTCCAGACAGACTTCCACGCCGGCATCCAGCAGCTTCTGATAGATTTCCTCGGCCAGGGCGGTCTGCTTTTCGTCCTTTCCGTTCACCAACACCAGCATAACATGATACGGAGTCACGGACATGGGCCAGATTATGCCGTTTTCATCGTGGTGCTGCTCTACTATTGATGCCAGAGTCCTGGTGACGCCTATGCCGTAGCAGCCCATAACTATAGGGTGCTCCACCATGTTCTCATCTTTATAGACTGCGCCCATGGGCTCTGAATACTTGGTGCCCAGCTTGAATATCTGGCCAACCTCTATGCCTCTTGCGGCCTTTACGGGAGCCCCGCAGACGGGGCAGGGATCGCCTTCCTGCAGAAGCTTCAGATCGCATACTATATCGCCCTTGAAGTCTCTGCCATAGTTAACATTGATGTAGTGATGATCTGCCTCGCAGGCGCCGGCGCACATGTTTTTGGCATTTACCAGCTCGGTGTCTACGATGATGCGGCAATCGTGCAGACCTATGGGGCCGGTAAAGCCGCCCACAGAGCCTGTCCTTACGCCCATGGCTGCCTCGTCGGCAAAGCCTATGGTATATTCGGGAATGTTCAGGGCGTTGATGAGCTTGGTCATATTCAGCTGGCGGTCTCCGCGGATGAAGCATGCCACGTAGGTGGGTTCTGCGTCGGGATGATCCACATCGAAGTAGCTGAGCAGCAGAGCCTTGATGGACTTTTCCTGGGGGATGCCCAGGAAACCGCAGACGTCTTCGATGGACTTGGTGCCCGGGGTCAGCTTCTTTTCCAGAGCCAGCTCTTCTTCGGCGGGCATCACAGCATCCTTGAACTCGGCCTTCTCGGCTGTGGCTGCCATATCGCAGTGCTCGCAGTAGAGCAGCTCTTCTTCGCCCACCTCGCACAGGGCGCAGAACTCGTGGGAACCGTTGCCGCCTATGGCGCCGGTGTCGGCCAGCACGGGGCGGAAATTCAGACCGCAGCGTGTAAAGACTCTGGAATAGGCATCGTACATATCGTCGTAAGACTTGTTGAGACCCTCCACATCCTTATCGAAGCTGTAGTTGTCCTTCATTATGAACTCTCTGCTTCTGATCAGTCCGAAACGGGGACGGGCTTCGTCTCTGTACTTGTGCTGGATCTGATACAGGTTTACGGGCAGCTGACGGTGGGAGCTGATGTTCTGGCGTATGATGTCGGTGAATACTTCCTCGTGAGTGGGGCCCAGACAGAATTCTCTGGCGTTGCGGTCCTTGACTCTCCACATCTCGGGACCGTAGGCTGCCCAGCGACCGGATTCCTGCCACAGCTCAGCAGGCTGCAGGGCAGACATCAGTATTTCCTGAGCACCCTTGGCATCCATCTCCTCACGGACGATGTTTTCGACCTTCTGCAGGGTGCGCAGACCCAGGGGCATAAAGCCGTAAATGCCGGAGACCAGCTTTCTGATCATTCCGGATCTGAGAAGCAGTATATGGCTCGATATCTCCGCGTCTGAGGGTACTTCTCTCATGGTGTAGAGATACATTTTCGATGCGCGCATTTTAATATTCCTCCTGAAAAACTATCTGACAGTTACTATTGCCTGGGCCGCCATTCCTTCTCCGCTTCCGGTAAAGCCCAGGCCTTCTTCTGTGGTGGCCTTGATGCTCACCCTGCCTTCATCCAGACCCAGGGCTGCCGCAACGGCCTGCCTCATGGCGGGCACGTAAGGCGCTACCTTAGGTCTCTGGGCGACCAGAGTGGCATCGGCGCTTATTAGGGTAAAGCCTCTGCTTCTGAGCAGGGCTGCTGTCTCGGAAAGTATACGGCTTCCGGACATGCCTTCTGTTTCAGGAGAGCTGTCCGGGAATATCTTCCCTATATCTCCCAAAGCTGCCGCGCCCAGCATGGCATCTGCCAGGGCGTGCGCTATCACATCGGCATCCGAGTGGCCCGAAAGCCCCTTTTCGTATGGGATCTCCACGCAGCCCAGCATGAGCCTGCGTCCGGGCACCAGTCTGTGGACATCATATCCGGTTCCACATCTTACTGTCATGGGCATATCCTCCGGCGTGGTGATCTTGATATTGGCGTATTCCCCCTGCACTATTGCCGTGGGAATACCCAGTCTTTCCGTAAGCCCGGCTTCGTCGGTGCCGGTAAAACCGTCCTCTGCGGCCTTTTCGAAGGCCTGCCTGAGAAGCTTTAAATCGAAGCCTTGCGGCGTCTGGACCTCAAAAAGGCTGCTGCGATCCAGAGTCCTTTCCGCCGTTCTTATGGTGCTTTTAGGCGTTACCGCGGGTATGACCGCGGATTTGCCCTCCTTAAGGGCGCCCAGCACCCTGTTTATAACATCAGCACTTACAAAGGGCCTTGCCCCGTCATGGACGAGCACAAAATCCGATCCGGGATCCAGCTTTTCCAGTGCTGCCCGTACGGACTGCTGCCTGGTGCTGCCTCCGGCGGAAAGCTTAACGGGCTTTTCGTCAAGACAGCCGAAGCGCCGGAGCAGCTCCTCCACATAAGGCGCATCTCCTGCAGGGATGCTTATGCATATTTCGCAAATATCCTCTATATGACAAAAAGCCTTGACGGATCTTATAAGAACCGGAAGGTCTTCGCACATCAGATATTGCTTTGGAATGCTGCCGCCCATCCTCTGAGAAGAACCGGCGGCAGCTATAACAGCCGACGCTTTCATGTTTTTACTGCAGCTTTTACAAAGGCTTTACGAATATCATACGGCCTGCGGAGGTCTGCAGAACGGAACTGACCACTGTATCTGCGGTCTTTCCTATAAACCTGCGTCCGTCCTCCACCACTATCATGGTGCCGTCGTCAAGGTAGCCTACACCCTGACTCTTATCCTTGCCCTCCTTGACCACGAACACTTGAAGAGGCTCTCCGGGCAGAACCGCTGGCTTGAGGGTATTTGCAAGCTCGTTAATATTGAGCACTTCAACTCCGTGAATAGTAGCAACCTTGTTCAGGTTGTAATCCAGGGTCACGACCTGGCCCTTCATGCTCTGGGCCAGCTTTATGAGCTTTACATCCACCTCGGGTATCTCTTCAAGAGCCTTGTCCTCCGAGCTGTTGTAAATCTCCACGCCGAAGTCTGTCTGTATCTTGTTGAGTATATCCAGACCCCTGCGGCCTCTGTTGCGTTTAAGGCCGTCTGCGGAGTCGGAAATATGCCTCAGCTCTACCAGCACGAATTCGGGGATTATGATATCGCCCTCGATGAAGCCTGTTTTGAGGATATCATATATTCTTCCGTCTATGATCACGCTGGTGTCGAAGATCTTCGGACTTGCACCTTTGATCTTTGTTTTGCTTTTTGCTGCTTCTCTTACCGCATCAGCGGCAGGGGCCAGCAGAGCGCGCAGGCCGGTGGCACTGATGCGCCTGCCCAGTATAAGGCCCAGATATCCCAGTCCTATGTAAATGATGACTGAGATCACAATGTTGATATACGCAGTCTGGAGAAGATGTATGCTGTTGATTATCTGGCTTATGAGAAAAGCCACGAACAATCCCAGCACCATGCCTGCAGACCCGGATAGCACTTCCCCTGCGGGAACCTTTTCCAGGCTGACCTCCAGCTTCTGGGTCATATCTTCACCGCGGCGACGGAATGACGAAAACAAATAAAAAAATATAATTCCGAATAATAATACTGCTGTCGATATTACAAGCAGCTGATCCGCCGTGCTTATCTGTATGCTGAACTTAGGCAGCACATCGGTAATAAGCAGCGATGACAATCCGTAGCCGAGCAGCATTCCGCACAAAGTTAAGATGAAACGGAATACTTTCAAAATCATTAAATTGTGTTTTTCCTTTCGATTTATTCCGGACGAGCCGGTGATCTATATAAAAACAGGCCGCAGAGCAAGGCTATACTCCGCTGTCTATCAGTTCCTCCGCGTCTTCCTCGCTCATGCCCGAAACCATGGATATCTCGCTTACAAGTATCTGCCTCGCGTTGAGAAGAAGCTTTTTTTCTCCGGTGGAAAGCTTTTTGACCCTGTCCACCCTGATCAGATTGCGCACGACCTCCGCCACCTGACAGATGTCTCCGGTCTTGAGCTTTTCCATATTATCTCTGTTGCGTCTGTTCCAGTTGCTGTCCATAAATGTGGATTCGGCAGCAAGAACATCTCTCACCCTGGGAATGACTCCGGGCTCGACTATACCCCGCAGACCCGCTGCGTCGTTATCCACGGGTACCATGACCTGCATGTTGCCGTGGGGAATGTGCAATATATAGTAAGACTTGGTCTGACCAAGTATCATTTTTTCCTCGATCGCCTCGATAATGCCGGCTCCGTGCATTGGATATACGACCTTATCACCTATTGAAAACATAAGAACCCTCCGAGTCTATTATAGACTTGAAGGGTTGAATAGTCAAATGGAACAGATAGAGTATCACATGCGGACCTGTCTGTCAAATGATTTTTTGATCAATCAACAGTTTCCATTTCAGGAAGACCGAACCAGAAACGGCTGCCCTTTCCCGGCACACTCTCAACTCCGTAGGTGGCCCCGTGGCGCACGAGTATTTCCTTGGCGATGGAAAGGCCCAGACCTGTGCCTCCGTCTGCCGCTCTGGTACCCCTGGCGCTGGCTTTTTCATAGCGATTCCAGATATTCTCCATATCCTCGGGATCTATGCCGGGGCCATGGTCGCTGACAGAGCAGATAATGCGCCCGTCGGACTCGGAAAAGCTGACGCACACCTGCTTCTTTTCTCCGCCGTACCTTATGGCGTTGGACATGAAATTGGAGATCACCTGCTGCAGCCTGCGCTCGTCGCCCAGCACGTTTATTTTTTTATCCAGGGGCTCAAAGTCCAGAGAAAAGCCCTCGCTTTCCTCCATGACCCTGTAAATGTTCAAAACGCCCGAGGCAGCGCTCTGTATATCCACAGGTTTGGATTCGAATTCCTCACTGCCTGCCTGGAGCTTGGAAAGGGTCAGTATATCTCCCACAAGATCAGACAGCCTGTCGGTTTCGTCGATAATGATCTCCAGGTGCTTGTCCCTGCGCTCCTTGTCGTCTCCGGAGATGTCCCTGATAAGCTCCGCGTAGGATTTTATCATGGTCAGCGGCGTGCGAAGGTCGTGAGACACATTGGCCATCAGATCCTTCTGCAGCCTGGAGGTCTTGGCCATCTCAATGGATGTGTTCTGCAGGGTATCGGCCAGCTCCAGTATCTCCGTGGAGGCGTCCGGATCCATACGGAAATCAAGGTCCGGATCTCCGGCGGCCATGCGCCGTGCCATTACCTTGAGCTCTACTATGGGCGACGCCACCCTGTTTGCAAAGGACATTGCAAACATGCAGCCTATGACCATGGAAATAAAGCAGACCATAAACAGCTGAGAGGACAGTATCCTTGTAGTGGAATGCATGGGAGACACATTGGCAAAGCAGCACAGATACACGGTATCCCTGTAGGGGCTGTCAACCTTTCTGGCAACTATGAGAACATTGCCTCCGCCAACGGAGTTTTCGACCTCGAAATCTATGCTCGCAGAGCCGCTTTCTTCCATGCGTTCCCTCGCCATGGCGCCCAGGGATTCCTCCCCGACAAGTCCCCTGCCGTAGACCAGATCATCGGTGGAGGAGATCAGCAGCCTGCCGTCGGGTGATTGTATGTAGAAATAAATATCCTGAGTATCGGTGATATTCTCCAGCTCGGACTTGAATTCCGCCATATCCAGCTCCGGACTGCCGCTGTACTTTTTTGCCGCGTTGGAAAGCGCCGTTTCGCAGTTCTGGCCCATAACGCTGGAATAATAGCTGTCCAGCAGGCCTACCTGAAGAAACCACAGCAGTATTATCAGAACCAGAGCAAAGGCAATAAAGGCCTCAGCCAGGATGACTGTAAGGCCCTGAGGATCCATGTGACGCTTGAACTTAGTGTCATACACCGGAAAGATATTGATATTTGAATCAGTCCTCGAATTTGTATCCAATGCCTCTTACCGTGGTGATCTTGTCCCGGCAGCTTCCCAGTCTGCCGCGAAGATTCTTGATATGAGTGTCTATGGTGCGGTCGTCTCCGAAGAAATCGTAGCCCCACACATCGGACAGAAGTCTGTCTCTGGAAAGGGCAATATTCTTGTTCTGCATAAGGTAAAGCAGGATCTCGTATTCCTTAAGGGTAAGCTCGACCTTTTCCCCGTCCACGCTTACGCTGCGCGATTCGGTATTCAGCTCCAGAGCGCCGGATCTGAGCACGGTGCTTTTCTGATCGCTGGCAGAGCGTTCCCTGCGGCACAGCACCGCCGCGACCCTTGCCATAAGCTCCTTGGGGCTGAAGGGCTTGACCACATAATCATCCACGCCAAGCTCAAAGCCGAAGAGCTTATCGTATTCCTCGCCTCTGGCCGACAGCATTATGATGGGGATGTCCCGGATGGTCTTTTTGATTTCCTTGCAGGCAGTGTAGCCGTCAAGTCGGGGCATCATTATATCCAGGATGACCAGATCGTAATTCTCCGCCCTGCATTTATTGACAGCTTCCATTCCGTCTGCCGCCTCGTCTGTCTCGTAATGATTGAACTGGGCATATTCCCTTATGACGTCTCTGATCTTCTCTTCGTCATCTACTATGAGTATCTTTGCCATTGTTCCTCCTGTGTATCGCTGATAATAAAGGTCTGTAAGCCCGGGGCCTTCCTGTCCGCAGGCCCTGGCGCAGGCTGACACGGCAGGGTTCTGCAGCAGCAGAGACTTCCCTATGCTCTGATGCCCAGCCTTCCTGCTGCGGCAATGGCATCCGCCAGGCTCACAACACCTATGAGCTGCATGCTGGAAGGCTTTTCGCTGAGCCTTTCCATGCTGCGCCTGGGAAGTATCATATATTTAAAGCCCATGCGGTCAGCTTCCCGCACCAGCTTGTCTGCGTTCTGTATTGGGCGAAGATCTCCGGTAAGTCCTATCTCGCCTACGGCAAGGCTGCTTACAGGCAGCTTCACCCGCTTTTCGTCCGACCATATGGCAAGGGCCACAGCCAGATCGGTAGAGGTGCCCTCGGGCTTCATTCCGCCCACCACATTTACATAGACATCTCTGTTTATCAGGCTGAGCCCGGCCTTTCTTTCCAGAACGGCTATTATCATGCCCAGTCTGGAGCTTTCCACGCCTATGGCGGTGCGTCTTGCAAAGCCTATATTAGTAGGGGATGTCAGTGCCTGTATTTCCAAAAGCAGGGGCCTTGTGCCCTCGTATACGGCAGTTGCCACAGCTCCGTCGGCGCTGTCCTCCAGGCCTTCCAGAAAGCTGGCTGACAGGTTTTCTATCTCTGCCAGGCCTGATTCGCGCATCTCGAAGGCGCCTATCTCTGAGGTGGTACCGAAGCGGTTTTTAAATGCTCTGAGTATGCGGAGCTCCTGATTCCGCTCGCCGTTGAACTGCAGCACCGTATCCACCATGTGCTCCACGGTCTTGGGGCCTGCCAGCTCTCCGCTTTTGGTAACATGGGCAACCACGAATACAGGAATGTCTCTGCCCTTACCTATGTTCATGAGTATGTTGCCGCAGGCTCTAACCTGAGACACACTGCCGGGGGCGGAATCGTAATCCTCGGTATACATAGTCTGTATCGAGTCGATTATCAAAAACACAGGCTGAACCTGATCCAGTGCTTCGAGAACACTGTCCAGGCAGGTTTCCGAAAGCACGTAGAGGTTGTCCAGAGGGCCTGTGCAGATGCGGTCTGCGCGCATTTTTATCTGCTCCTCCGATTCCTCGCCGGACACATAGAGTACCTTGCCGTAGCATCGTGATATATAGGCTGCCGCCTGCATTATGATGGTGGATTTTCCTATGCCCGGCTCGCCGGATATAAGGGTCAGAGAGCCCTGCACCAAGCCTCCGCCCAGCACCCTGTTGAGCTCGCCTATGCCCGTATCCATGCGGTTAGTCTGGCCGGATACCACCTGGCTGATCTGTCTGGGCCTGGCCGCTCTGGCGGCGGCGCTTCCTTCGCCTGCAGGCCTGCGCCTGGGATCCTCAGCATCTGTATGAACTTTTTCTTCCACAAAGCTGTTCCATGCCTTGCAGACCGGGCACTGACCAGTCCACTTGGGGCTTTCAAAGCCGCATTCCTGGCACACGAACACTGTCTTGTCTTTTTTCGCCATTTTTACCTCTGCACTCCCGCAGATACATTATACATTAAACATCTCCCCTGCACAATAAAACACCCTCAGTATGGGAACACAAGGGGAGCACAAGGGGACGGTTCTTCTGTGTTCGAGACACAAGGGGAACACAGGGGGACGGTTCTTCTGTGTTCGAGACACAAGGGGACGGTTCCTGTGTGCACTGAAATAAGGATCTCTAAAAAAGAAGACCAACTACTCATTGTGAGTACCTGGTCCTCTCTTTATTGATCGCTTATTTTGAGATATAAGACAAAAATATCATTGAAAACAGATTACTGTCCCTCTGCATCTGTGCACAAGAGAACCGTCCCCTTGTGTCCTTGTGTCCTGTCTTATCCTCGGCTGAGTCGTTTAAGCCAGAGCATGCATGCCAGAGACACTATCATCAGCCAGGTGTAGAGCGTTATGTCCGAATCACCTGTGCGCGGCATCCACGGATCCTCAGGAGTTTCCTCGCCTATATCGTCACCCTCCGTGCCGTGACCGCTGCCGGGTCCGTCGGGGCCGCCCAGACCCGTATCGCCGGGATCAGGTTCAGCACCCGGATCAGGCGTTGTTCCGGGATCGGGCACAGTGCCCGGGTCGGGATCAGTACCGGGAAGATTCTCGCCTCCGGGTCCGGGCTGAGCATCGGGGGTGAATACCCACTTGCCGTATACATCCTTGTCGCTTCTGATACCGGTAATCTTATCGCTTGTAATATCCGCCGCTCCGGGATCAGAGGACTTCAGAGTCCAATGCTCGCTGAAGCTCCAGCTTCCGGGTATACCGTCGGGAGTTCCGTCGCTGGTGGTCCATCTTGTGACAGGGCCTCCTGCCAGCGGATCCACGCTGCCGCCCAGCTCTATGCCGTCCACGGCCGAAGGTGTTCTGCTGTCGGAGGGTACGCCGTATCTGTCATCACCTGCCACATGATAGGTAAGAGTATAGGTCTCTTCGGGATCGCCCGGCTCAACAGGAGGTTTGGGATCAGGTCTGGTGATATTGCTGAACACAGGCATCCCGTTTACAGGCTCTCCGCCCCTTGTGATCTCCATGCTCAGCTCAAAGCCTTCGCTCACCACCACCTTAACATCGTAGACCGATGCATCGTAAACGGTTCCGGTATCGCTGCCGGGGATCTCGCTGACGGTGTATTCGTAGGTTCCGGGAGCAGTATAGGTGATCTTCGCAAAGCTGATATCTATATCAGTGTTGCTTACTCTCTGGATCTCAGCACCGTCCTTTTTCAGAACGAAGCTGTAGCCGCTTCCCTGTGCAGGCTTGCCGTTTACAATCTTCTGTGCCTTGATCTCCACACTTGCGGAAAGCAGGGGTATCAGGGCATCAGTCATTGAAAGCCCGGTGATCTCCTCGCCGCCGCAGAGTATCTTTCCGTCTGCGCCCACGCTGAATGCTATATCCTCCGCCAACATATACAGGCTGTCATCAGGCGTGGCTGCCTCGTGGAAAATGTAATCTCCGGCTGCAAGCCCGAAGCTCGATTCACGGTCGGCAGATGTCCATTCACGGACCACGTCTCTGCTTCCGGCTTTGAGTATCTGCAGGCTTGCTCCCGCAAGGAAACTGCCCGCTTCGTCGTATTTTCCGAAGGGAACATAGAAGGCCCTGGGGTCTGTCATGCTCACCTTTGTAGTATCGTCGTTTCCGGATACCGTAAACCTTACAGGCTCCGAAATTCCGTAGCCGGCAGGCGACGCCAGCTCCACAAGCACGTATTCACGGCCTGCAGCCAGCCTGCCTGTCAGCTTCTCCGGGCTTTCCTTGCTGATAAATGTATGGACGGGCACCGCGGAATCGGAGATCTCGCCCTCCGGTGATACATCCTCGCCTCTGTATACGGCAATGGATGCTCCGGTGACGGTCTCTCCATCCTGATTCAGCTTTCTGATCTCGACGCTCAGAGGCTTGTCTGTCATGGTGACAAAATCAGCCCCTGCTCCGCCTATGAGTATTTCACCCTCATTGCTGATCTCGAATTCGATATCATCTGCCTTTTTATAGCCCTCAGGCGAGGTCTTTTCCACAAGCCTGTAGCTTCCTGCTGCAAGCTCCAGCACCTCCATGGCATCGGAGCTGCTGGTCCATTCGTAGATCAGACTGCTTCCCGACCAAATCTGAAGCACTGCTCCGTCCAGGAATTCTCCCGGCAGGGCTTCCTTTGCAAAGGCAGCCCTGAACAGCTGTGTCCGGTTTTCGAAGGTGACGGTTATGCTTTCGCCCTTGTTGACCTCTTCCTTTTCTGTGGACAGGTCTGCGCCGATTGCGGTGTTGGCGCCCTGCGCCCTGCTGATCAGGCCAAGATCACCGGCATCGCTGATGGTATAGGATGCCCTGTAATCGCTGGCCTTTTCAACTATCGTATAGAAGGCTCCTACGGGGAGACCCTCGATGCTTACGCTTTCACCGCCGCACAGATGCAGCACCGCGGTGGCAGTTCCGGCAGCGCCGGCAGTGAACGATGTGCCGTCAGAGAAGCTGTACCCGGCTCCGGGTATCAGGCCCTCGAAGGCAGCTATGAACTCGAAGCTGTCGGATGCGGCAGAGCCCACCATGACCTTTTCGAGAGTGAAGCCACCGGTGATCTGCTCCTGCTTCTTGTTTGTGTATACCACTTCTGCGGTCTTGCCCTTGGTTATGGCGCCGGAGGCATTCTCCGCGCTTTCCAGGATGAAGCCCGCAGCCGCATTCTCTGCGGTCTGATAGCTTGTATTTTCAGGTATTCCGCTGAGCAGAACACGCTCTCCGGCATTAACGGAAAGCTTAGCGTAGCCGTCCTTGAACACGTAGTCTCCGAATACCTGAACACCGCCGATCTGCGGGCCTGTCAGCTTTACGGCTATGACAAAGCTCTGGTCGGAGCTTCCCGATACAAGCTTCTTTTCTATGGCAAGGCTGCCTGTAAGATCCGGCCTGGTGTTGGTAAACGCGGCCTTTGCAAGCTTGCCGCTTTCTATGCTTCCGCTTTCTCCGGCGGATGTCACATCAAAGCCGTCGGCGCCGATCTCGGCAACGGTGTAGCCAAGGCCTGCGGGAATATCCTCAGCCAGGGCGATCTCGCCGCCCTTAAGCTGCAGCCTTGCTTTTCCGTCTGCAAAGATCAGGTCTCCGTAGCTTCCGTCCGCAAGGCCGGGAATGCTCACCTCAAAGTGGAAATACCTGTCGGTATCTCCGTAGGCAAGCGCGCCGTCCACCCTCTTGCTGATCTGCAGCATTCCGGTGGTCATATCGCTTCTCTTGGTATTTACGACCTCAAAGCCCTTGTCCCTGTCACCTGCCTTGTAATCGATGGCCGCGGGAGATGTTTCGTCTACGGTCCAGGTGTATCCGGGGGCGGATTCCTCCCAGCCGTAGTACAGGTTGTCCTCATCCATGATCTTAAAGCGGTAGGTCCAGGTGCCGTCTCCGTTGTCTATCCACTGCTCGTAGGCGTCTGCGGAATCCGAGGCGGCTCCGCCAAACATGGTGCTTACGGATCTGTATTCCAGCGTATTGGGGTCCCTGACAAGGGTAAAGTATCCGGGGGCCGCTGCCTTGTCTATGCGTGCCATGCTGCTGTCTGCCTTTGAGGCATCAAAGGCAGTGCCGTTTCCGCCGACAAGAGCAGTGTCTCCGGTAAACATGACTGCATCTGAGGAAAGCGCATTCAGCTTCCATGCGCTGCTGGCATATATTGTCTTCAGCGAGGTGCAGCCCGAGAAGGCGTCCGTGATCTGTGTCACACTAACAGGAGCCCAGCCGGAAAGATCCAGCTCAGTCAGGGCGCTGCAGTTCCTGAAAATATACTGCATGTTGGTGAGTCCGCTCACGTCGAAGCTGCTCAGATCAAGGCTTTCCAGACCTGTGCAGCCGGAGAACATGTTGTACATTGAGGTAGCATTTGATGTATCGAAGCTGCTCAGATCAAGGCTTTCCAGACCTGTGCAGCCGGAGAACATACTGTCAAAGTATCTCACGCCTGCAGTGCTGATGCTGCTCAGATCGAGCTCCTCCAGCTTGGGGCAGTTATTAAACATGTTGGACAAATTCAATAATGCGGATGTATCCCAGCCGCTCATATCCACGCTTCGCAGATTCTTGCAGCCGGAGAACAGACTGCTGAAGCTCTCTACATTGGAGACATCCCATGAGGTCAGATCCAGCTCTTCTATGGCTTCGCTGCCGCAGAACATCCCCAAGATGCTGGTGCATGAGCTCAGATCGAAATCCTTTACAAAGGCTAAATCATCCTCGGTCAATGCATCGCAGTCGCTGAACATGTATCCCAGATTCTCCGCTTTTGCCGTTGTAAAGGTGAGCGGGTTGATCTTAAGATCGCTGAGAAGGTACGTGCAATCCAAGAAGCAGTAGAAGTCCGTAACATTAGAGGTATCAAAGCTTGAAATATCAAGCGAAGTCAGGTTTTCGCAGCAATCGAACATCCGGCTCATGTCCTCGACGTTTTGCGTATTGAAGCCCGTAAGATCCAGGGTCTTCAGCGCATAGTCATAGGCGAACATAAACTCCATGTTCGTAACGGCGCCTGTATCGAAGCCGGTCCCGAATTTTATTTCTTCGACATAGCTCATCTCGCTGAGCATGCAGTTCATGTCTGTGACCTTGGACGTATCGAAGGAGCTCAGATCCAGAACCTTAAAGTTTTCGGAATAATAGCCAGCCCGTCGAACATGCATTCCATATTGGTGACTTCAGATGTGTCAAATGTCGAAAGAACAAGCCCCTCAATGCTCTCGCACCAATCGAACATGTAAGACATGTCCGTGACCTTCGAGGTATCGAAGCCGCTCAGATCCAGCGTGGTGATCTCAAAGCAGTTGTGGAACATGCGAGACATGTTTGTGACAAGACTCGTGTCAAAGCTGCTCAGATCTATTACCTCTGCGTTGTTTAAAGATGCGAAAAGTTCTGACGAATCCGGATTCAGGAAGACCTTTTCGTCTTCGCAGTACCAGTAGATTACAGCCGCCGGCGAATCGTACCACAGGCTTATGGACTTTGCGGATTCGGGATCGTTTACGTAAATGTAATCTACGCCCGCAGCAGGCGCGGTATCAGATCTCAAAAAGGTCTCAGCATTACCGGCGCGAACTCCCAGCTCAGCCAGAACATCGTAAACGGAACGGTCGCCCCACAGCGAATAGCTGAGGCTTTCGGGGATCGGTTCATCGATGTCCGGACCGGAGTATTCCTTATAAGTAAAGAAACCGGGCGCGTCGGGACCGCCGTCTATCCTTGCGTACGCCACGCTGCAATGATCGTTATCGTAGGTTGTGCCCTTTTCTCCCACGAGGTAGAACGTTCCCCAGAATCCGCCCTGGGACATATCGGGCAAATGGGAAATATCCCACTTGTCGCTGACATATACGGTCTGGATATCGCACATGTAGAACATGCCGTCCAGATCGGTCAGAGACGGAGTGGCGAAAGAGCTCAGATCCACTTCTTTGCAGAGAATGTGACCGAACAGCCCCGACATATTCATTACCTTGCGGGTATCCCAGCCCGTCAGATTCAGTGATTCCAGGCTGTAAGCACGATAAAACATATGGCTGATATTCGTTACGTTCGAAACATCCCAGCCCCTCAGATCCAGGCTCTTAAACTGTGTCTCTACGAACATATAGCTCATATCCGTGGCAGACTGTGTTTCGAGCAGAGAAAAATCAGGGTTCTCAAGGGCACACATGTCCGTAAACAGGTGAGACATATCGGTTACGTGAGAAGTATCAGTACCTCTCATGAATGAGTTTATTACATCATCAGTCGTAGTGTAGTTGCCGTGGCCCGTATCATAATAGCCTATGGCACACCTGATATTCGTGAAATTCTCGCCGCTGAAGCTGTTTTCGTCCATGAGCAGCTCTTCAAGGCTTTGAGTGAGGCAGAAGATACGCTCCATGGATTCTACCACCTCGGATCTGCAGCCTGTAAAATCTATGCTCCTCAGGTTCGTGCAGCCATAGAACATGCCGTACATCCACGCTGCGGAGGACATGTCGCAGCCTGCAAAGGAAGCCTCTTCGAGTCCGGTGCAGCCGCTGAAGATTTCCGAGAACACTGTTACTCCGGAGGTGTTGTATATGCTCATATCGGCCTCTTTAAGGCCGGTATCGCCACTGAACATACACTGCATGGTCTTCACGGTGGACGGAAGCTCGGGCATGCCCAGGTCTATGGTCTCAAGATTGGGGCAATCGCTTATAAAATGGAGCAGAGTTTCGCAGCTATCAACCTCGAGTCCGCTCAGGTCAGGTCTGACCAGAGATTTACAGCCGCCGAACATGTCATTCAGCCCCGTAGCCTTTGACGTATCGAACGCGCTGAGTACGTGCTCAACCACGTCGTCTGTTATGCTTTCCGCATTCCAGAACAGATACTCCATGCTGTTGACGTTTGAAGTATCGAAATTGGAAACATCCAGTGTCTTAAGGGCCTTGCAGCCGGAGAACAGACGGCTCAGACCAAGAAGCTTCGGAGTCTTGAAATGGCTCAGATCAAGGCTCTCCAGCTTGGAGCAGCTCTCAAACATACCGTACATGTATTCGACCTGCGAGGTATCAAAGGAGCTTAGGTTCAGATTTACCAGCTCGCTGCAGGATCTGAACATATAGCTCATGCTCTTTGCATTTGAGGTATCAAATCCTGACAGATCAAGGGTCTTGAGCTTTTGGCAGTAATCGAACATGTATTCGAAGTTCGTTACCCTGCTGCTGTCAAGACCTGCAAGGTCGATGCTCGTCATATAACGGCAGTTGTAGAACAGGCGGCTGGAATCAGACGGCAGGTATACTTTGTCTGCCGCAGACCACCAGTATGCCTTGTCTGCATCTACCCATAAATATACGCCTTGCTCGGAAACCTCGTCGTCTACTCTGACGGCGCCGGACGGAAGCTCAGCCTCGGAGCTGATGTCAGCCTTACTGAAGCCGACGACATTATTCATAGATACTTTTTTCCACTTTGCGGCGACTATGGTCGGATCGTCGAAGCTGAATTCCGGAGCCTCGGTGCTGATGACCATAACCGGGATGGGCCTGTCTGCGGCGTCCGCATCATCCCAGACCTTGGTAACGGTAATAACGCCCTCGTAGGATCTTTCGTTCAGGAAGGCGTAATATGCCTCGTAGCCCTTACCGGAATAATATTTCCCGAAGGGCTCAAGACCGTCCACGGTACCATCGGGATGCACGGTTATGATATGCATGGAGTCATCGAGCACGTAATTATCCGGAGCCTTGGTCTCGCGGAGTATGTAGGTGCCGGACTCAATATCCTCAAAGGCCACTGTGCCTGTATCGGAGCTGACTGCGGTCATGTCAACCAGAGCACCTGTATCTGAGGTGCCCTTCAGCGTAAACTCCGCGCCCGCCAGCAGCCTGGATGTATCCTCGGCATCGAGCTTTTTTATGAGAAGATCGTGATAGGGTTCGTTGTAGAGCTCGTAGCGACCCGTAATATCGGTCTGCGCGCCTGCAACGTACACTAATCCCGTTGCATCGCAGATGACCTTCCAGGTGTCTGCAGAGGTGATGTATCCGTCTGCGGAGCCCATTTCGGACAGCGTATAGGTACCCATCTCCACGTTGGAGAAGACCACTGTGCCGCCTCCGTCGGAAACTGCCACCATGGACACGGGATTGCCGTAATCCGAGGTGCCCTCCAGCTTGAATACAGCGTTTTCAAGGTATTTTTCAGCTGTGCTGAAGTCTATATAGCCCTTCTTTATGATGCTGATGTCTCCGTGGATACGGGGCTCGTTTTCTATGGTGTAATCCCCGGTCAGAGCTTCTCCGTTGATGTAAACGTCTCCGGAATTGTCGATGACGACGCTCCAGATGCCCTTGTTGAGCAGATAATCATCTGTGAACTCGGTCTCTGCCAGCTTGTAGGAGCCCTTTTCCACATGCTCGAACAGAATGCTTCCGGAGGAGTTGGTGACGCATGTAAGATCCACTGCATTGCCGTAATCCGAGGTGCCTGTCAGCTTAAAGGTGACGCCCTCTACCGGGGTAATGCCGTCTCTGGTGCTGACCTTGGTCATGGCAACATCGGCAACGATCAGATACTGCAGCGTGGTGTAATCCTGATGGATGAGCTCAGGTCCTATGCGCTGGTTCAACTCGTTGATGATCACATGATCGAGATATATGTTGTTATATGTATACAGATTGTCGGGATCGGGTATATCCGAGGTCTTTGGCGAACGCAGGAACACCGTGAACACCGCAGAGCCGCCCTTGGGCATCACATAATCGCTGCCGTCTGCAGCCTTTCGCATGTCAACCGCAATGGCAGTAACATCGGACAGCTCTCCCGTGTATGCAGAGGCCTTTACCCATGTGGGGGCTTTCAGCTCCTTGTTTGCTGCAATATCAAGACCCTCCGCGGTGGAATACCATACCACGGGGTCCATTCCCATATCTCTGAGGCTGCTCAGATCTACTGAGCGGAGCTCGCCGTGCCAGCCGGATACAGCGCCGGCCCTTTTTCCCGCCTTGACGCTGTAATTTTCCAGTGAATCATAGGCTACAAGCTCCGTAGCCTGCTCTGTAGTATCCGTGGCGAAACGGATCTTGTATGAATAGTCCGAATCGGGATATACATAGCCCGTGGATGCGTAATCGCTATCGGAGCCCTTTACGCGCTTGTACAGGCCCAGGGAACCGCTGGTAACGGGGGTGGGCTCAAACAGACGCTCGCTGTAGAGGAATCTGTCGGCGTCAGTCTCCAGATCCAGGTCGAACATTATATCCTTAAAGGTCAGCTCGCCGCCCGTATCGGGAAGTCCTTCGCCGATGCTGGTATTTCCGCTTTCGTAGGCAACGCTGTTGAGCAGCAGCTTGCCGTAGTCATAGAGCGAATCCCAGGAATGTACGCTGCCGTACTCGAAGCTGAACTTTTCTCCGGGTACGTCAAAGATCACGCACAGCAGGGTTCTGCCTGTGTCGTTGTAATTCTCTACTACAAAATTACGGTAGCTTCCGTAGGGCTGTTCGATGTCATCAACGTAGGCCTTGACGGAGTTTGCCAGATAAGAGGAACCGACAGGCAGCAGATCGTAGAAGGTGCCTCCGTTCTGGAGGACGAACTTGCGGCTGCCGTCATAATCGTAATAATCCTCGCTGGCATTTACTGTCCAGTTGGCGATCAGCTTTCTGTTGACCTTGTCGTTGCTGTAGCTGAGAATCCTCTTTCCGATGTGGCCCTTGCGCTCCATGCCTATGATGTAGTCAAAGGCGCTGCTCTTGAAGCTTGCCACCTCAGGGCCTTCGGCAAAGCCGACGGACGGGTCGCCGCTCTTGCTGTAGAACACAGTCTCTATGCTGTTCTTGAGCTTGATCTTCTTAAGACCGTCAATCTCGGACAGCACATCTGCGGAGCGCTTCAGGTTGATATAGGGATTTGCGACTACATCAAGATAGTAGTCGGCAGAGCTTGTCTTGACCTGGTAACCGGTGACTCCGGGCCTGAAGAACAGAGTGTTTTCTGAGGAGTTCAAAACAAGGCTGCTGTCGATATTGCTGAACCTGTTTGTTACAGGATCAAAATCCGCGGCCTTTTCGAATACCCCGCTGCAGTCCCTTTCGGCAGTGATCTCAACCGAACCGCCCCTGCTGCTGACAGGATCTATGGTGTAGGTCATGGAGTCCGGATCGTAGACTGCCTTCGAAGTGTAGAGATACAGATCTATCTTGCCGAATTCGTAGTCATCCTTGCCGAGAGGCTCGGTGTCATCCAGCAGGTAGACCTTGTTATCGGTCATTACCACATCCATGGGGACCATTCCGTAGGCATAGGGATCTGCATAATCAAAGCCATCCACTATACCGTCGGGAGTGCCGTCGGGGCCTGTGGAATCACCCACGGTCCAGGGATAAAGATGGCCGTAGGCAACTGCGCAATACTTTATATCATCTATGCTTTCTATTCCGCTGTCGGCCTCGCCGCGCTGCAGAAGATCGAGGGTGTATGCCCGGATATAGTCGGAATTGCGAACCCATCTGTCCTGGGCGTCGCGGCCCTCCTTGTAGGAATACAGATGCCCGGAAGGATATACAAAATGAGGCTCCTCGTAGGTATAGCTCAGGCTGCTGACTGCCTTTGTGGGAGCATCGACCTGGTCTGCAGGTGTCACTATGGCGTTCACAACGTCGGTAACGGTATAGCACCTGGGGTCATGGATCAGAT
Source organism: Anaerovoracaceae bacterium (assembly GCA_045600065.1). GTDB lineage: Bacteria > Bacillota > Clostridia > Peptostreptococcales > Anaerovoracaceae > RGIG2707. The sequence continues at coordinate 30,088 of JAZRXE010000091.1, forward strand.
CAGCCTCGATGATGGCATCGTAGGTGCTTTTCTTGTGCCTCGTTATGACGTAGTCCGTGCGCTCCATATTGAGCTCGTTCTCGTGGAGGCTTTCGTCGTATTCGTCGATGTAAACGGTATTATTCATTGTGTACTGAGAACCGTTTTCGTGCATCTGGTAGCCGGCTACCTCGCCATCTTCCACGTCGAATACGTCATCCAGCGTAAAATAGAAGGGCTGGGTCGGCTTTCTGATCTCGCTGTTCACCATCCAGTGCAGATAGTAATAATCGTCGGCATCGTCAGGCTTGGGGCCCCATGCATGGTCCCAGCTCGAGTAAAGTCCCTCGTATTGAAAGAGCTCCGTCCTTATGACAGAGGCTGTTGTATCGATATATACAGGGGCTGCCTGGGCGCTCGCCTTTTTGGTGACACTGCCCTGGCTGATCCTGATGCTTGCCTTGAATTCGTCAGAGCCGCCCTTGGGATGTACTCCGCCCGCGTAGCCGTAATCCGCGTATTCGAAGGTCTTTTCGGCAGTAAGATATCCGGTGTCGATAAAGCCTGCGGTACCTGCAGGCATCGTGACCCTGTTTGTGATCACGATCTCATCGCCCTCGACATGATAAGAGAATTCGTTATCCTCGGTGAGCCCTTCGGCATCATCCTCAGGCACGGACGTTTCGTAGACATCGGAATATGCGCCGTCTCTGTTAAGCAGCATCCTTACAGGTACTCTGATCTCTATCTCTCCGGGCGCAAAGTCATAGGTGCCCGACAGATTGTAGTTCACCCTGTAAACAAATGTATGCCCTGAGTCCGAGCTGTTAGCCGTCCACACATAATCTCCGTCGGCATTTAGCGTGGCTCCTGCCGAGACAGAGGCTGTAAACTTATTGATCTCCACATAGCTGTCATCGCCACTGTAAGCAAATGCAGGAATAATACTCTCTGCAATCAGCATTACGATCAGAAGCAGCGATAAAGCCCGGTGGCTGTTCCTTTTAAACATTTTCATATATTAATTCCTTTCAATCATACCCTTAATAAATAAGTATACGCCGAAAAAACAACTTTGAAAAGGCAAAAAGACAGGGAAGACATAGAACACAAGGGGAACACAAGGGGAACACAAGGGGACGGTTCTCTTGTGTTCTGACTAAGAACACAGGGGGAACACAGGGGGACGGTTCTCTTGTGTTCTGACTTAGTAGGACCGCTCTGCTGCCATAAAAAGGAGTTCGCTTCATTTACAGTATTTGCAGCTGAGATATATAGCTACATAGGCTACTGCAACAACGAGAATCCAATCCAAAATAAAATGGATGTCCCTCTATATTCAGAGAAACATCCATCTGAAAAATCAATTTCTACAGGGTCCAAAAAACCGGGTACACATCAATGCGAGTACTTGGGCCTTCTTTTTTGGAGATTTCATATTTAAAATGCACGCAGGAACCGTCCCCCTGTGTCGTATTTATAGTGCACAAGAGAACCGTCCCCCTGTGTCGTATTTATAGTGCACAAGAGAACCGTCCCCTTGTGTTCCGATTCCCAGTGTTTATTCGAAGCTGTAGCTTCCGAAGCTGGGGGCGCTGATGCATATGTAGCTGTTGCCCCTGGCAAGCTTCAGTGGCTGGCCGTTTTCCAGTGTGTAACTGTAGGGCGTGGTGGCCGAGGCTTTATACCAGGTGATTGGCACCTGAATTCCCCCGCAGAAATAGCTGCCCTTGCCGCTGCCTGTGAGCTTGCCCGTAAGTCTTCCGGCTTCGTCTCCGCTGATAAGGCCCATGGAGGCCTCCAGAACCAGAACATTGCGCACTGCAAGCTGGGCGCCGTCATGACCGTTGTCAGTCATGGCCTTGCCGTATTCACTTACCAGATACTTGCCCTGAGAGGCATCGTATTCGAAGCTTGTGATCTTGCTCTTGGAAAATGTCACCTTGATTGCCCCGGCGGTGGCACCCTCAGTCATGGGCTCGTCGGTAAACTCCAGCACATTCCGGTAGGCCTCGCCAAGCTCCGTGCGGTAATTGTGATCGGCAATATAGTTGTCCATTTTAGTGCAGTCTATCATAAGGCTGTGCTCGTAGCCCATGCTCTTTTTCCGCTGGGCGTCGCGGTAAAAGAAATCCGCGCTGCCTCGTACTCCGTCCAGATGGTCCATCCCGCGCTTACTCATCTGGGAATACGCATCCTCGCTGCCGCCTGCATGGATGTAAATGGCATCGTAGCCCTGGGCTATATCAAGATAATATGGCCTGGAGCTGCGAATGCTGCCTATTACCCCGGTGTCTGAAACATCCTGAAAGATGCCCATAAGACGGGTTATGCCGCCCTCCACAAGGACCTCGTAAATGATGTCGGCATCGCAGATACCGACCTGGGGCGTGGCGGTTTTGATATTGTTTATCATAATGGCATAGGGCCTTACAGCGCTCAGATCCTCTTCGATCTCCAGCCCCGTGTACTGATTGTAAATGGGGTCGGGCTCGGGTTCGGGATCAGGCTCGATCACGGGCTTACTCCCGATGTTTCCGTCGTCAATCTCTTTATTTTCGCCGCAGGCGCAAAGACCGAGCAGCATTATTATTGCAAGCAGAAGTGATATTATGCGTTTCATTATTACAGCTTTCTGATGATTACCTGAAAACGGGCCGCCCGGCTGGCGGCCCGCAGACTCGATCGTTGTTTATTCCTCGTAGTCCCAGATGTAGATGCCGTTATCGTAGTATTCGTCGGCAGCTACAGACAGCAGGGCGGCATTGTCGAATGTGCAGTTGGACAGGGAAACATAGCTCTGCGCATTTGTAAAGAACATATCTCCGTCAAGGTCTCTGAAATCGCAGTGCTCAAAGTACACGGTGCTGTTGAAAATATCGAACATGCTGTATTCGCGGCAGTCGCGGAAGAAGCTGTCGTTGAAACTCACGCTGTAGCTTCCGAAAATTTCGGCGCAGCCGTAGGAGCAGTCATGGATCACGCAGCCGTTGACATTGATGATATTGCAGTCGTGCAGGGACAGTCCGTAGGCTCCGCAGCCGTAAAGATCGCATTTTTCGGCAGTGCAGTCAACGCAGTCCGTAAAGCAGAGCACGCTGCCGCTGCATGTGCCCTGTTCGGGGGTGTGACCCATTATCACGTCGCTTACGGTGATCTCCGAGCAGTTTCTGAAGTGGAGGACCATGGCATATCTGGGCTCGCAGACTATTTCAGCCGGGTTTTCGGGATCCTGCGACTTAATGCTCATGCGGTTATAGCCGCAGAGCATGGCCTCCGGCTCCATGCCCCAGCCGTTGTCATACACGCCGGGCTCCAGGGATTCATAGTCTGTTTCTTCGTCATAGCCTGCATTGCAGTCCTTGACCTTGCCGCTGTTGAGCATCCAGTCGGTGACATTGTACTGACCGGGCTTGAGAAGTATACGCTTGTTGTCTCCGAGAGCGTCCATAAGCTCGTCTACACTGCCTACCGTCACCTCGGTGATGGGAGGACGGCCTATCTCCTGATCCAGGACTATCCACTGGGGTTCCAGTGATTCATCATCGAACATATCCTCGGTAAAGCCCGCATCCTCCATGGCCTTAGTGCAGATCGCGCTCATCTCTTCCAGGCTTACATACTCTGTGCCGGACTCCTCGAAGAGCTGTCTGCAGAGAGCGTCCAGGGCCTCGTCTTCAGTGAAAAGCTCATAGGTGAAGATCCTGTCGTTGTAGTAGGACATGTAATCCTCTTCGTTACCCTCGAAATCGCCCACTATGACAGAGCTCAGAACCGCATCCTGGACCTCGTCGTAATGCTCGGATGCAAGCTGGCGCACTCCGCCCATCTCGCCGAGAAAACCGCCCAGATTGTATTCGTTGAAGGCCGAGTAGATGGTACGAGGCTTGCACTGAGCATCCAGAGCTATATAGCTCCAGGCATTCTCCAGAGCACTGATGCTTCCGCCCTCATAGAACAGTCCCAGGCTGTTCGCCAGCTCTGCATATACGCGGTATACGCTTTCGTTAAAATAACATATACGAAGCTGACCGTCGATATTCTTGATCACATAATGCTCTTCTATGGCGCCCCACATTTCGTTCATGGCACTGATGCGCACATCAATCTCAGGGATACCATCCTGACCGCAGTCGATAACGCAGTATTCGGAATCCATGTAAATGTCCTCATCTTCCCAGTTGGCCCGCATGGAATCAAGTATTCTGTCGTAGAATTCTTCCTTGGTATAGGCCTTGCCGGCCTCGAAGACCTCCCGGGCGCCGTCTTCGTCATAATATATGCAGCTCAGATCATCTGCAGCCATGACGGTGCCTTTGCCTGCAAGAAAATCGTCATAAAGATCCCGGTCGCTCTTTGCGGACTGCTCGCCGCAGGCGCAAAGCCCAAGTACCATGATCAGACAAAGCATTGCCGATAATAGTTTCTTCATTTTCAATACCTCTTTTATAATAATGCAACCTGTATTCGCGGGAATTACTCCCGGTAATGCAGGAACAAAAACCTGATCTCAGCCCCACGGACCCGGTAATGCTTTGCCCTGAGGCGGTTTTCCGCATCCTTCCGGCTGCCTATCTTGCCCCCAGAAGCTCCTGGTCGTAGCTGTAAAGCATATCGTTTACCGCATCTATCGAATAAATGCCCCGCTCTATGCAAAATGCGATTATCAGATCGAAATAGCTGCTCCTCGACAGTGCATAGCCCGCCGAAAGCAAAAGCTCGTCCATGGACTGCCTGTCCAGCTTCAGAGCCATACCCAGGGCCACCGCAGTGGCCTTTTTGGGCCTGTAATCCGGGTCGGATTTGATGCGGCCGAAATGCTGCCTGGTCAGACCGGCTGCCCGGTAGCAGTCGGGATCGCTCAAGCCGGATGAATCTATCAGTCTGAGCAGCATGTCCCGAAAGCCTTCGTCTCTTCCGGCAAGATATGCCTCCACGCCGGACTGCACGGGAGCTGCCGGTATGGCATGCACGGCTTTGTGACGGAAGAATAAAGCATCCTTGCCTGCGATACTCTTTTCTGCCGAAGATGAATAGCTGAAGCCCCGCTTTGACCGCGGCTGCGGCTCCTCCGAAGCCTCTGCCGGGATCTCCTCCGCAGGCTGATAATTCTTTTCTATATATTGCTGCAGCAGATCCTGCAGCTGATTTTTGCATCCCAAATCAGACATCTATATCTTCGAATAAGAGAACTGGCCGTCGGATACCACGCTGCCGTCCCGGTGACAGAGCTCCACCGCAACAATGCAGGTGCGGCTTCCTCTGTGACGCACCCTTGCCCTGGCAAGCAATTCTCCGTCAGCCTCTTCCGTGCTGACGTAGTACTGAAGACTGCAGTTCTGAGTCACGTACATGGCGCCGCCTGCCCTGGCGCAGGCACCTGCCACGGCATCTGCAAGGGCATTGTAGGCTCCGCCTGTCATGTGGCCGAGCATATCCGAAAGCTCTTTTCTGTATGCGAGCCGCCCCATTGCCTCAGTCTCGGAGACCTGAAGCAGCTCTATCCCGAGAAAATCGGAAAAAGACTGTTTTTCCAACTGTCCCAACCTCCTTTTTATCAGCTATATATTATACACGATGACGGCAAGGCTTGACAATTCACAATTGCAAGAACTGCTCCGGCGTTGTAAAATACATACATAAACGAACAAGGATGGCATTATGTATGCCGAAAGAAACGAGGTAGACATGACAATCAGTGAACTTAAAAAAGAAGTTTACCGCCTTGCGGAAGAGAACATTTCTCTCTACGATCAGATCGGCGAAGAGCTGTTCAGGCACCCCGAGCTGGGCAACCAGGAATTCTGGTCCTCTCAGTATCTGGTAGACGAGATCACCAAGCGCGGCTTCAGAGTCGAATACCCCTATGGCGGGCTTGCTACCGCTTTCCGCGCAGAGATAGGCCAGGGACACCCCAAGGTCGCCTTCCTGGCAGAATATGACGCCCTGCCCGGCTACGGCCCTGACAAGGATCAGAACGGACACGCCTGCGGACACAACTGGATCGCAGCAGCATCTTTTGGCGCTGCAGATGTCCTTGCAAGACTTTCCGAAAACTTCGAGGGCACCATAGTATACATGGGCACCCCCGCAGAGGAAACCGTAGGAGGAAAGATTGACCTGGTAAACGCAGGCTGCTTCGAGGACATCGACGCTGTATTCCAGATGCACCTTTCCAGCAATGAGCCCTCCTGCCTCAACGGCACCTCTCTGGCGATGGACTCCATAGAGTTCAGCTTCGAGGGCAAGGCTGCTCACGCTTCCGGACGCCCCTGGGAGGGAATCAACGCTCTTGACGCTGCCCAGCTGACCTTCAGCGGCATCAACGCTCTGCGCCAGCACATACTGCCCAGCGCAAGGATCCACGGCATCATTTCCGAAGGCGGAATGGCACCCAACATCGTACCGGCTCACGCTGCGGCAAAGTTCTATATCAGAGCCGAGTCCAGAGATTATCTGAACACACTCACCGAAAAGGTCATCAACTGCGCAAAGGGCGCTGCCCTGATGACAGGCGCCGCCATGAGCTACAGATACTTCGAGAATCCCTTCGACGATCTGCACTGCAACCAGGTGCTGGTAAAGAGACTGGCCGCCACCCTGGACGAGCTTGGCTACACCAACTACGACGCGACTCCTCAGGGTCCCTCCGGCAGCACCGACGTAGGCAATGTTTCCAGAGTCTGCCCCACCTGCTACATGGATATCGATGTGGAGAACACCGACGGAAGCAGCTGTCACGAGGAACTGTTCCTGCAGCATGTTCACGGACCGCTGGCACACAAGGCCTGCCTGACTGCCGTAAAAGCAATGGCATCCACAGCAGCAGAGGTCTTTATGGACGAAGAGCTGCGCAAGCAGATCGCAAAGAAGCAGAGCTAAGGCTCTGCCGCCCTGCAGGCAACACAGTCGAATAAAAGCGCTAAAAGACCCGGGGCATGCCCCGGGTCTCATTGTTTTCTGTATCGTTTCGCCCTGCAGACTACTTCTTCTTTCTGTTCTTTGAAGCCTTTGCCTGTTTTGCGCGTCTTGCCTTGTTCTTGCGTATTACGGACTTGGGGATCCTGCCGCCTGCAGCCCTGACGGATGCGGGGCCCTTGACCTGGTAATTTGAGGCGTGGCGCGCGGCCTCTTCGGCTTCCTCCAGCCTGCGGGTAGCGGCCTCGATCTCGGCCTCCATGGCTGCGTCCTCAGCCAGGCGCTTTTCCTTGAGCTTCTGCAGACGCTCTTCCTCTCTTGCCCTTGCGTCGGAAATAATCTGCTTTGCCTGATCTACGGAAATGTTCTTTTCCTTTGCGAGCTTATACGGGTTGGCATTGACAAGCGGGGTCTGGGCAGCTTCGGATTCCTTTGCCTTTTCGCTGTTGATAGTTGCCTTGGTGCCTACAATCATGATGGCTGTCATGGCCATCATCAGAGCCATGCTGATCTTGTTGTCTATGCTTATATCTCTTGTTCTGAAGCCGGAGGTGAATTCCTCGGACAGAGTGCCCTCGGCACCGCCGAGCCCGGACTTTACGCTCAGGGTATATTCGGTGATGGATTCCAGATCCTTGTCCATGATCAGCCACAGCTGGTCGGGATACTTTTCAGCGTTGTAAACGACAGTGTAGGGAACCTTGTTTCCCGCCTTGTCCGAAATGGTGATCTTGGACTGGGCAGCATTTGCGGTAGCCTCGTCTGCAACGAACTGATTGAAGGTCAGCTTGACTGCCATATTATTGATCTGCAGACCCGTCTCTCCGTCGGAGGGGCTGACTGCAATGATCTCAAGGCCTGCGGCAAAAGCCATCTGGCTCATGAGCATCACGAATATCATGACTAAACTGACGAGTATTCCTGTCTTTTTCATTTTATATTAATCCTCCGATTGTTTTTCCTTTTTGTCTGCCCTCAGCTGCCTGAAAAAATCCTTCAGCATCCGGGCGCATTGAGGCTGCAAAACTCCCAGCTCCAGCTCCACCTGATGGTTAAGCCTGGGGTCTGTGACAATGTTGCTTAAGGACACACAGGCTCCTGCCTTGGGATCCTCCGTGCCTATGCACAGCTTCCTTATGCGGGCAAGCACTATGGCACCGGCGCACATGGAACAGGGCTCTGTGGTGACGTACATATCGCAGCCTGTCAGCCTCCAGCCTCCCAGAGCTGCCGCGGCCTGTCTTATTGCCTTTATCTCGGCATGGGCAGTGGGGTCCTTATCGGTCTCCGTGCTGTTATGTGCCGCCGCGATCACCTGTCCGTCTCTGACGATAACGGCTCCCACCGGTATCTCTCCGGCGGCTGCGGCAGCGGCTGCTTCTTTCAGAGCAAGCCTCATGTAGTCTTCACTGTTTTGCATTTTTCCCTCAAACGTACTGAATATATTATCATAAAGGAAAGCCTCTTGCAATTGAAAGATTATTAAGTTATAATCATCAATGTTATCGATTCGCCTCCATAGTTAAACGGATATAACGGAGGTTTCCTAAACCTTTGTTCGTGGTTCGATTCCGCGTGGGGGTACCAAAAAGGGACTGCCTCATCAGATCACACTCTGATGAGGCAGTCCCTTTTTAAGCATTTCCAAGGATTCCCGGAGTCCTATTATAAGCTATCCGCGTGGGCTGCCTTGAGCAGCCCTGTCCTTTCTAAAAGAGCTTTTCGGGGCTCTCTGCGGGCAGCTCCGGGAAGGCCTCTGCCACCTGCGGACAGGTAATGTATCCCTTGTAGGTGTTCAGACCCTTCATCAGCGCGCTGTCCCTTCTGCATGCCTCCTCTGCTCCG
>JAZRXE010000092.1:0-4438 GCA_045600065.1 Anaerovoracaceae bacterium
CTCCGACTTGTCTGCACTGCCAGACTATGGCATTGTATACGGGCTTTCCGGTGTTTTTGTCCCAGACTACGGTCGTTTCTCTCTGATTGGTAATGCCTATGGAAGAAATATCCCCGGGCGCTGCACCGGCCTTTTCCATAGCCTCCCTTGCCACCTTCAGCTGGGTCTCCCATATAAGCTCGGCATCGTGCTCCACCCAGCCGTCAGCGGTGAATATCTGCTTGAATTCCTGCTGGGCCGTGCTTACCGCGTTCCCCTTCTGATCGAAAAGTATGCAGCGGCAGCTGGTGGTGCCCTCATCGAGAGCCATTACGTATTTTGCGGACATACTCTATCCTCCCTGTCATTCAAAAACTCTGCCATTACCGGATTCGTCATATCCAGACCCTTTTCGGTAAAGGCTATGCGGTAGCCGTGCTTTGCCAGCAGCCCCCGGGAAACGCATTCAGACAAAGCTGCGGCGTGCTCTGCCTCAAAATCAGAGCCGAACAGACTTCTGTAAAGATCTGTATCCAGGCCCTCCGTAAGTCTGAGCTGGGTGAATATAAAATCTCCTTCAAGCTCGGACCGGCTCAGCAGTCTGCCGTCTCCGGGCAGATAAAGACCATTCTCAAAGCGTCTGCCGTCCAAAAAAGAGCTGGCTGCACATCCCAAACCAAGATAATCCTCCATGCTCCAGTATTTGATATTATGCCTGCACCGAAAACCGGGCCTCGCGGCATTGGAGATCTCATAATGCTCATACCCGGCCTGCTTCAGCAGCTCCAAAGCCCTGTGGTACATGGCTCGGTTTTCCTCCCAGGATGGAAGATCCAGCCTGCCGCTGCGGTAATCCTCATAAAACGGAGTACCCTCCTCCAGCTGAAGGCTGTAAAAGCTGATGTGCTCAGGTCCGAGATCTATAGCGCGGCTAAGTGTCTCCGACCAGATCTTCAGATCCTGCCCGGGAGTGCCCAGTATCAGATCCAGATTGATATTGCCGAAGTATTCCCGTGCCAGAGCAAAGCTTTCCGCGGCCTTTTCAGAATCGTGGATGCGCCCCATGATGCGCAGTACTTCATCGTCGAAGCTCTGTATGCCCAGGCTGATCCGGTTGAACCCGGCAGCCCTGTAGGCAGAAAGCTTTTTCCGGTCTAATGTTCCCGGATTGGCTTCCAGGCTTATTTCGGCCCCATCTTCTACATTGAAGCAGCTCCTGATCCTTTCCAGAATGCCGCAGATCCGCCCCGCATCCACGCAGCTGGGAGTTCCCCCACCGAAAAACACGGAGTCAACAGAATACTCTTTTCCGTAAATCTTACTGCTTTTTTCAATATCTCCGGTCAGAGATTCAAAATAGACAGGCAGTTCATCCTGCCTGTCTTCAAGTGGGAAGGACACGAAATCACAGTAATTGCATTTTCTGATGCAATACGGAATATGTATGTATATCCCCAGCTTCTTCATTTATTTAAGGCTGCCCAGGAAGGCTGCAAAAAGCTTGGTCTTATCTTCAAGAGAAGATATCCTGAAGCATTCCTCGTAGGAATGCATACCTGTGATGATGTAGCCGCCCAGAGCATCCAGAGCCGGAACGCCCAGGAAGCTGAAATAAGATGCGTCGCTGCCGCCGCCTGCCGCCTGCTCGGGAAGCTCCATGTCCATAAGATTTCCCACTGCCTTCATCTTTGCATACAGGGCAAGATTGGCCTCGTTTCTTTCCATGGGCTTGCCTATTTCATCCACTGTGATCTTGCAGGTGGTGCCCTCAATAAAGGGGGCCTCGGCCTCTACAGCTGCGCAGATATCAAGGACCTCCTGTATGTCTGCCTTGTTCGCCACGCGGACGCTGCCTGTAGCTCTGGCATGATCAGGTACCACATTGTTTCCGTATTCGCTGCCCCAGAGCTTGCCTGTGTTGAACTGTATGCCCCTGGCGTCGTCATTGCTCTGGTAGAGGCGGGTGATCCTGTGGCAGAGCTCCAGCACGGCGCTCCTTCCGTCTTCGTAATTGTTGCCGGAATGAGCGGACTTGCCTGTGCATTCAATGGTGTAAGAGCAGCTTGCCTTACGGGCTGTTATGATCCCATCGTCATCTCTGGCAGGCTCAAATACAAAGGCCATCTCTGCACCCGTCGCAACCTCTTCGAATATGGGTTCTGCAGCGCCGGAGCCTATTTCCTCGTCGCAGTTATATACGAAGACAATCTCCTTATCGGGCAGCATTCCTGCTTCCTGCATGGCCTTGACGGCAAAGATGGGGATGACCACACCGGCCTTGCAGTCGGAAATGCCCAGGCCCCAGGCTGTATCGCCCTCCTCCCGGTAGGGATATTTAGCGGTATCACCGGGGTTGAATACGGTATCGAGATGGGCGTTTATGATGAGCTTTCCCTGAGCGTTTTCAGGCTTGAGAGATGCTATTATATGTTCGCCATAGCCCTCGGAAAAGCGCCTTTCTATCTTGATGCCCTCGATGCAGGACAGCTCCTCGCAGACAATGTCCACCACCTGCCTGTTTCCCTCGATATTGCGTGAGCCGCAGTCTATGGCACAGAACTTCCTGAGCACTTCCAGCTCCCTGCCTGCATATTTTGCAGCGCCCTCGGATGCGGTTTTTATCACAAGATTCATATCCATGGTCATTTCTCCTTTTTTTGCGTATTTTTATTTATTATATCAAAATCCGGACATGTAAAAAAGCTAAATCGCATTGCAGATGTCCGGGGACATCTGACTTGTACAGACGCAGGCTTTCTGTTAAAATAACCAGCATGAAAGATCAACAGCAATTTATCAGAAATTTCAGCATAATAGCCCACATAGACCACGGCAAATCCACACTGGCAGACAGGCTCATAGAGAGCACAGGCACGGTGGCACACAGGGATATGAAGGAGCAGTTCCTGGACAACATGGATCTGGAGAGAGAGAGAGGTATAACCATCAAGCTCCAGACTACCAGGCTCGTTTACAATGCAAAAGACGGAAACGAGTACATACTCAACCTCATAGACACCCCGGGACATGTGGACTTCAATTACGAGGTAAGCCGCAGTCTGGCAGCCTGCGAGGGAGCCGTTCTGGTGGTGGACGCCACTCAGGGCGTAGAGGCCCAGACCCTGGCAAATGTATACCTTGCCCTGGACGAGGATCTGGAGATACTTCCCGTGATCAACAAGATCGACCTGGCATCCGCCCGTCCCGACGAGGCCAAGGCAGAGATAGAGGATGTCATAGGCATAGACGCCTCCGAGGCGCCCCTTATTTCAGCCAAGGAAGGCATCAATATCGACCAGGTGCTCGAAGGCATAATAAAGACCGTTCCCGCACCCCAGGGCGATCCTGACGCCCCGCTGAAGGCGCTGATCTTCGATTCCTACTACGACAATTACAAGGGCGTGGTCATCTATACCCGCATCATTGACGGTTCTCTTAAGGCCGGAGACAAGATACTGCTGATGAATACCAACAAGACGTACGATGTCACCGAGGTAGGCGTCAACGCGCCCTACCAGACACCCGTGTCAGAGCTTTCAGCAGGCTCCGTAGGCTATATCTGCGCCAGCATCAAGCAGGTCAGAGACGCCCGTGTAGGAGACACCATAACTCTGGCGTCCAGACAGACCGAAAAAAAGCTGCCCGGCTACAAAAAGGTCCAGCCCATGGTCTATTGCGGCATTTATCCCACCCCTGACGAAAAATACGAAAACGTCAAGGACTGCCTCGAAAAGCTTCAGGTAAACGACGCTGCCTTCCAGTTCGAGCCGGAGACGTCTCAGGCTCTGGGCTACGGTTTCCGCTGCGGCTTCCTGGGCCTGCTTCATATGGAGATCATCGTAGAGCGTCTGGAAAGAGAATTCAATCTGGAGATAATCACCACCTCCCCCAGCGTCATCTACAAAATGGTCGGCCACGACGGCAGCGAAAGCTATATAGAAAACCCGTCAAATCTGCCTAATCCAACGGAATTCGATCATCTGGAGGAGCCCATGGTCAAGGCGAGCATAATGGTCCCAAAGGATTATGTAGGCTCCATCATGGATCTCTGCCAGAAGCGCAGGGGCATCATGGAGGACATGGAATACATTACGCCTCAGCGCGTGGAGCTCCATTACGACATCCCCCTAAACGAGGTAATATACGATTTCTTCGACGCGCTCAAATCCAAGACCCGAGGCTACGGCTCTCTGGATTACGAATTCGACAGATACCAGCGTTCGAATCTTGTTAAGCTGGATATTCTGCTCAACCACGATCTTGTGGATGCCTTCTCCATGATAGTACACGAATCCGAGGCACAGTCCAGAGGTAAGTTCGTCTGCGAAAAGCTGAAGGAGGTCATTCCAATGCACCAGTTCGAGGTGCCTATACAGGCCTCAATAGGCCAGAAGATCATCGCCAGAGAGACTGTTCGGGCCTACCGCAAGGATGTGCTTGCCAAGTGCTACGGAGGCGA
>JAZRXE010000093.1:0-5828 GCA_045600065.1 Anaerovoracaceae bacterium
TATCACCAGGTTTCCGAATACCATGGGCATTACATTGACGGCAGTACCCCAGGAATAAGGTATGTCGTTTTCTCTTCTGTAAACATTTGCACGGTCGTTGTCCCAGCTGCGGAATACGGCCTCAATGGCTGCAAACAGCTGCTCCTTGGGATCATCGGGGAAGGGCTGGTTCAGGGTCTGCTGATACTTTGCCTTGAACTGCATAGCCAGATCCTTCAGATCCTCGGCGGTCAGCTCTACATCGTAGGTGACGCCCTTCTGTGCCTTCTTCTGATCGATAAGCTTTTCAAAATCCTTTTTTTCGACGCCCATTACAACATCCGAGAACATCTGGATAAAGCGGCGGTAGCTGTCCCATGCCCAGCGGGGATTGCCGGACTTGGCAGCCATGATGTTTACTACTTCTTCGTTCAGACCGAGGTTGAGTATGGTGTCCATCATGCCCGGCATTGAAGCCCTGGCTCCGGAACGAACGGATACCAGCAGGGGGTTTTCCTTGTCTCCGAACTTTTTGCCGTTGATGCCCTCCATCTTGAGTATGTACTCTTCGATTTCGGTCTTGATTTCATCGCTGACCCTGCGGCCATCATTGAAATACTGTGTGCACGCTTCGGTGGTGATGGTGAAACCCTGGGGAACGGGCAGACCGATATTGGTCATTTCAGCCAGGTTTGCGCCCTTGCCTCCCAGCAGTTCTCTCATGTTTGCATTTCCTTCCGAGAACATGTAAACAAACTTCTTGCTCATGTGCTTCTCCTTTCAGAAGTCAAAAACGATAAAGGCAGTCATGTGCCGATACAGCTTAAATATATCACATAGCGCAAGGCTTTTCAATTGAGCATACTTGGTAAACGCATATAAAAAGATTATAATCATGATATGAATGATTTCGGAAGTCTGCATTACAATTCCATAGCGCCCAGGCTCAGGGAGCAGTTCGGAAGCAGAGTGGTAAAGCTTTCCCTGGACGGCGGCTTTACTTGTCCCAACAGGGATGGCTCCTGCGGTTATGGCGGCTGCAGCTTCTGCTCCTCTGACGGAAGCGGAAGCTTTGCGGGCACAGTTCAGGGGCAGATAGCGCTTTTAAGCAGAAAGTGGCCAAATGCCCTTTATCTTGCCTATTTTCAGAATCATACCAACACCTATGCCCCTGCGGACAAGCTTCGCAGGCTCTGGGACGAGGCTCTGAGCAATCCCGGCATGGTCGGTCTTGCGGTGGCAACCCGCCCCGACTGCCTTCCTGATGCCGTGCTCGGGCTTTTAGAAGAATACAATAAAAAAACCTTCCTCTGGGTGGAGCTGGGCCTGCAGACATCTAATCAGCGCACAGCCGACGCCTTCGGAAGAGGATATAAAAACGATGTTTACGAAAAGGCTTGCAGGGATCTGTCAGCCATAGGAGTGCGTACCGTCAGCCATATGATAGTTGGCCTTCCCGGAGAACACAAGGCAGATGCGCTGGCTACAGCGGATTATATCAACTCCTTCAGCCCCTACGGGATCAAGATACATATGCTCCATCTGATGAAGGATACCCGCATGGGAGAGGAATATCTGCAAAGCTGCAGGGCCCGGGGTCTGACGCAAAGCGACGAAGGACTCGGAAAAAGCGGCAGCTTCGATCTTCCCGGAATGGAAGAATACATAGGCACAGTGGCAGATATACTCGAACGCACGCCAAAGAGCGTCACAGTGCACAGGCTCACCGGAGACGCCCCCAGACAGAGCCTGATAGCCCCGCTGTGGACGGCGGACAAGCACGCTGTACTCAACGGCATACAGCAGGAATTCAAAAGGCGCGGATCCTGGCAGGGCAAATCTCTGGAATGATATTTACTGAATGTTTTTTATGTTACCTCGCAGGAAGATCAGCAGGCCCGCTATGCACGGAAGGCATTTGGCTATTACCGGATAAATCCACCGATGTTCTACCGTTCCCCAAAGTATGTACATAGGATAAGAAGGCGCAAGATATTTCCAGACCAAATATTCTGCCGGAACTGCAGCCGCGGGGAGCATCAGAAGAAGCGCTGCGGGCAGATAGTACCTGGATCTTGACGCCCTGCAGTCAGCCCAGAGCGAAAATACCGCTGGCACCAGAATGCCCAGAAAGAAATATATCATAGACATGGACAGTACCTTGAGAATGATCAATTCAAATGTGTACATGAAGGTCTTCCTTCTCAGCTCTTCGAGCCAGGGTATCATGTTCAGACGCAGTATTATCAGCAAGACAAGAGCCACGGCGGAAAATGCCGCGGTCTTAATGTATTTAGTCTGAAATCTGGGATATTCGTTTCTTTTGTTTCCGTATATGATCTCGTTCAGATCCGTTTCGAAAACCTGAGCAAGACAAGCCAGAGTATCTATATCGGGCTGATTCTTCTCGGTTTCCCAGTTGCTTACGGTCTGCCTTGTTACATGCATTTTCTCCGCAAGCTCGTCCTGTGTCATGTCCTTTTCCGTTCTCAGCCGTTTTATGTTTTTAGCGATATTGTTCATTTGCATGCCTCCGTTGCTATCAATATACACGTTGCTATCAATATACACTAAGCGCGCAAATAAATCACGCAAGTATCGCTTGCAATGCTCAAAAGACAATTGGCAGTAGAGCATAGTAAAGATGAAGGACAGATACGAGGTGGAATAAGCAAAGGAAAACCCGGCAGGATCAGATCTTGCCGGGTTTTGCACGTTTTACGGGTTTTCTGTATGCTGCAGCTTAAAGCTGGGGATCGTAATAGAAAATGATCACATTCTTGGAGTTGTCTATATCGATGGTCAGTTGATAGGAAGTTTTGCCGCTGATCGCATAGCCGGGGATACTGATCATTCTCGCCCTTACCCTATCGCCTATCCTAACTCCGGTTATGGTTTCCGGTGTCGCAATATCCGTGTCCGTACCGTTAAGGACATAACGGACGATATAAAACGACTCGGAAGGTTCATAGTAGAATTTGAAGATATTGTTATCCGGATCCTTATCTGTAACTATACTCTTGGAACTGACCTCGCCGGCGGCAAGACTGTAGCCTTCAAAATCGTCCCTTGCCATTTCTGTAATGTTTGCCCCAATATTAACATCCGTCACATCCTTGCTGTCAAGAATATCGCCGGTGGTCTTGTCGATGTATTCCACCCTGTAGGATGTTTTTTTCATGATGTAGTAGAACGGGATTACATTCCTGGACGGATCATTGGTCAGAGTCATCGTTTTGACGTCATCATCATCGAGGGTGAATCCTTCGATTGCCTCGGCCTCTTCTGTTACAAGTGTGCCTATAGGCGTTCCGTAAATAGTCTTGTCATCTAATAGTCTTGAATTGGTTGCTCTGTCTAAATACATGACAGTATAATCCACGGGTGCAAGAGTATAGACGAATACAAAGACGTTATCATCGGGATTCGCGGAAAGTATCTTTCTCTTTTCCGGCTCGTCATAAAGCACGTAGTCCCGTATATTTATTGCCTCTTCAACGATTTCAGTACCTATTGTCTGGTCTTCAATTATTTTGGGATCAAGCAGCGGATTGTTGTCCCTGTCTACGTATTTTACAGTATAAGGAACAGTGGCTGCCTTGTAGTAGAAGGTAATGACGTTTTCCGAGGGATCTCCGCTGAGAACAATAGAGTCCGTAGTTTTTCCGGAGGGAATAAAATCACTGACTTCTATTGCCGCTTCGGTAACAGAAGCACCGGGCATGCCTGATCCTGTCTTGGGATCAGCCACAGGTATTTCTGTATCTTCCATCAGATATCTGACGGTATACTCTACAGGCAGCGTTCTGTTGACGATAAGGCCGTCCTGAATAAGGCTCGGCTCCACGTGCATATCGGCGAGCTCCTGATAGATGCCTATGTTTCCCTGAAGGATTCCGAATTTATAGGGAGCCCCTGCGGGAGTGAAAAGCTCCTCGTCGCTTATGTCAAAACTGAATTTCCATCCGGAGGCTGACGATGCGACAGCAGTCTGAATGGCCTTGTGTATGGCAGGGTCAAAGGCTCCGTCAAATTTGAATAGGCTTACGCTGACAGAATCCGGACGCATGCCTGCGGCATTGTTGTTGTCATCCCAGCGTATTTCTCCGAAAAGCAGCCTGGTGATATGATAATCCAGGATCCAGCCCATGAAGCAATACCCTTCCCTGACGGGGGTCTGCCTGGAAACGGTGATCTCTGAAGCCTCCCCTTCAGTCTCGTAATAAACAGACTCGGGAAGATTACTGACATTGTCTTTCGTACCGGGAAGATGATCCAGGCTGAAGCCTGACACCGCTGCACTTGCCGTCGTCACAGAGCTGATGAACATCAGCATGGCTAAAACAATAGCAAAAATTCTCTTTTTCATTAATTTCCTTTCATATCCGCAGCGATTCAGATGATACTGATAAAGCCGCAATTACACTTGTTTTTATATTTGTTCGAAAAAGACAGTTCTTTTGTAAACTATATCAACAAAGCATTATACTATATGGAAATCATAATGGAAAGTTTTTTTTGTAAAAGTAATACTTACCCGAATGGCAACCGAATGGCAGATAAAAAGAAAAAGGCCGTGAGGTATATAGGGCTCGCACAGAGGTGTGTTTTGCGGAAAGCTCCAAGGGGACGGTTCTTTTGTGTTCTTGACACAGAAGAACCGTCCCCTTGTGTTCCTTGTGTTATCTTTATTTCAGCAGCCCTTGGTTTTTCAGGTACTGGACGGCTGTCATCACGCCGAACTTTGCGTGCTCGTAGGTCAGACCGCCCTGATAGTAAGCGATATATGGTTCACGCAGAGGAGCGTCTGCGGAAAGCTCCATGGTAGAGCCCTGGACAAAGCTGCCGGAGGCCATGATGATCTTGTCCTGGTAGCCGGGCATGTCCCCTGCTTCCGGCGCAAAGTGGGCATTTACCGCAGCCGCTGCCTGAATGGCCCTGCAGAATTCGGTCAGCTGCTCCGCAGAATCCATGCGTATGGCGGTGACAATATCGTTGCGGGGCGCTTCTGCCCTTGGGCTGACTTCAAAGCCCAGCAGCTCAAAGACCTTGGAGCACAGGGCCGCGCCCTTGATGGCGTTTTTGACCGTGGAGGGAGCTACGAAAATTCCCTGCAGAATGCGCCTTGTCTGATCGTACATAAGGCCGCAGTCTCCGCCTATTCCGGGGGCAGTTACCCTGTAGCCCACAGTCTCCACAAGATCTGCTCTGCCTGCCACATAGCCGCCGCCCATGGTGATGCCCCCTCCGGGGTTCTTCATCAGAGAACCGGCCATGATGTCAGCGCCCACCTGAACAGGCTCGTAAATATCCAGAAATTCGCCGTAGCAGTTGTCCACCATGCATATTACATCTGGCTTGACGCTGTGGCAGGCTTCAGCCCAGGCGCGTATCTCGTCTATACTGAAGGCATGTCTGAAGGAATAACCCAGAGATCTCTGAAGCGCTGCAACCTTGGTGGCCGGGCCTATGGCAGCCTTGCAGGCCTCTATGTCTATGCAGTTGTTCTCGTCCAGATCCACCTGAGCGTAGCTGACTCCGTATTCCATCAGGGAGCCTCTGCCCGAGCCCTTGAGGCCTATTACGGTCTCCATGGTGTCGTAGGGTGTGCCGGTGCAGTATAGCAGCTGATCGCCGGGACGCAGCAGGCCCAGATAGGTGCAGGCCAGAGCGTGAGTGCCATCGCAGATGTAGGGCCCCACCATGGCAGCCCCCGCTCCGAAGATCTGAGCGTAAAGCTTTCCGCAGACGTCTCTGCCGGTGTCGTCGTGACCGTAGCCGTTGGCCCAGGCAAAATGGCTGTCGCTTATCTTGTTGTCATGGAAAGTCGGATCGTAGCCATGTCGTTC
>JAZRXE010000094.1:0-5066 GCA_045600065.1 Anaerovoracaceae bacterium
ATCCTTTGATTTTCTCGATTTTCTCCTGTTTTTCCCCTTTTTCCACACTAAATTCATCGATTTCCCATACTAAATCCAAGCGTTTATCTACTGTGGGATTTACTTTGGGAATTTACGAAAATGCAGAAAGATGCAGAAAGAAAGACCGGGGCAGTTCAGTCTGCCCCGGCCTGGGATGCTTGATTTTACCTGCTTGATCGCTATTTAACGATGGAATCCAGGCCTTCAACGCCTGCGCACAGCAGAGCCATCAGGAAGGTCTCCTGGACGGGCTTGTAGGCGCCGGGAATGGGATATTGCTCCAGCAGAGTGTGGTTGCGGGTATTCTTGTCGGTGCCTTCGGGATACCAGCCGCGGCCTATGCAGATGGCGGGCAGGCCCTTGCCGATGGCGATGTTGGCATTGGTGGAACCGCCGTGTGCGAACTCGGGCTCGACACCCAGGTACTTGATGGCGGAGTAGCATGCCTCGACCATGGGGATGTGGCAGTCCTGAACGCCTGCGGGAACCTCGCAGTACTGCTTGGAATCCCAGGTGATGGTGTCCTTGCCCCAGCGTGCGGTCTCCTCGTCGCAGGCTTCCTGAACTGCTGCGAAGCAGCGGTCGCGAAGCTCGTCCAGAATGGCCTGATCGTTGGAACGGATGTTGAACTTGATCTGAGCCTGGGGAACGATGGCGTGGACGCCGGCGTCGTTTCCGGCGTGGAAGTTGGATACGCAGAATGTGGTCTTGGGATCTTCGGGAACCTGGAAATCTGCGATCTTGGCTACGGCTCTGGCAGCGGCGTGCAGAGCGTTGGCCATCTTGCCGAAGGCGCCGTAGGCGTGGCCGCCTATGCCGTAGAAGTTCACTTCGTAGGTACGGAAGCCTGTGGCCTCGAAGGTGACGCTGGCCATGTCGCCGCCGTCGATGCTTATGGTGGCATCGATCTGGCCTTCGTGGTCATCCAGGAAATCCTTCATTCCGCCCAGAGAACCCATTCCCTCCTCGCGGGTGGTGCCTACAAAATAGATGTCTCCCTTGGTCTTTATGCCTGCCTTGTTCAGTCCGCGCACGCAGGAAAGGATCATGGCAAGAGCTCTGGTATCGTCGCCGATGCCGGGAGCGTGGATGAAGCCGTCATCGCTGATTGTGACTTCCTTGACGGAGCCGAAGGGAAACACGGTGTCCAGATGGCCTTCCACCAGGATGGTGGGACCTTCTCCGGTGCCCCTGCGCAGGCCGACCACGCTGCCGCCTCTGTCGATGTGGATGTCTTCCAGACCTTCAGCCTCTAACATGGACTTGAAGAGAGCTGCCTTGTTCTCTTCGTGGAATGTGGGAGCCTCGACCTTTACCAGCTCGATCTGCTGGGCGATGGCTTTGTCCTGATCTTCTTCGATGGCCTTCAGTCCGGCCTGCACGCTGTCCATAGCCAGCAGTTTCTCGAACTTTTCGGCGATCTCTTTAGAAACCTGATAATCCATTTTTTCCTCCTGTAATAAGTAATATTCATTAAAAATCAGCTGGTTTCATTATCTCTTATTTCCGCCCGCTGCACAATGGGGTGCAGTAAATTTTGTGCGGCGGGGACGGGCAGGGAACGGAGCGTTTGTTCAGATCGTTTCTCCCGGTGAGAGCAAAAAACAAACTGATCCATGATCAGGATTGCTGCCAGCCGTCTCTCTTGTTTCCGCCATAAGCTGACATGAATTCCGCAAAGGAACGCGGATACACATGCACTTGATCGTCTCTGCCTCGAAATTTCGTGATATATCTTTGGGTAAGAACCGGGCATTGCAGCCGATCACATATTCGGTCAGGGCATAAGGATCCCGATACGGTTTGTTCTGTCTGTCATCGAAAGCAATCTTGATGATGTGATCCTGATCGATCCCCTGTTCGATCAGATATGAATAATACAATTCAAACAGAAGATAGGATTTGCCGATGAAAAACAGTCGAGATATCAATAAAAGACAGGCTTGCCTGGCAAAACTGAATGTAATAAATTTACTTAATTGGGGAAAATTCATTTTAATGTAATTTTATAAGTGTATAAATGATTTGGATGGTATTTTGCATTCATCAAGTAAAATAGAAGGTGGGTGGCATCAACAACATATAACTCAAATGCGAGGATCGTCAGTCTGGCAAACAATGCGATTCTTGCATTGATCAGTAATGGTTTGTCAACTTTATCCGGTGCGTTTATGTCTGTTGTAGGGATAATTATGTCCACATTTGACACTGGTGATAATTTATACTATACTACAACAAGATATGTCAGAACGGATGGCAGCGGTCATATTGAGCACTATGATAAGAGATGGATCTATTCTGACAGTAGCCGAACCGATCTGGTCGGCATTATTGAAACAGCAATTGTGACTGAATCTTCAATTGTTAAGTCCAATTAAAATGACAGGATTGATTATTTCCATGAATCTGAAACAACAAGCAGGATTCTATATTCTTATGCTGCTGCTGGAGCTGCAGATCCTGGGAGACTCCGATCGGGCGTTTGCTCTGCAGGGCGGGGCACACGCATACAGTCGGCCGCTGCTGTTTGGTTGGGCGATCCTCTATGCGGCCATATGTTTGGTGATCTACCGCTCCGTAGAAAAGAGGGTAAAAAGCGGCCATAAGATGATTTTTCTGCTGACCGGCGGTGCGGCTGTAACGCTCTGCATGAGGCTGTATTCCCTGCTCTGTTTTGCTCCGCGCTGATCCTTTTTTGTCATATCTGAGGCAAAATGCCATCATCTTGCATGCCGGGCACTGCCGATCTCGCGGTGCCCGGTTATATTTATACGAATCCGGGAAAGCGGGAGCGCTTTTCTCTGTCTCCGTGCACATTCCGTCTTGAAAACAGCCCTGTTTTGTGATTAAATAAACGATATCTATCTGTTTATTTAGAACATATTTTAGGACAGGCAATTATGAAAAAATACAACGGAAAGATCCATTACGGATGGATCGTGGCCTTTGGCTGCTGCATCATGATGATGTTCAGCATGGGCGTGGTCTTCAATACTTACAGCCAGTTTATAAAGCCTATATGCGCAGACATGGGCTTTACCCGCCAGCAGATGGGCGTCAGCTCAACGATACACTCTGTGGCAGGCATTGTTTTCTCTCTGTTCTGGGGTAAGATACAGAAGAGCATAGACATCAAAAAGTGGATGATAGGCGCATCCATACTGATGCCGGCATTTTATTATTGCTATTCCTTTGCAACCAATCTGCTGTTCTATTACGGCATTGCGGTCCTGGTCTCCGTGGCCAGCCTTTTTGTGGGCAACCTGGTCATGAACGCCATCATAGGCAACTGGTTCATCAAGGACAGAGGTACTGCCATCGGCGTCATCGGCATGGGCAGCGGTCTGGGCGGCATGATCTTCAGCAATGTGATCAACGCCATGATCCAGGCCAAGGGCTGGAGAATGACCTACAGAATGATGTCTCCCATTATCCTGTTCGTTGCTCTTCCCATGGTTTTGTTTGTGATTAAAGTCACCCCCGAGGAAATGGGTCTTGAGCCCTACGGAATCGAAGAACTCAAGGAGTTCCAGTCCGGCAGCGGCGCCAAGATCGAGGTCCCCAAGGACGGCATCAGCTACGAGGAAGCCATCAAGACTCCCACCTTCTGGCTCACCGCATTGGCCGACGTGGGCATGGTAATGGCCATCTGCATGTTCTACCAGACCGTATCTCCCCACCTTTCCGACAGCGGCTATTCCACCACCTTTGCCGCCACTGTCACCTCCATCAGCCTGGGCTGCATGGCCGCAGGCAAGGTTATACTGGGCAAGATGCTGGACAAGCTTGGCATACGCAAGGGCATTATGGTGGCAAACCTGAGCACCTTCCTGGGCACTCTTGCCATGATATTCTGCACCAACAAGATACTGATCCCCTTCATCTTCCTGGGCACCGCGCTGGGCTGCTCCTTCGGCTCCATCTGCACACCCATGTCCACGCTGAAGATCTTCGGAAACAAGGATTACAACAATATTTACGGCAAGCTCAGCGCCTTTGTATCCATGGGCTCTGCGGCTGCCCCCATTATTTCCGGCTGGGGCTATGATACCTTCGGCAGCTATATTCCCGTTTACTGGGCAGGTCTGGTCGTGATTGCACTGTCCACCGTACTGATGATGACTGCCATCAGCAAAGCAGAGGCTAAGGCGTAGAGCTTTAATATAGTCTATTTATAACCACTCAAGGAGGAAAATATGAGTTACGAAATCACTCAGAAGAACTGCGGCGAGCATCTTTCCGGTGCTGTTCAGTTCCAGACCCGCTCCAAGGACATCGAAGCACAGACTGACTGGGCTCCGTTCTTTGGACTGCACGACTACATTCTCAAGACCTATCCCAACATCGCTTCCAAGCTGGAGCACGAGGTGGTAGGCAAGGCCGGACTGCTGTTCACCTGGAAGGGTACCGGCAAATCCAAGGCTCTGCCCATGTTCATGATGGCTCACATGGACGTCGTTCCCGAAGGCGACTGGGACGCATGGAAGTTCCCTCCCTTCGAAGGAAAGATCGATGACGGTCATGTCTGGGGCCGCGGCGCATCCGACTGCAAGGCTCAGATGATCGCTCAGCTGGAAGCAGTAGAATATCTGCTCTCCACCGGCTATCAGCCTGATTATGATATTTATATGGCTTACTGCTACAACGAAGAGGTTGCTGGCGGCGATTCCGTCTCCAGCGCCAAGTACATGGCTGACCATCTGGTAGCCAAGGGCGTCAAGGCAGGCGTTACCCTGGACGAGGGCGGCGGCATGAGACCCGGCTCCATGTTCAAGTGCGAGGGCACCTGGTGCGCACTGACCGTAGCTGAAAAAGGCTACTGCGATTTCGAGATCTACAGACTGGACGAGGGCGGCCACTCCAGCAAGCCTCATAAGGGCGGCGCTCTGGAATACATTGCCGAATCCATCCTTGCCATCGCAAACAACCAGCTGCCTTACCGCATCACCCCCGCTGTAAAGGCCCGTTTTGAGCAGCTGGCTCCTTATATGAAGGATAAGGAACTTGGTAAGCTCTTCTCCGACGTGGAAGGCAACTGGGAACAG
>JAZRXE010000095.1:0-8540 GCA_045600065.1 Anaerovoracaceae bacterium
CCTTTCTAAAAGAGCTTTTCGGGGCTCTCTGCGGGCAGCTCCGGGAAGGCCTCTGCCACCTGCGGACAGGTAATGTATCCCTTGTAGGTGTTCAGACCCTTCATCAGCGCGCTGTCCCTTCTGCATGCCTCCTCTGCTCCGAGCTCTGCTATCTTCAGTGCATAGGGCAGGGTCACATTGGTCAGTGAATAGGTCGAGGTGTTGGGCACCGCTCCCGGCATGTTGGCTACAGAATAGCACACATAACCTTCCTTGATGAAGTACGGATCCGAATGGGTCGTGATCCTGTCTATGAACGGGATCGCTCCTCCCTGGTCTATTGCCACGTCTATAAGCACCGACCCCTTGCGCATGCTGCGCACCATCTCGTCTGTCACAAGCTTGGGGGTGCGTCCGCCCGGCACAAGCACACTGGATATTACCAGATCCGCTTCCTTTACTGCCTGGGCGATATTGTAGGGATTGGACATCAGTGTCTGTATCCTGCTTCCGAAAATATCATCCAGATACTGCAGTCTGGAGGCTGAATTGTCCAGCACCGTCACATTGGCTCCCATTCCCACAGCGATCTTGACTGCACTTGTTCCTACTGTGCCTCCGCCTATGATCACCACATTGCCTTTCTTGACTCCCGATACGCCCCACAGCAGTATTCCCCTGCCTCCGCAGGTGGATTCAAGCATGCGGGCGCCCTCCTGCACGGCCATGCGGCCTGCGATCTCACTCATGCAGCTGAGAAGAGGCAGAGCGCCGTTTTCAAGCTGCACTGTCTCGTAGGCTATTCCTGTTACCTTGTGCTCCAGCAGGGCCTTTGTCTGCTCGGGATCGGGTGCAAGGTGAAGATATGTGAATAGTATCTGGCCTTCGTGGAAATAGTCGTATTCGCTTTCCAGGGGTTCCTTGACCTTTATGATCATATCCGCAATATCGAATACCTCTTTGGGGGTATCCAGGATCTTTGCTCCGGCTTCTATGTATTCCTGATCGCTGAATCCGGACTGCATTCCTGCTCCGGTCTGAATGTAAACGCTGTGGCCTGCCTGTGACAGGGTATAGGCTCCGGCCGGGGTAAGGCCTACTCGGCCTTCCTGTGCCTTGATCTCTTTAGGGCATCCTATTTTCATTGTTTTCCTCCTTAATATGCAGAGCGGTTACTTTCTTGTATCTCAGATTGCCCGAAATTCGGGCGACTGACAGGCTTGCTGCCGGAAGCAGCAGGCTTTTTTTACTTGACTACAGGCTGAGGAACGGGGACTTCCTTGGGGATCGGGCACTTGTAGACCTTGCCGTCCTTTTCCATATCCTCTCTGAATACCTTCCAGGCCTCTTCCACCAGAGCCTTGTCTCTGTAGAATTCGCCTGCAGTCATGGCCATCCAGATTCCGCCTCTGAGCATGCCCTTGAAGCCTATTCCGTTGCCGGAGCAGCAGGAGGTCTGCCATGTGTGGTTGACTCCCAGGATGTTCTGGCTTGCGGTGCCTATCATCTGGCAGGGAACTATGTGCTGAACATCACCTACATCGGAGGAGCCGGGGCTCAGGTTGTAGGCGTTGGGATCATAACTGAAGCCGGTGTGGATGGGCTCGGCGGGCTTGTTGTTCTCGTCGTAGGATGCGGCGGTCTTGTTCAGCTCGTCTGCCATCCTGAGCTCTTCCTCGGTATAAACCGCTGCGGGAACCAAAGGATAGGTCTTTGCAAAGGCATCTGCCATCACCTTGTTGGACATGGTGTTGTAGCAGCCGCCAAGGAATTCCACATCGACCTCGGTCTCTGTCATCAGCGCGGCACCCTGAGCGATCTTGCACAGACGGCCGTATATCTCGTCAACTTCCCATCTGTGCAGGGCTCTTACGTAATACCATACTGAGGCCTTATCGGGAACGATGTTGGGAGCTTCTCCTGCTTCCTTGTAAACATAGTGAATCCTTGCCAGGTCGGGGGTGTGCTCTCTCAGATAGTTAGCACCGTTGTTCATGAGCTCAACCGCGTCCAGAGCAGAGCGGCCGTGCCATGCGGAGGATGCGTGAGCGGTCCTGCCGTTAAAGTGGAAGATTGCGCTGTTCAGTCCGCCGCCCATGCCCAGGCTGATGCCGTTGCGGCTGTTGCCGTGCCATGCCATGGCCAGATCCAGCTCCTTGAATGCGCCTTCTCTTGCCATGAAGGACTTTCCGGTGAGAACCTCCTCTGCGGGGCAGCCGTAGAATACCACAGTGCCTTCCAGGCCGTTCTTTTCCAGGTCAGCCTTGATTCCTATAGCTGCAGCCAGAGTGCATACGCCCAGCAGGTTGTGTCCGCAGCCCTGTCCGGGTCCTCCGGCAACTGCGGGATCCTTGAAGGTGTTCTGAGTCTGGGACAGTCCGGGCAGAGCATCGTATTCTGCGAGCAGACCGATCACGGGGTGACCGCTTCCCCATTCCGCTCTGATGGAAGTGGGCATACCGTAGAGTCCCTTTTCAACCTTAAAACCGTAATCCTTAAGGGCCTGGGTCAGCCATTCGCTTGCCTTGACCTCGTTGTAGGCGGTTTCAGGTTCCTTGTACATTTTCGCTGCAAGCTCGTCCAGCTTTGGCTGTTCCTTCATGACCGCATCGATAATGTGTTGATAATCCATGTTGTCCTCCTTTTTTTAGTGTAATTTGATATTTTCAGCGCCCGGCGCGAAAGCCCGGGTGATTTGTACTGTATATGTTCAGCAGCGGTCTAAATGACCATGCCTCCGTTTACTCCCAGCACCTGACCGGTTATATACGAGGCCTTGTCCGAAGCAAGGAACACAACGGCGTCTGCCACCTCTTCGGGTCTGCCTATGCGCCCCAGCGGGGTCTCTTCTGCCAGCTCTTTAAGAGTCTGCTCGTCGTAATGCTCCATCATGCGGGTCATTATGCAGCCGGGGGCTATGCAGTTTACCCTGATGCCCGAGGGACCAAGCTCCTTTGCCAGAGCCTTGGTAAAGCTTATGACCCCGCCCTTTGCCGCCGAATACGCGGTTTCGCAGGAGCCTCCCGTCTGTCCCCACATGGAAGATATATTGATTATGCAGCCCGATCCGCGCTCAACCATGCACGGAACGAAGGCCTTTGTGACAAGAAACACGGAACTGAGATTGCTGCCGAGCATCTCGTTCCAGTGGGCAGCGTCCATATCCTGAATTTGCATGGATTCGCTGACCCCCGCGTTGTTGACTATAAGATCGGGACAGCCGTATTTTTCAAGCACCTCCGCCGCTATACGCTCTGCTGCCGCAGGATCCGAAAGATCGCCCTCGCTGCGGTGTGAATGCCTTACCACCGTGTATCCTTCCGCTTCCAGCGCCTGAACTGCCGCAAGCCCTATTCCGCTGCCTGCGCCTGTTACAAATGCCAGCTTATCCATTGCTGCCTCCTTTGATATAATACCATATTCTGTACAGAATTAACAACATTATCTGCACATAAATAGCTACATATTTTTACACAGATATAATATCACGCTTTGCTTCGGCTTGTAAATTCGCGTTTTTGACTGTAAAATAAACAGGTACGGAGGTTATGTATGCACGACATTAATTTGCGTCCGGGCTGGGTCGAAGTAGACCTTTCAGTCATCGGACATAATATAGATATAATCAAAAAAGAAGTGACAGACAGCTGCGAGATCTGCGCAGTGGTCAAGGCCAATGCTTACGGACACGGCGCTGTGCCCGTGACCAGGTATCTTCTCAAAAAAGGCATCAGAAGCTTTGCCGTGGCAACGGTAGAGGAAGCCCTGGAGCTTAGAAGCGTAACTAAGGATTCACGCATACTGCTGCTGGGCATGATATGCCCCGAGCACATACCCGCTGTCCTTGAAAACGACATTACCACAGGAATATCCACCGTAGAGTTTGCCCGCCTGCTTTCTGATGCGGCAGTTGCCGCAGGAAAAAGGCTCAGCTGCTTTGCCTTTCTGGATACCGGAATGTGCAGAGTGGGCTTTTTGTCTGAGGATGAGGCCACAGTGGATTCCATAGAATATGTCAGCAAGCTGCCGGGCCTCGATATGCTCGGCCTGCTTTCCCATTTTTCCGGCTCCAACGATATGAGCAATCCGGGCAAGGCGTATACTGCCATGCAGCTGGAGCGGTTTTGCCGGATCAGGGACGGGCTGATATCCAGAGGAGTCAGTCTGCCTGTGTGCAGCCTGGCAAACAGCTACGCTACAATGATGCTGCCCGAGACCCGTTTCCAGATGGTACGCCCCGGCGCAGTGCTTTACGGCAGCTATGTGGACAGCATCATGCCCAAATTCGGCACCAGAGCCGCCCTCAGCGTCAAGGCAAAGATCATGCACCTTAAGGACGTGCCCGCGGGCAGTGCCATAGGCTACAACCGCACATCCGTAACCACACGCACAACCCGTATCGCGACCATCAACCTGGGCTACGCCGACGGTATTCCCCGGGTCTGGGGAGGCAGAGGCTATGTGCTGGTCAACGGACGCATGGCGCCTATCATGGGCGTGATCTGCATGGATCAGTTCATGGTGGATGTTACCGACGTGCCCGATGTAAAGATCTATGATGAGGTCGTGATCATAGGCAAGAGCGGAGATCTGGAAATTACAGCCGACACCGTTGGCGAGGCCACAGGAGGGATATTCGATACCCTGGTCTGCGGTCTTACGGCAAGGCTGCCCTACGTGTACAAGGAGTAGCATTCAGGGCATCCGGTCCCTGCGCGCAGGTTCCTGTTCCCGGTAAAGCTATGCAAAGCTCAAATGCGGTCCTGTATACTATCCGGTATTATAGGCTGAGCCTTCGCTGAATATGGCAGGCTATCAGGCTTATTAATAATTATTATCATTATGTTGACAGTGCACAGGCTTTGCCTTATATTGTCAATGGAACATCCTTTCAAGGGGGAGAATTATGGTAGACAGAGAGAAACAGAGAAAGACAAAGCAGAAGCAGGAAGTATTTGATTCTGTCATGTCCAGATACGATCATCCCGATGCGGACGCCATCTATACGCAGATCCGCAGCCTGGATCCTCATATCAGCAAGGGAACGGTATACCGTAATCTGAACATGCTTGCAGAACAGGGGGAAATTCTTCGCATCAGCATGTCCGGGCAGGGCGGTGACCGCTTCGATCTAACGACAAAGCCTCATTATCATCTGGTTTGCACAAAATGCGGCAAGGTTATAGATGCCCCGGTGCAGTATCATGCAGAGGATGATATGCTTGCCGGCTCTGACACAGGCTTCAAAATTCTCGGCCACAACACGGTATTCAAGGGCATATGCCCGGAATGCCAGAAAAAGGTTTAAAATTTTTATTCATGGAGGAATATATCATGGCAAACAAGTACGCAGGCACTAAGACCGAAAAGAATCTGGAAGCTGCATTCGCAGGCGAATCTCAGGCAAGAAACAAGTATACCTACTTTGCTTCCACCGCCAAGAAGGAAGGCTACGAGCAGATTTCCGCCCTGTTCCTGAAGACCGCCGAAAACGAAAAGGAACACGCAAAGATGTGGTTCAAGGAGCTGGAAGGCATAGGCGATACCGCAGCCAATCTGGCAGCCGCAGCAGCAGGCGAAAACTTCGAATGGACAGACATGTATGAAGGCTTTGCAAAGACTGCAGAGGAAGAAGGCTTCCCCCAGCTGGCAGCAAAGTTCCGCGCAGTAGCTGCCATCGAAAAGCATCACGAAGAGAGATACCGCGCTCTGCTCAAGAACGTTGAGGCTAAGGAGGTATTCGCAAAGTCCTCCGTCAAGGTTTGGGAATGCAGAAACTGCGGACACATTGCAGTAGGCGAAAAGGCTCCCGAGGTATGCCCCACCTGCGCACATCCTCAGGCCTATTTCGAGATCAACGCCGAAAACTACTAAAGCTTACGGCATCAGACAGAGAAATACTCTGCCGGGACAAAACATACCCCGATCACCGCAAGGACGACCGGGGTTTTATTCTGTGTACACAAGAGAACACAAGGGGACGGTTCTTCTGTGTCAAAAAGCTCGCAGCCGATTACGACGGCCCTCCGGGCGCAATGCCCTTGCCTGCAGATGATAACACAGAGGCGTTTTTCTTACGCTCCGCTGCCATCTGCCTGTCGGCCTGCTCCTGCGCGATCCTTGCATCCGCTGCCTTTACACGAACATCGGCCAAAGACTCCACTTCCCGGGAATTAAGCCCAAACTGCGTGAACAGGTTGATTCCACGGCCGTTCTTATAATGATCGCTGTATATATCACCGGCAAGCTTCGTGGTATCGGCCATGACCTTGCTGTCTAAAAACTTGGCGAACCGGATCTGCATGGGGTGCTCCCGGGGATACTTTTCCGAAAGCGCCAGAAGCTCTTTGAGCCCTTCACCTATGGTCTTGAAGCCCTTATCCAGAAATCTCCGTTCGGCCACACTTCGCTTGTCGTCATCCATAGACGGATCGGCGGCCTGCACGACGATCTCCCGGAACGCATCAGCATAGCCCCTGAGCTTTGCCATGTCGGCCTTTTCGCCAATGCGGCTCAGCGCATAGGCCTCATCCTTATTAAGGCCCAGGGAATCGAAGATCCTTCCGTACATCTTCTGCCTTGGCTCAAAGCTCATTTTGGACAGATCCGCAGCGCCCTTGACGCCGAAGATCGCCCCGGCCTGCTTCATAACGGATTCCATATCCCCGCTCTCCAGGATCCCTCCGCAGTCCTTCTGCACGGGATGATCGTTGGGATTGCCGGCGGAGATATTGATAAGCTTTCTCAGGTCCTCTGCAAGATGACCCTTCAGCTTGTTCCTGAAATCCTGCCCCAGTGCACCGGCATTGCCTGGCTCCAACCCCGCGTTCTGAAAGCCTTCGGCCAGATCGCGGAGATCGGCCCGCAGCTTTCTCAGATCATTTTGATCGGCAATCTGATGTTCGTCCTCTGCGCGCTTTTCCCGGGCCGCATTGTCCAGCCGCTGTCTGCCCGCCTCGGAGAACTTCAGCACATCTCTTGCAAAGCGGACACGTTCCTTCGCGTAATTCGAAAGCCCGCTCTCGTCCCCTCCGGGGACCTTGTATTCCAGATAGCGTTTTGCAGAGTCTATCAGCCGGTTGTACAGCACCCCGCCGTCCATCATATACCTGGGATCCGGCTGTTCTGCCGGCTTTCCGTCCTTGCCCTGCGGGTAAAGCCTGCCCTCGATGCCGCTGCGGGAAAACTGCTCCAGCGCGGTCCGAAGAGCCTTGAACTGATCCGAAGAGCTTATATACGACTTATCCACGCGGCCGAGATCGCTCTGAAGCTGCTCCAGACTGATATCGCTGACGCCGGAATTCAGAGGGACCGCCTCGCGGCGCGTCCTTTCCTCGAATAACCCGGGGCTGCCGGCGTTCTGCTGCCGGCGGATATTCTCCGCCTCCGCACGCAGACCCGCATTGAAGGCCTCCAGGGCATCTCTTTCTATACTGCCCATGGCAAAATCAAGATAGGCGCCCAGCTCCTTTACGATATGACAATCGGCCTGAAGCATATCGAAATTGCGCGTGCCCTTTGCCGGGGGATCATACTTCGCCAGAAACTCTTCCGAAAGTCCTGCCGTTTTGCGAAGCTTTTCGAAAAGCGCGTTCCGCTCAGCGTCTGAAAGCAGCTTCCTGTCGCCCGTCAGAGCGCCGGCACATTTATCCAGCTCGCTCAAGCTGTCATTCAGAGACTGATACAGCCGGTTGAACTCTTCGTTGTGACTGCCGACGATAACGCCGCCGGACAGGTACATTGCCCTGCGCTTGTGATCCAGCTCGGCCCGGTGGGTGCGCAGATTGAGACCCTCTTCCACCGTGACCGATCGGCCCTCGGTCATTTGCACCGCGGTATTATTCAGGGGATGAGACCGATTGTACGCAGCGGGATTCTTCCTGTACGCTCTGACATCTTGGTTGTATATTTCTATGGAAGCCATCACGTTGTCGAAAATGTTATAGCTTCCGCTGTCATCGTCTGCAAATCGGAGCTTTGCCAATAATTCGGGCCGGGCAAGCCTGTCCCATTCTTCCATGCTTCGGATGCGGGTGATCTTTCCGCTTCGGATCCTTTCGCACAGCGCATCGCGGCGCTCCCTGGCAGCCTGTATCTCCGCCTGGGAAAGACCCGCCAGGCGGAGCTTGTTTTCTATGCGGCTGTAATCGCCCTTCAGCAGGGTGTCCGCCAGCTTGTCGTCTATGACCTTGATATCCTCCAGCCTGGACATGTAGGCGCTTGTGCCTTTTCCGCGGTATGGCACCACGCCGAAGGCCCCGTCATTATCGATGCCCTGTACGCCCGTGAGCTTGACCGCTTTCGGATCGGATTTATCGAACCGCAGGAAAATATTTCCGGGATTGCGGTCCGGATTCCCGCACAGCGTGTCCATGATCTGCAGGCAGCTGGTGCTTTGAACAGCCGCTCCGGTAATGACCACAGGCCTTGCGTTCATGCCTTCGGTACGGGGATCCAGCTTGCTGGAGTCGGTCCCCTCGGAGTTGACCATAAAGCTGCCCTCGGTGGTTGTTCCGTTCCGCCTCACGGTCATATTGGTAGATCGGCATACCAGATCTCCC
>JAZRXE010000096.1:0-7148 GCA_045600065.1 Anaerovoracaceae bacterium
CAGCGGTGAAGCATCGAATCTGACTGCGGGAACATCATTCCGGCTCTCAAGAGAAGGTAACTGGAACAGACTTATCTGCTGATAATGAAAACTCAATATGGGGAATCTTGGAAATACTCCACAACAACTTGACACCGCCCCCTTATGTTAAACCGTTTGACTTTGGGGCAGCAGTATTGTATTATTTTATGGTAATTTAACAGGGTGATGATAAAGATGAGTACCTTGGTAAGCTGCTTTACAGAGAGAGGGGACGGTGGAAGCCCTTAAGCAGAGCTTTGGGAAGCTGCTTTTGAACCCATTTGTCAGAGTGACTGCTTCGGCAGTAATTAGGGTGGTACCGCGAGAGAGTCTCGTCCCTATGCAGGGGCGGGCTTTTTATATTTTACAGGAGGAAAACATATGAGATACATGGGAGTAAACGAGATCAGGACCAAGTTCCTGGCTTTCTGGGAAAGCAAGGGCTGCCTGGTCCACGAGAGCTATTCTCTGGTGCCCGACAACGACAAGAGCCTGCTGCTCATCCCTGCAGGGATGGCGCCTCTGAAGCCGTATTTCGCAGGCACTGAGGAACCGCCCCGCCACAGGATGACGACCTGTCAGAAGTGCATCAGGACCAACGATATCGACAATGTCGGTCATACCGCGCGTCATGCCACATATTTCGAGATGCTGGGCAATTTCTCCTTCGGAGACTACTTCAAGCGCGAGAGTCTTACCTGGGGCTGGGAGTTCATAACCGGAGAGGAATGGCTCAACATACCCGTTGAAAAGCTCTGGGCAACCATTTACGAGGACGATGATGAGGCCTTCCGTATCTGGAGGGACGAAATAGGACTGCCCGAAGAGCGCATCGTGCGTCTGGGAAAGGACGATAACTTCTGGGAGATCGGAACCGGCCCCTGCGGTCCCTGCTCTGAGATCTATTTTGACAGAGGCGAGGAGTACGGCTGCGGCAAGGAAGGCTGCAAGCCCGGCTGCGACTGCGACCGCTACATGGAATTCTGGAATCATGTGTTCACCCAGTACGACCGTCAGGAGGACGGAAGCTATCTGGAGCTGGAGCATAAGAATATCGACACCGGCATGGGTCTGGAGCGTATAGCCTGCATCATGCAGAACACAGATTCCATCTACAATATCGACACCATGCAGGCAATCCTGCAGGAGGTCTGCAGAGTCTCAGGCGTAAAATATGAAGACGGCGCAGGCAAAAACGACATTTCCATAAGGATCATCACTGATCATATCAGATCCGTGTCCTTTATGATCTGCGACGGTGTTCTGCCTTCCAACGAGGGCAGGGGATACGTGCTGCGCAGACTGCTCAGAAGAGCGGCGCGCCACGGCAGGCTGCTGGGCATTCAGGGCACCTTCCTAAGGGATCTCTGCGAGAAGGTATTCGAGACCTCCGGCGAGGCATATCCCGATCTGATCGCACGCAAGGATTACATTAAAAAGATCATAGGCATAGAAGAAGACAAGTTCGCTCAGACTATAGACCAGGGCTCCAGCATTCTTGACGGCTATATCAGTGCTGCCAGGGCAGGCGGCAGGCAGCTGCTTGGCGGAGAAGAGATCTTCAAGCTTTACGATACTTACGGCTTCCCCTTTGAACTGACTCAGGAGATATGCGAGGATGCCGGTCTGGGCGTGGATGAAGAGGGCTTCAAGGCCAACATGCAGGCTCAGAAGGAAATGGCCAGAGCTGCCAGAAAAGCCGATGAGAACGAAGGCTGGCTGGATGAATCTGCTCTGCTTCACGAGTTTGAACAGACTGAATTCCTTGGCTATGAATCTCTGGCCGCAGAGTGTACTGTAATAGGAATTATCAGGGGCATGAGCAAGCTCCAGAGCGCGGGAGAGGGCGAAGAGGTCAGGATCATCCTGGACAAGACCCCGTTCTACGGAGAAGGAGGCGGCCAGATCGGAGATACCGGTGTTCTGCAGAACGAGACCTTCAACGCTGCTGTCTCTGATACCTCCAAAACCAACGGCGTATATGCCCATAAGGTCATCGTCAGCGCCGGTGAGATCGCAGTAGGCGACAAGCTCATAGCTTCTGTGGATATTCAGAGACGCCATGCTATAGCCCGCAATCATACCGCGACCCACCTGCTGCAGAAGGCTCTGCAGATGGTTCTGGGCGATCATGTGGAGCAGGCAGGCTCTTATGTTACCGACAGCTCTCTGCGCTTCGACTTTACTCACTTTGAGGCCATTTCCCAAGAGGATATTGAAAGGGTGGAGGATATAGTAAACTCCGAGATCCTTAAGTTTACAGCCGTGGATACTCAGGTCCTGCCCATAGAAGAAGCTAAGAAGCTTGGCGCAATGATGCTCTTCGGCGAAAAGTACGGAGCAGAGGTCAGGGTGGTGAATGTTCCCGATTTCTCCATGGAATTCTGTGGAGGGACCCATGTGGCCAATATAGGCCAGATAGGCTCCTTCAAGATCATTTCCGAAGGAGGCGTGGCTGCAGGTGTCAGAAGGATAGAGGCCATAACAGGCGCTTCCGTAAGCAGCAGACTTTCCGAGCAGGAATACACACTGTCTCAGGCCAGCGCTCTGCTTAAGACTACTCCCGCAAATCTGCTTGCCAGGACCGAAAGCCTCAGCGAAGAGGTAAAGGCTCTTAAGAAGGAGATAGAACAGCTTAAGACTGCAAGCATGAATGCCGGTCTGTCCGAGCTTATAGGCTCTGCCAGGGAGATCAAGGGCGTCCGCCTTATAACAAAGCAGTTTGACGGCACTTCCATAGACGAGCTCAGAAGCCTGTCCGATGCGGTGAAGAAGACCGAAAAGTCCGTTGTTATGGTATTTGCAGCTGTCAACGGACCCAAGGCAACATTGATGGTTTCCGTAAGCGATGATCTGCTCGACAAGGGATATCACGCTGGCAATATGATCAAGGAGATTGCCAAGGCGGCCGGAGGAGGCGGCGGCGGTAAGGCTGATATGGCTCAGGCCGGTGCCAAGGATATAAGCAGGCTTCCCGACGCTCTGAAGCTGGCAGAAGAGATACTGTCAAGATAAATGCTTGAAAGAGCCGTGCATATTGTGTATAATCAGGACAAAAGGAGGTATTTCCATGGAAAGAAAAACAATACTTTTCAGCGCTCTTGATAAGTCCGAGGAAAAGACAACAGAAGAGATCTTAACTCTGGTGCACGATGCTCTGGAAGAAAAGGGCTATAATGCGATAGATCAGATGGTTGGATACATACTCTCCGGCGATCCTTCATATATTACCGGGCACAATAATGCAAGAAATCTGATCAGACGCATTGAAAGAGACGATCTGGTGGAAGAGCTCCTGCGAACTTATCTGAAAAAGTAAAAAGAACTGCGGGCTGAACAAGCCCGCAGCTTTTATATGCAGAGGTATTTATGGGAAGATATATGGGCCTTGATGTAGGCGACAAAACAGTCGGAGTTGCTGTCAGCGACCCCTTGTTCATATCTGCTCAGGGCATTACTACAATAGAGCGGGTAGGCGCAAGAAAAGATTGTGACAAAATAATTGATTATGTAAAACAATATGAAATTGAAAGGATAGTCTGCGGCCTTCCTTTGATGCTCAGCGGAGAGGATTCTCCGCAGACTCAAAAGGTCAGGGACTTTGCAAAGCTTCTTGAAAACAAGATAAGAAGCTCAGGTCTGAAGGCAGAACTGGTGTTTCAGGATGAAAGGTTTACCACAAAGATAGCAGAGGACGTTCTTATAGCAGCGGATATGAGAAGATCAAAGCGCAAGGACATCATAGACAGACAGGCAGCCATAGTAATACTGCAAAGCTACCTGGACAAGGTCAGAAATAATACCAATGTTGAAATTTCCGATTGATAAATAGAAGACACGCCGCCGTGGATGTCTGTTCGGCAACGAAAAAAACGTTGCCGCAGAAATCGTTCCGGGCGGCGTTTTTTGTTTTATGCAGAATTATATGCAGGTAGGGCAGCTGTTTATGATCGAGATATCTATTCCTAAAATATCAATTTTGGGAATAGATATAGCGTAATCCTGACCGGGGGACCATTACTGCCTTACAGCCGGCAACGGCTGACTTCACAGATACTGACTGTCATTATAGATATATAAACCGCACTCGATTTGTTTTAATGCAAATAGATAAACATAATAATTATATTGTTAATCTATTCAGGCGTTTCGGCCCTGTTATACCTTGCTGCTTTAGCCGGATTCCTGTTTATCTTCCTTCTGACCAAGCTCAGCCTTGCCGGGATTCTTTGTCCCCGGTCCCGGCCGGTCTTTTTGCGCGATCCTTTATGCCCTTTTAGTTTTATAAATCGGCTCTGTAAAACCGAGGCTCTCAGAGCCGTTTTAAGCGATTTTATTACTATGGGTCGATATATCATACCTTCAGATCAGAGCCCTGTTTCGGGCTATCAGAGCCTCAGGGGCATATTTCTAAGCTGCTGTATATATTCAGGCCTTATACCGGGATCTGAGTCTTTTTACAGCAGCTGAGTATGCTTAAGCTCTGAAGCAATATCTGATTAATCTACAGGCACCATGATGATCTGTCCGGGTCTGATATTTGCATCTTTAATACCGTTGATAATGCAGATCTGATCTACAAGTAAGCGGACATCGGTACCGGGCTGAGTGTTATCTGCGGCGATCTGCCAGACTGTATCTCCGGATCTGACTACGACGCTTTTAAGATCTTTGGGCTGAATTCCGGATGCATCGAAATATCCCAGCAGCGAGCCTATCCCGAATATGCTGATGATAAGGCAGACAGAAACGAATACCGTGAATCTGAACTTATTTGTAATGACATTTTTCTTATGCTTTTTCTTCATGATCTATACCTCTCAGGGACTTCACCCTATCCTATTCTTCTTCAAGAACATTTGTTCACGAACAATATAGCAGAACATTTGTTCTTTGTAAAGCCTTTTTTGGGAACATTTGTTCTTTTTTTATATATAAAACCTGTCAGTATCGTACCGCCTGACGGCATTCCTTTCGATTCTTCTGTTTATGTACAGGTTGTTGTTACTGCCCAAATTCCATTACAAAAGCTCCCCGTATTATTTCTGATACAGGGAGCTTTAATGCTCATCCTATTGCAGTCCCCTTCCGTTTTACCGGGTCAGACTGCGTCGGTAAGCCTTGTGCATCAAGGCATCCCGGATATTACTTCTCGTCGCGGATTGCAGCCTGCGCGGCGGAAAGCCTTGCTATAGGTACTCTGAAGGGGCTGCAGGAAACATAGTCCAGGCCGACCTTGTGGAAGAATTCCACAGAGCTGGGATCTCCGCCGTGTTCGCCGCAGATGCCCAGGTGCAGGTCGGGCCTTGTGCTGCGGCCCAGCTTGCAGGCTATATCGACCATCTTGCCTATACCGGTCTGGTCTATCTTGGCGAAGGGGTCGTTCTCGTAGATCTTCTTGTCGTAGTAGGCGCTCAGGAACTTGCCTGCATCGTCGCGGCTGAAGCCGAAGCCCATCTGGGTCAGGTCGTTGGTGCCGAAGGAGAAGAATTCGGCTTCGGTGGCGATCTCGTCGGCAGTCAGTGCGGCTCTGGGGATCTCGATCATTGTGCCTACGCGATACTGCATCTGCAGTCCGGATTCGGCGATCAGGGCGTCTGCGGTCCTGGTAATGATGTCCTTGACGAACTTCAGCTCCTTGACCTCGCCTACCAGAGGAACCATGATCTCGGGAATGATCTCCCAGTCTGCATGGCGTTTCTTGGTGGCCAGAGCAGCCTTGATGATGGCGTTGGTCTGCATTACCGCGATCTCGGGGAAGGTAACGTCCAGACGGCAGCCTCTGTGGCCCATCATGGGGTTGAATTCCTTCAGACCTTCGATGATGGTCTTGATCTGTTCCACGGTCTTGCCCTGGGTCTTTGCCAGTGCGGCGATATCAGCCTCTTCCTTGGGTACGAACTCGTGGAGAGGAGGATCCAGCAGACGAATGGTCACGGGCAGTCCGTGAAGTGCCTCGTAAATGCCTTCGAAGTCTGCCTGCTGCATGGGCTCGATCTTGGCCAGAGCAGCCTGGCGTTC
Organism: Anaerovoracaceae bacterium; assembly: GCA_045600065.1. Lineage (GTDB taxonomy): Bacteria > Bacillota > Clostridia > Peptostreptococcales > Anaerovoracaceae > RGIG2707. Next base: position 6,043 of record JAZRXE010000096.1, read on the forward strand.
TTCGAGAGTATCGGAGCAGATCATTTCTCTGAAGGCGGCGATCCTGTCTTCCTCAAAGAACATGTGTTCTGTCCTTGTAAGGCCTACGCCCTCTGCGCCCAGCTCAACAGCCTTTGCAGCGTCCTTGGGGGTGTCTGCGTTGGTGCGAACGCCCAGGGTCCTGTACTTGTCTGCCAGAGCCATGATCCTGCCGAATTCGCCGGCAATGGTGGCGTCTACTGTGGGGATGGCGCCTGCGTAGATGTTACCGGTGGAACCGTCAAGGCTGATCACATCGCCCTCTTTATATATCTTGCCGCCCAGCTCGAACTGCTTTGCGGCCTCGTTCATATGGATGTCTCCGCAGCCGGATACACAGCAGGTGCCCATGCCTCTTGCAACTACGGCAGCGTGTGAGGTCATTCCGCCGCGAACGGTGAGAATGCCCTGTGCGGCCTGCATGCCTTCGATATCTTCGGGGCTGGTCTCAAGACGGACAAGGATCACCTTTTCCTTGGCGGAAGCCCATTCCTTGGCGTCCTCTGCGGTGAACACAATCTTGCCGCAGGCAGCGCCCGGAGATGCGCCCAGACCCTTGCCGATGGGAACCGCCTTCTTAAGGGCGTCCTGATCGAAGGTTGGGTGCAGCAGAGTATCCAGGTTTCTGGGCTCTATCATCATTACTGCCTTCTTCTCGTCTATTGCGCCTTCATCCAGCAGATCGCAGGCTATCTTCAGGGCAGCCTGTGCGGTGCGCTTGCCGTTTCTGGTCTGCAGCATGTAGAGCTTGCGGTCTTCGATGGTGAATTCCATATCCTGCATATCTGCATAGTGCTTTTCCAGTGTATCGCATATTCCCGTAAATTGCTCATAGACCTCGGGCATGATCTCTGCCAGCTGGCTGATGGGCATGGGTGTGCGGATACCGGCTACCACGTCCTCGCCCTGGGCGTTCATCAGGAATTCGCCCATGAGCTTCTTTTCGCCGGTGGCGGGATCTCTGGTAAAGGCAACGCCTGTACCGGAGGTATCACCCAGGTTTCCGAATACCATGGGCATTACATTGACGGCAGTACCCCAGGAATAAGGTATGCCGTTTTCTCTTCTGTAAACATTTGCACGGTCGT
>JAZRXE010000097.1:0-47600 GCA_045600065.1 Anaerovoracaceae bacterium
TGATACACCTCTTGTAACGGTGAAAAACATTCCCGATCTTACTGCGGCGGAGCAGGAGAAGCTGATAGATGAATATGTCGCTCACCTGAAGAAAGACGTGATGCCGGGCGTGCTGAAAAGCACTGAAAATTATATGGTGAAAAAGGTCGAACAGCAGCAGCTTCAGGCCATCAGCGAGGTCAAGGATTATTACAATTCCAGGATCAGCATCTCGATAACAGAAGATGTGCCCGAGGGCGAAGAAAGCCCCTACATCGGCTACAAATTCCGCTTCGCGCCTCTCAGTGACACCTCAGCGGCAAGCAGCTGGACCGGGAAATGGAGCGGAAGCCCCGTCAATACATCCGCCACTCTCATAGGCTTCATGACCGCAGGCCTGCCCCACAGGATAGATTTCTTCCCGCCTGACGCAGACATGAACACGGCGGAGCCGGAATTCTCCGTGCCCTTTGTCATAGACATCCCGGAGATAAATATCGAATTCGGCGGCAGTCCGAAATTTGAGGGCGGGATCGATGCCTTCATGGGTGAATGGCACGATGCAGACGGAATGAGAACCATACTGACCAGAAACGGCAGCAATGTCATAGAAAAGAACCCGGATCTGGCATGGTACGGCGGCGACGTCTGCTGCACGGAGTACACAGCCGAGCTGGACGAATCCACAGGGACCCTCATACTGAAGGGAATAAGCACCTGGGTAAGCATCTCTCTGGATTCAGATGAACGGCATCTGGAGCTTGACGCTTCAACATCCGGCGCATCCTTTACCGCTGTGGAGATCACCGACGGAAAAATCACTGCCATAGAGCTTTCCGGAAAACGCCTGACAAGATAGATCCGGGGCGAATATCCGTTTGATCATTGAAAGACCGGAGTCCTTGTAACAGGCTCCGGTCTTTTATTGCTGATATTATCTGTCATAGGGCAGCGCGTTAATCGAACTTTGCAGGCTCCACGTAAGCTCTGTACAGGAAGGTCACAATCTGGGCGCCAGGTGTAGATGTGATAGCGCTCATCTGCAAAGATATCGTAGGTGGCCGGTACGGTAGCCCGGTAGATGAAGTCCGCGGTCTTTGCTTTCATGGCGTTCGGGCCGCGGGCCCATGCAAAAAGGACGGAGCCTGCCGGCTGCCGTCCTTTTTGCTGCAATTATCTATTTATGAGAATGAAAGGAAAGGAATTATGTTTCGATCTGTATGCCCGCGCCCCCATGCGCGAACCCCGGGCGCACCGGGCGCCCGATCCGTTTGCACCGCCCCCCTGCGGTGCGTTTCCCCTGCCGGGTGATCTCTGATCCGTCCGCCGTGCAGGCCTGCTGCCTCAAGGACAGGCGGCAGGCCCGCCGCGGATCGCTATGGTTATCGCCTCTTATTCAATGGAAATGTATTTAGGTACCTCCACCTGAGGAAGCTCCTTCTTCTTGGGCACTGACAGCTTCAGCACGCCATCCTCGAATCTGGCCCTGATGTCTTCCTGAGTGAGCTTGTCTCCCACATAGAAGGATCTGCTGCAGCTTCCGAAGAAGCGCTCCCTGCGCACATAGGCCTTGCCCCTGGTCTCTTCATCGGTGTTCTTGCTGACTGCGCTGACGGTCAGATATCCGTCCTTAAGCTCTGCCTTGACATCTTCCTTCTTGAATCCGGGAAGGTCGATATCCAGCTCGTAGCTGTCCTCCAGATCTCTGATGTCGGTCTTCATGATGGCGCTCTGCGGAGGCACCATTCTGGCCAGGCTTCTGGAAGGAGCCATAAAATCGTCGAAGAAATCATCGAAAAGGTTGTCTCTGAACAAAGTATTCATAATCATCTCTAAATCCTCCTGAGTTTGCTTTGTCTGTTTGAGCTTGCCGTATCGTCCGGCATTCTGCCCGTTCGGGCTGCTTTGCGCCTTGCTGCGCGGCCGCCGGGCAACTGTTTGAGTTGCGCCCGGACGCCGAGCTATCCGGTTGCCTGCCTCTGCGGGCCTTGTGATTTCGTCCCATCCCCTTGGGACAAGTATGTTATAACACAATTGTTAGCACTCGTCAATAGTGAGTGCTAACAATTTTCTAAAATTTTTTCAGAGACAATAAAGCCCGGGGCTTCACAGGCTCCGGGCTAATGTTCTCCGTTACGGACGGCAGTTTTTACGGACAGGACTCAGGCCTGCGGCCCGAGCTTCGCCGCAGAAGTCTTCTACTTCTTTTCAGCGTTCATGGCAGCCAGCTTTTCCTTCCACTGTGCCTGCATGCGCTTTGCCGTATCGGTCACGGCAAGGCCGCCGGTAAAATCGTTGCGCAGGCAGCCGGGCAGATTGTCCTGCACGTTGCGGAAGGCGATTATCACATCATCCATGGGAATGTAGCTTTCCACACCGGCAAGGGCAAGCTCAGCGCCCATCAGGGCCAGAGACGCGCCCATGGCATTCCTCTTTATGCAGGGGATCTCCACGGGGGCAACGGGCTGATCGCAGGTCAGACCAAAGCTGTTTTTGAGGGCTATGGCACAGGCGTTGATGATCTCCGCCGGGGTACCTCCGGCAAGATAAGCCGCGCCGCCTGCAGCCATGGCAGCAGCGGCACCCACCTCTCCCATGCATCCGCCGGCAGAGCCGGAATAAATGCAGTGCTTGGACATAAGGCAGCCCAGAAGAGCAGCCACCACATAGCTTTCGGCAAGCTGCTGTCTGCTGCTCTGATAGCGCTCCGCCACGGCAAACAGGGTCCCCGGAAGGGTCCCGGAGGATCCGGAGGTGGGAGTCGCGACAATGCGTCCCGCGCTGGCGCCTATTTCGTTCATGGCCATGGCCTTGGCAAGGGCCGCGTTGAACACAGGGCCGCATATGGATCTGCCGCTCTTACCGAAATCGGCCACCTTTTTGGCGTCGCTGCCGGAAGCAAAGCCGCCGATCAGCTGATTTCCGCCCTGAAGGCCTCTGGCGGTAGAGATCTCCTCCACCTCTACCTCTTTGTAAGCCTCTTCCATTATACGCTCCGGGCTGGATCCGCTGAGGGAATATTCATATTTGAACGCGGCCTGCAGTATGCCTATTTTCTCCGCGTCTGCCTGCATCTGGACAAAGGAATCGTAGCAGGGCTCAGCACCCGGCTTTACGACTATGCTGCGTATGGGTGCAACTGCCCTGCTGATCGCAGGCCCTGCGCTGTCAAAGCCAAGGGCGCTTACAAGGGACGACTGAGCCTCGGGGCTCAGGGCGTCGCTCAGCTCTATAAAGACCTGCCCATAGCCTGCATGCTCTCCGCTGTGCACGCTGACGGGCTTGAGTCCGAGCTTCTGACAGATCAGGGCGATCCCTGCATCTGTCGCCCTTAGCCCGGGGTCGGCATAATAGTAAACGTAATTCCCGCCGTCGTAATACACGGGCACACCGTTGACAGCTATGACCTCGATAAAGGCGCCGCCTGGGCTGATGGCATCGATCTCCCAGGGAAAGCCGTCCAGCTCTGCGTGCACGTAGAGTGCGTTACGGTTGACAGAAGCATCCATGGCATGGAATTCATAGCTGATGCCCCGCTCCCTGGCCAGCTCACCGGCCCGGGCAGAAAGCTCGTCGTATTCCCTGATACCCATGCAGCCTGCCAGCATGCTCACATCGGTGTGGTGACCTGCATATACATGAAAGAGTATGGGGTGACAGTAGAAATCCACATGCTCCGGTGTTCCGCCCATAAAGCTGTAAGCCATGTAGCCTATGCGGTTGGCTCCGCCGGTATGATTGCTGCTGGGCCCGTGAATTATGGGGCCTATCACGTCGAATAATCCCATTCTCATAAGTTTCCTCCTTAAGCTGTGCCCGCACCCGGCGGGCTTTTTTCAATTGTATCATAAGAAGGCACCCGGCGGGAAGATACGCGTCCGGAATCTGAAGATTCAGTCTGTTCGCGGAAAGGCGCCGCGGCAGCCTGCAGTCCGGCGTGGTGCCGCATCAAGTCCGGCGCTGCGGCAGCCTGTGATCCTGTTTGAAGACCGCAGAGAAATGTCAAGTGAAGTTAATATTTAACAGAATCAGATACGGAATAATTAAGGATAAAAATATAATGAACAAAAATAATACGAAGCAAGCCATGAACAGTTTTCCACAGTTTTTGAAAGCTTGAAAAACTAAGGAAAAACGCCCTGATAGCGGCGGCAGAACAGACTTTTTCGATTTTTATTCACAAGGGGCTGTGGAAAAGTGCAAAATTCGAAACGCCTTTAGCTGCAAGGCTTTCAGAGATTATACTTCTCGTCAAGTGCGAAGTTTTCCACAGCTCGGGTGCTTTTCTGTTCTTTTAGTGCGCAAACTCAGTCAGTATAAAGGTTTGGAGAGTTTTGCACAGGTTTTCCACAGGGAAAATCGAAAATTTTTACGGTTTTACATTCTCTTTTTAACGAGGAAGCTGTAGACAGGAAGATTTTTTCGGAAGCGATAAGGCAGTGCATACAGATAAAAAATAATATGTAAACCTTACTGCGACATTCAATATAACAGGACACCGTTCTTCAGCCTTACAGCTTTGAGCATAAAACCGCTGCAGGATCTTCTGAAGATAACGGATAAAAAACACGGGAATCCCGGGAATAATACTCCGAAACCCGAACCGTTTTTTTTAACAAACGCGGGTATCGAAAAACAGCCGCGGACAAGCTCAGAGATACCCGGCAGGCCGAAGCCCTCGCTCTTATAAACAAATTTGTATTATTTATCAAATTATGATATAATAGCGCCGTAAATTACAGAAATGCCGAAGACGGCACATATCGGAGGATCAATGGAAATCAAACAGCTGCGCAGCTTTGTTAGCGTAGTGGAATACGGAAACTTTACCAAGGCTGCGGAGAAAAACTTCACATCTCAGCCCACCATAAGCACCCACATCAAGGCCCTGGAGGACGAGCTGGGAGTCAAGCTTATAGTCAGAGACACCAAAAACATTTCAATCACCGAAAAAGGCAGGGAGCTTTACGACACCGCCGTGCACATCCTTGAGCTTCAGGACAAGCTCATCAACCGCTGGGCAGATGAAAACCGCAACATCATACACCTGGGCGCATCCACCATACCCTCCGCTTACATTCTGCCGGAGATACTGTCCGAATTCAGCAAGCTGCATCCGGAGATTTGCTTTGTCATCCATCAGGGCGACAGCACAGAGATCGTAGAAGGCCTGGAAAACGGGCTGTACGATCTGGGTCTTCTGGGGATAGACTGCAACGGCGAAAAGCTCAAAAGCGATATGTTCTACAGGGACTCCACCGTGCTGATCACCCCTGCCAGCGATAAATACAAGGATTTCAAGCGCCACGGCATCCTGCCCCTGAACCAGATGAAAAAAGAGCCCTTTCTCTTCAGAGAAAAGGGCAGCGCCACCCAGCTGGAGGCAGAGAACCTGCTGGAGCAGCTGGGTATAGATCCGGCAGACATGAATGTCATTGCCAGGATAAATGATCAGGAAACCATCAAAAATCTGGTGGAGGCGGGGATCGGCCTGTCTCTGATCTCGCAGCTCGCGGTGCACAGCTATGTGCAGCAGGGCAGGATACTTGCCTTCGATCTGCCGCAGGTCCACAGCGAAAGGCACTTTTACATGGCAGTCAACAAGCAGTCCTTTAAGAGCAGCTCCGTAAAGGCCTTTATGAAGTATATAAAGAGAACATATCAATAAGCCGTCCCGAAGGCTGCCTGTAAAGCAAGCAGCTTTCCCGGAGAGCCGGGACTGCCGTCAGCAGTTTTTCAGATATTCAACCTCTTCCTTGCTCAGCTTGCGATAGCTGCCGGGCCTGGTATGCCCCAGATGGATATCGCCGATGGCTTTACGTTCAAGCTCCAGGACCGTAAAGCCCAGTGCCTTGAACATTCGCCTGACCTGGCGGTTCTTGCCCTCTGATATTTTAAGCTCCACCACAGAGCCGGAGGCTGTTTCCCTGATAAGCCTGGCCTTTGCGGGGCGTGTCACATATCCGTCGATATCAACGCCCTTTTCCAGGGCCGTCAGCTCCGCGGCGCTTATGGGCCCGTTGATCTTTGCCACATAGGTCTTCCAGACCTTCTGCGAGGGATGGGACAGATGATAGCCCAGGTCTCCGTCGTTGGTCATGATAAGCAGGCCTGTAGTCGCGGCATCCAGCCTTCCCACAGGGAAAAGCCTTTCAGGGACTTCCTCCATAAGCTCGGTAACCGCCGGCCGTCCATGCTCGTCCCTGGTGGTGGTAATATAGCCTTCAGGCTTGTTCAAAAGATAGTAGACCAGCTTGCCCGAGGGCTCGGCGGCCTTTCCGTCCACTGTCACCACATCCTCCGGCCGTACATCGTAGCCCGGCATTCTGAGCACTGCACCGTTTACGGAAACTCTTCCCTCTGCTATCATTTCATCTGCCTTGCGCCTGGAGGCGATCCCGGCGGAGGCAAGGTATTTATTTATTCTCATTAATTTTCTCCTTTATACAGTTAGCATTTTAGTTTAATATGTAATATAGCGCAAGTGCGCAATTCAGGGGACGCCGCACAAAGCGGCAAAAATCTGCAGGCGAGGGGCCTGCAAACGGAAACGGAGGTCTGAATGACTTACAAAAGCAAATTGACAAGACTGACTGCCCTGCTGCTGGCAATGATGCTGGTGCTCAGCGCCTGCGGAGCCAAAAAGACAGACGATGGCGGCAGCGAAAACGCGAATACAAACTCGATACAGGTAAAGCCCCAGACCGGGGACAATCAAAGCGCCAAGCCCGATGTCCAAGGGGATGCACAGACAGGCGATACTGACGGTACAGAGGATGCGGAAGCTCAAGGCCGGAATGACCCTGACGGTACGGATGAAAACACCGCTGCCCTGCCGTCCTTCGAGGAGCAGGCTGCTGTAATAGCAGAGCAGTACTGCGACTGGTCCGAGTTTCTGGAAGGCCATATGAACCCTGCAGCAGCCATCACCGATCTGGATCAGAACGGCCGCCTGGAACTTATCATCAGCAGCTGCGAGGGCTCGGGGCTGTTCAGCTATTCGCATTTCTTCGAGCTGGACGAGGCTCTTAAGCTTCAGCCGCTGGATTTTCCCAGAGCCGAGGAGGGCAGCGAGCCTGATATTATCAGCGAATATCTGGAATGCTACTATTCCGGTGAGACCGGCATATACAGCTATCTGACAGAAGACATTATGCACAACGGCTACCGCGAAAGCTATTCTATGATAGATGTTCTGAGCAAAACAGGCAGCCTGATCGACTATTTCTGCCTGGGCAGCTCTTCACGGGTAGTAGATGCCCAGGAGACTCTGATCACAGAGTTCTACGATTTCGGCAACGAGGCCGTTACCGAGACCGAGTATTATGCTCTCGCAGACAATTATCTGGACTGCACGCAGAAATACCTGGCCCACATCAACTGGATCAGCGCCGATGATTTCGATCAGCTGGGCGTGCCCGAGGCGCTTCGCATATCTGCCGGAGGCTTCTGTCTGACCCCTTGGGAGCCTACGCCTTATCTTGACGGAAACTGGGTGCTCTACGGAAAAGACGGCGACGAGGACGGATTGTCAGCCAAGCCCTCCGCTTCCGAGCCTGCCATTATGGCGAGCCTGTACATTTATGCGGGCAATTCCATGGCGGATCTGCACTGGTACGATCTGGAATGGGAACAGGAGGACACGGGAATGCCCATCAAGCGCATGAACGGCGCTCTGTACTCCGGCTGCGGCAACGATGCTTATTATCTGGAGATGAACAATCCCACTGATTATATGGGCTATTACCTGGTGGTTCTGGATGAAAACACCCTGCGCTTTGTAGTCTACGACTGGGACAGCTACGACGAACACGGCCCGCTGGTCACTGATGTGATCTTCTGCAGAGAATAACAGCAGGCAGAATATAGGCAAAAAAGAGGAGGCAGTCGGACTGACATCAGTCTGACTGCCTCCCCGGCTTTACAGGAGCGTCCGTCTTGCCTTAAAGGCTCGCTCCGAAAGCTTCTGCTTCCCTGAGATTTTCCCCGGAAAGCTGCTCATAGCCCGTGAAGATCTTTATGCCGATTTCCTCGCCGCCCAGATAGCTTACGGTGTTTCTGAAGCTGTAAACGGCGGCATCGTGAACTCCGCTGACAGCGCCCGAGCTTAATATCAGCCCGAACTTGGATGCCTTGGGCTTTTCTGCGTAGATGCGGCTCACCGCAGTCATCAGCTGGGGCGTCAGGTTCCAGAAATAAATGGGGCTGACCCAGATCAAGGCGTCTGCCTGTCTGAGGGCGTCGCGGATCTGAACAAAATCGTCCTTCCGGACGCACTCGCCGCCTCTTTTGCAGGCGTTACAGCCCAGACAGGGGCCTATATTCATCTCTGACACTCTGAATAATTCCACCTGATGACCGGCGCCTTCTGCGCCTTTTTTGAATGCTTCGGCAAAATGTGCGCTGTTGCCCTGGGGACGGGGGCTTCCGTTGAGGATTACTACTTTCATTTTGACTCCTTTCGATCGGGCTGCAGGTCTGAGCCCGGTTCCTCCGGTTTATTGTTTCAGTTATTATCGATACGGCTTTAGTCTGCTGCCCCGCGCCCGGCTACATTATCAGGCCCTGAAGCATGTTGAACACATATCCTGCCGCAATGATGCCCACGGTGCAAATGGCCGTAAAGCTTATAAGCAGGCGTTTTTTTATAACCTTTCCCAGCATCACCAGAGAAGGCAAGCTCAGTGTGGTGACTGCCATCATAAAGCTGAGCACCACGCCCAGGGCTGCACCCTTGGCAAGCAGAGCCTCGGCTATGGGCACGGTTCCGAAAATATCCGCGTACATGGGTATGCCGCAAAGCACCGCCAGAATTACTCCCAGCGGGCTGCCGCTTCCGAGCAGGCTAAGGACCAGAGACTGGGGAATGCAGTTGTGAATCAGCGAGCCCAGCGCCACACCGGCAAGCATGTAAGGAAATACCCTTCTGAAGGTGGACTCGACCTGATCCCGGGCATATTCAATTCGTTCGGATGCGCTCAACTGTGGGTATTCCGCGGCCTTGCCGTCCCGAGACTGAGAATCACCCGCATCGGGGCCGTCACTGCCGGACTGTGAAACGATACCCGCAGCCCTTATAAAATCCTCGACCTGATCCTCCATATCCAGGGCTCCTATCAGGCTGCCTCCGGCTACGGCGATAACGAGTCCGAATACCACATATACAGCTGCGATCTTCCAGCCGAAAATGCCGGTAAGAAGCATCAGACTGCCCAGATCCACCATGGGCGAGGATATAAGAAAGCTGAAGGACGTGCTCAGGGGCAGTCCTGCCGCCGTAAACCCCATAAAAATAGGTATGGAAGAGCAGGAACAGAAGGGAGTCAGAGTACCCAGCAGGGCCGCTGTCACCGAGGCCTTTATGCCTTTTCGGCTTCCCAGTATGCTCCTGCTCCGCTCCGGCGGGAAATAGCTCTGTATGTAAGAGATGCCGAAGATCAGCACCCCGAGCAGTATGCTTATTTTTATCACATCGTAAACAAAGAAGCTCAGGCTGCCCCCAAGCCCCGCGGAGGTGTCCATTCCGGCGGAGCTGAAGGCGCCGTAGACCAGGCGCTTTAGCCAGGCCATGCCCAGCACTTCGTTTTGTATAAAGGACCACATAGGCAGCTCCTATCTCAAAAATGCCTCTATGCCCGAGCTGAAGCCGAAAGCGCCGTCTCCGTCATCTTTTTCCGACTTAGAGCACTTGCAGGCAAGGGTTATGCAGCTGCAGTCCAGTCCCTCGGTCTGTCTGAGGGCGCTGAGATAAAGCCTTGCGGCTGTCAGTCCGGCGTCGGACAGGCAGTAGTAGGCCCATTTGCCCTCTCTGCGGCAGTTTACAAGGCCGGCGTCGGACAGTATCTTCATGTGGTGAGACAGAGTAGGCTGCGAAATATGAAGATCCTCCAGAAGCACGCAGGCGCATTTTTCCTCGGCACCAAGCATGCCCAGTATGTCCAGGCGGTTTTCGTCACCCAGGGCCTTGAACAGCCCTGCCATTTTTCTGTTGTCGAAATTGTCTGTCATCATTTTACTTCACTTTCCCGAGTGCTTTGACTATCTCGGATACTGAGGCGACCCTGCCGCTCATCAGCAGCCTGCCGTCTGCCATAAGTCCCGGCGCGGCCAGCACGCCAAGCTTAACGATCTCCACAAGATCCTCGATCTTTTCCGGCTCGCCTTCTATGCCCAGCTGTTTCATGGCTTCCAGGGTATTCTGATACATGCGGGTGCAGTTATCGCAGCCCATTCCTATTACTTTGATATTCATATCTACCTCGATGATTGCTTTTCCGGCGGTTCTGCAGCCGGTGTCAGCAGCTTGCTGTTTTGCTCTGAGCCTGCTAATTATGCAGCTCCACCGGCAGCCCGACATGCTCCTTCCACGCGCTGTCTATGGTGCGCAGCAGCTTGATGCTCACCCTGCTGATAAATACCAGAACGGTCTTTTCCTTTGCAGGACAAGGCTTTCGGTCTATTCGATCCGTCACCACGTCCACCTGGCTCCAGACTCCGTCGCTCAGACAGAAGCCCTTGATTCGGTAGCATTCGGGAAGCACAGCCTTAAGGAAGCTTTCCAGCTTGTCCCAGGGGATGTCGGAATCTGTGCTGATAGAGAAGGTCTTGGGCCTGGTGCTGGCGTTGATGGTCGTCTCCTGACTGGGTGCCCATCCGTAGCCGCTCAGATCCTGCTCCATAAGGCTTTCGTCCAGGACGCCGCCTACGGTTTCCACTATGAGGCATTCGGAGTTGAGCTTTTTTATCTCCGCCCGGACCTCGTCGAGGCGCTGTCTGTCCACCAGATCGCACTTGTTGACCAGTGCGATATTGCAATGTATGATCTGTCTTGCCACAGCTTCCAGATCCGCTGCCTCCTTTAGGAAGGATACCGGATCCACCAGGCATATGGTGCCGCAAAGCTCGTAGCGCTGCTCGCCCATGAGCACTGCCGCCGCTTCCATAACGTCGAACAGGTTGGACGGATCAGCCAGACCGGAGCTCTCCACGAACACGGCCTCCAGACCGTGCCTGCTCATCTCCGCCAGAGCCTGGACAAAGTTCAGCTGAAGGCAGGTGCAGAATATGGATCCGTTGCTCAGATCCACCATCTCGAAATCTCCGCCGCCCAGGATCTGACCGTCTATGGAGATTTTGCCGAATTCGTTTTGTATGACGCCTATCTTTTTGCCCTGCCTGTTTTGCAGCAGCTTCTGCAGCGTGGTGGTTTTACCGGCTCCGAGAAAGCCCGTGAGTATGTACAGCTTGATTTTTTCTTCGTTCATGATTTCCTCTTTTTACTGTGAACCCCTTTGCCCTTTATGGTCGGCGATCTTTATTTGCCTGCCTGCGGAAGCCCGACGACTCCCGGAAGGACATCTGCCGGCTCCGGGCTGAGGGCAAATCCTTTACAGCTTCATTATATTGATTCATTCAAATATGTCAATATATCAATATGTTGTAAAAATAAATCGGTCGATTTACGGCAGGGCTAAATGCCATACAAAAGATTTCTAATGCTCTTGTTCATAGTTTTTCGGCTGCCGGTGATTTTCAACTACGCGCATGTTCTATTACATCTGTCTGCATCGTTCTTTCTTGACCGCGTATATTGGCAATATAAAACCGGGGCCTTAGGATCATATCCGTAAGCCTCGGTTTGTCAGACTTCAGACGTGCAGCCCGGGGTAAGACCACGGAATACCGCTGCAGGCGCTATTTCTCCGGATTGCAGCTGCAGAGAAAGTATTCGTCCTTCAGACAGGCTGCCATGTCCAGATGGCGCAGCACGGCAATGGTGCTGTACACATCCGCCAGGGCATTATGAGCGCCGTCGGGTTTTTCGTTGTAATGATAAAGAGCATAGTTCAAAGGCCACTGGCGATCCTCCTGCATCTCCTGATCGTCGAACATCAGCTGCCCGTCGTAGGTGGGCGGCAGCCAGGATGTATCCAGGCCGGATTTTTCCAGATTGCATTTGAGCATCAGAATGTCATCGGGGCCCCAGGTGACAAAGACGGGATCAGCTCCGCACCAGGCTCTGAATTCCCCGGCGGCCTGAACAAAGGATTTGCCGCCTTCCAGATCCTTATCGGTAATCAGGGTCAGCTCCTTGACCCACTTGTTCATGCGGGTGTAGTAAACGGGTTTTATCAGCTGATTGTAGCTGTCCAGGGCGTTCATAAGCTCGTCTGTTCTGACTGCGCCTATCTGTATTATCTCCCCCGGAAGGCCGGACACCTGGGTGCGGCCGTTAAAGGGCTGGTTCCATTCGAGGTCAAGTATGATAATGTTCATTTTGTCCTTTCGGGCAGACATGCTGCCGGGCTTGGGTTTACAGATCCGAAGGACAGGCGGCTGGCAGGCGAAAGGCTTTCGGCTTTATTTCCAGATGGGCACCACGGGTCTGCTGCCGAAGGGCCGCACTGTATTGCCCTCCGTCCAGCCCCAGTCCTCGGAGTGGCTGGCTTCGTCCAGGCTGCTGTCGTAAGAGCAGTAGTATTCCAGACCGTCCGCGCTGTATATCGCGGCATCAAATCCGCAGACATGGCCGCGCGAAAGCTCATAGTATGCGTATCCCATGCTGCAGGGCGCGCAGACGGCCAGCCTGCCATCGCGAAGATCGAACTGACAGAGATCGTTTTCCATCAGATAGATCTGACGCTCGGGCGCTGTGTCTTCGTATTTATAGTCAATGACAATACTGTACAGCCCTCCCGCGTCTTTTGCAAGCACACAAAAGCCGCTTCCGTCAAATCTTATAAGCTGAAAATCATCCCCGCGTATTACCGTGCTCCACATTTCTCCGGGACTGTATTCGCGCAGATCCAGGGTCTGCACAAGCTCCGCGCTTTGGACATCTATAACGTCGATCATGTACCGGCCTTCAGAAGCATAATGCAGCAGGATATGTCTGCCGTCAGGACTCAGATGAAGATCCAGCACCCGTATGTTCTCGTTCAGCGGGCAGAACATGCGCAGTCCGTTCTCGAACACGTCGTAGCCGCTGTAATGATCATACCGGTAGTAATCATCCTGATCCACATAGCCGTAGGGAAGCAGATAAATGCCGTAGCCGCCGGGGATCAGAGAGGTATCCAGCAGCCTGCCCTGCACGGTGTGGGGGTCGAAGGTAAAATAGCAGCATCCATCCGCCGCATCGCTGAAGCTTGTCAGATATGCCTCGTCAAAATCGTCCGTATCTTCAGGCAAAGACTGAAGATATTCCATGGAGCGCTGATCGTAAGCTGCCCACTGGGAATCCTCCGTCCCGGAGCCGGCATGCTGATAATAGCTGTACATAATCTCGGAGTAAGCCGAAGTGGTGCCCACTGAGTAAAAACCCTCGCTGTAGGATCTTTCCAGCTCCAGGAACACATATTCGTTTTCGGGCACGGGAATTCGCAGAAAATCCTGCAAGGCCTTTATGGCGCAGTATTCCGGCTCGTTTGTGATCTCTTCGTCCTTGCGGTATTCCAGCTCCGCAGAGTCGGAATAATAGTTAAGCCCGGGCAGACGGATGAATATGCTCATGGGATAGTAGTCATAATAATCCTTTAGCGCCACGGTCTTTACCGATCTGCCCCCCGGGCCTGCAGCCTGATACATCTCATCGATGGCCTTGTGCAGACCGAAGCGGTTACGCCCAACCTCGTCATAATTACGTACAGACAGGTCCTTGTATATACTCACGCCGTATTCAATGTCCCGGGGATCATCATGGATAGCCCTGTAAGACAGACTGAGTCTGGTTTCCCCCTTGGGATGCTGATCTGCGGGGCAGATCTGACTTTTCCAGAGCAACCTGTAGTCGAAATGCTCGGAAAGACTGATCATAAGGCCCTCCGCCGCACTGCGGTCTCCGTATTCCTCAAGCAGGGTGTATTCCACTGCCTCCTTATCCTTCAGTATGCTGCCGAATATCCTGAAGCCTGCGATGCTCAGACCCATAAGCAAGGCCAGGCTCAGCCCGAGAGCCCTACGCATTTTCTTCTCCTCCGGAGATCTCCGCCAGGGCCCGGCCCACCCGGTCCGCCTTATAATCGTAAGACTTTTTCACATGCTCCATAAGGCTGATGCCCTGCTCGTCAAGCTCTGCGGTTCTGATGTCCGAGATTATGCGGCCCCGCCTTATAAGCACGGCCCGGTCAATAAAGCCTGAGACCTCCTCGATGAGGTGGGTGGAAAGCATTATGGTCTCGTGAGGCTCCAGTATGCCCAGCAAAACCTTGTAAAAATCTTCTCTGTTGAACACGTCATTGCCTGCAAAGGGCTCGTCCATGAATATGTAGTCCGCGCCCTGGCACAGCGCCATTATAACCTCGAACTGGTTTTTCTGACCGGTGGAAAAGCTGCTGACAGCCTTGCCGTAGGGCAGCGCAAAGAAATCCATCAGTCCTGTGAAGCGCTTTTCGTTAAAGCTTTCGAAATGCTCCCTGTAAAAATCCCTGTGGCCCGCAGGGCTAAGGGGCGGGAAGAAGCTGTGCTCTGTTGTGGCCAGCGAAAGCCTTGCGATATTCTGCCTTGTAATGGGCTCTCCGTCCAGGCTGATGCTTCCCTTGTAGCTGATCAGCCCGAGTATACTTTTTATAAGCGTGGTTTTGCCCGCGCCGTTTTCGCCGAAAAGGCCTATTATCTCTCCCGGGCCGATATCCAGATCCACCCCTCCCAGGGCTGTGGTACCGCCGTAATTCTTGCGCAGATCTCTGATCTCTACCATATCAAAAGCCTCCAAAAATCGAATACATCCCGGGCAGGCAGGCATACTGCCGGCACCTTTGCCAAATATACCGCCCGGTAAACCCCTGTCAGTATTATTACAAGCACCAGACCCACCGCCGCTGCAATCAGCGGCAGCTCAAGGCATCTGCGGTGCAGCTCCCTCGGATCCCTGATGCGCTTCATCACATAAACGCTGTGGCTTGCGCTGAAATATCTGTAATGGCCAGCCGCCATCCCAAGGCACAGGCACAGATAAGACCAGTATGCCATGAATCTGTGGACCATCATCTCGCCGAAGCCCGGCATCACCGCTCCCGGCCTTATCAGACGCTGGCCCAGATGCGTGTAAAAAATACGATTTTCCAGTATGTTTCCCAGATCTAACAGAAAGCTCATGCTGAAAAGGACTATAAAGAGCAGGGCAGCGCCGCCGTAAAACAGCAACTCTTTTTTGACGTCTATCCCCGGAGGGCATATTTTTCCGAGCTTTTTAATCATAAGCGCTTTCCCTCTTTCCGGTATTTGCTTCGAAGCCTGCGTACATCAGCCCCAGGCCGGCAAAGATTATGACCGCAGCCATATAAAAGCCGGAGCGCACGGAGGCGTCAGCCAGATTCTGAATGAAGCCGGACTGGATTATCAGCAGACAGATCATCGAGCAGAACGATTTTTCCCCATGCCTGTACATGAGAGATATGCTTGCGCAGGATATTCCCGCGCATACACAGAAGACTATATTGCGGCCCAGGGTCCAGCCGTCGTCCAGGGGCATTACGCTGTGGAGCCAGATATTGCGGTAAACATCGAGCATTATGCCCTGGGGGCCCATGGTGCCCGCGCCCTGCTGCCTGCAGAGGCTGATCACCTCAAAGCTGATCGCTATCTGAGCCAGCCACAGCAGCAGAAATGCCAACATCCCGGCGGCGCAATGCCAGAAGAGCACGGAAGCCTCGGATATCTGAAGCCTCTTCAGCGTATAGCCAATTCGGCTTTTGGTGCCTATGTCGCCAATGCATATTATCACTGTCGCCAGGAATGCCGCCATAAAGATCAGCATGCAGGGTGTCTGGTAATAATCGTGAAGCCCGCTCTGCGGGAACAGCCTGTATCTGACCCCCATCAGCTGCAGAACGCCCGATACTGCTATGACAGCCAGAAGCCTGTATAACACCAGACGGTTGTAAAGCATGAAAACGGACAGGTGTTTACGCATTTTTCTCCTCCTCTTCCCAATATTTTTTCAGAAGCTCTACGGCCTGATCCCCTGTCAGACCGGCCTGCCTGAGACTGCGCGCCACAGTCCTGAGCTCTTCTTCCAGAAGCTCGCGCTTGAGCTTCTCCGCTCTGCCCGGAGCCAGGACCATAAAGCTGCGCGCTCCCGAGCGCGATTCTATGAGCCCCTGATCCTCCAGCATGCGGAACGCCTTTTGAACAGTGTTGGGATTGATCCCAAGCAGCGCGGACAGCATGCGCCTTGAAGGAAGCTCGTCTCCGTCCGCGATGCGGCCCGAGGCTGCCCCCCGCTTTATATATTCAAGTATCTGCAGATAGATGGGCTTGCCGTCTACCGCCTTAAAATCTTCGAAGTCTATCATTTGTCTGCTTTCGTTTCAGCATGTGCAGCCTGTGCTGCGCCCTCCGGGCCGGAGCCTGATCGCTGACTGCAGGGAGGTTCTTTTCTTTGCTTTGCCGGTCGCTGAAAATCAGGGCCGCTGCTTGCTGCTCCGGCAGGCCGGTCGCCGGGTGAACAGAGCCATATCCTGATAACAGCCGGGATGACCGGCGCACTGTATTATGCGACTAATACACTTTTGCCCGTATTATAACCGCGCCGTATTTTGATGTCAAGAAAAACAGTGCAAAAATGATCTTCATCAGCTGTTGACTCAGCCCCATGCCGATTCTGAATGCGTCCTGTGCGCCGCGCGTGTGCCTGCATATACTGCGCTCAGCGCATCCTGACAGATGACCGCGGAGCAGGCCCCTTGCCTACCGAACAGCTTATCCGCATGCTGAAAACAACAAAATCACGCTCAAAAGCAACGAAATTCACTCAAAAACTCCCTATTGACAGGCCAGCTGCCAAGAGCTATAATTCGTTTAACATTTAAGTTAAATGTTAAGGGAGTTGTAAATGGGTATTCAATCGACTATCAAAGCCCTGGCGGATCCCACTCGCAGAGAGATCCTTGGGCTGCTAAAAGCAGGCGATCTGAGCGCAGGTCAGATATCATCACGTTTCGGCATCAGCGACGCGGCGATTTCAAGACATCTGTCCGTGCTCAAGGATGCCGACCTGATCAGAGACCGCCGGGACGGCAAGTTCATAATTTACGAGCTGAATGTTTCAGTTCTTGAGGAAGTGATGCTTTGGCTCAAGGAATTACAGGGGGAAGATCATCATGAACAATAAACTCATTGACCGCAAAACACTGGCAATCACTACCCTGCTCACACTGAGCACAGCCCTTCCGGGGCTGCTGCTGTGGGACAGGCTGCCGGATACCATCGCGACCCACTTCGGCCTGGACGGCACACCTGACGGCTGGTCCTCCAAGCTGACGGCTGTCATACTGCTGCCTCTGATAATGACGGGTCTGCAGCTTTTCTGCGTCGCGGCTTTTTGCACCGATCCTAAACGGAAAAACCTGCGCAAAGGGCTGATCAACATCACGCTCTGGTGCATGCCGGTAACTGCCATCATAGTTCAGGGCTCGGTGATCGCCACAGCCATGGGCACCCCTGTGGACATGCACAGCTGTGCCTTCGGTATCATGGGCCTGGTATTTACCGTTCTGGGCAATTACATGCCGAAAATGCAGCAGAACTACACCATGGGCATCAAAATCCCCTGGACCCTTGCCTCCGAGGACAACTGGAACCGCACGCACCGCATGGCAGGAAAGCTCTGGGTAGCCGGAGGTCTGATAATCATCGCGGATATGTTCTTCAGATTATTGAACGATACAGCGCTGATAGTGATACTGATGACTATATCTCTGACTCCCATCGCCTATTCCTTCCTGATTTTTGTCAAAAGCTCCGGGCTCGAAGACCCGCAAACGGATGATTCCGAGGCTTAGACCCGTTGATAGAGCTTAAAAGCCCTCCCGCCAAGGCGTTAAGCTGTCAGAGCGGCGGGCACCTTAAAAGCCCTGTATCTGCGTTTTCCGGGCAGACTATACCCGAAGATTAATACAGCGCGCATATTCCGGCAGGACTGCAGACTATGCAGCCCTGCTTTTTTGCTGATCCGGGCGGCATCCTCGAAAGAGGCCCCTTTACGGCATGCAATCCGGCACCTTCCTCCGTGATTTCCAGCCCGGGACTCATATTCAAGGATGAAAGCCTTGACAACTAATATTTTTATGATATGATTTTGATATCACAAGGAGGTATTTTACCATATGACTGAAAAAGTATTGGAAAACAAACGCAACGGACTGACTATACTCCTGCTGCTTCTGGCTTCGGAGGTAGCGGCAATAATGGGAATCATTCTCAATGTAAACTCCATACTGCGCTACATTAACCCGTTTTTATACGGATTAATTCTCGCCATCTGCATAGTCTGGCTGGCTCTGGGCTGGATCTTTTTTATCGGCCTGAAGGTGCTCAAACCCCAGGAGGCCCTGGTACTGACTCTGTTCGGCAAGTATTACGGCACCCTGAAGGGCGAGGGATTCTATTATGTGAACCCCTTCTGCACCGCCGTCAACCCGGCAGCCAAGACCAAGCTCTCCCAGAGCGGAGATGTAAATGACGCGGAAGCCGCCGAGATCAAGAACGGCGTGGCCGTGGGCGGAAGCAAGAAGCTGTCCATGAAGATCATGACCCTGTCCAACAGCCGCCAGAAGATCAACGACTGCCTGGGCAACCCTGTGGAGATCAGCATCGCCGTAATGTGGAAGGTCACCGACACCGCCAAGGCAGTGTTCAACGTGGACAACTATAAAGAGTACCTGTCCCTGCAGTGCGACAGCGCCCTGCGCGACATCGTCCGCATATATCCCTACGATGTGGCCCCCAATGTGGACACCACCGGAGACGGCATCGCCGATGAAGGCAGCCTGAGAGGTTCCTCGGAGGTGGTTGCCAACCGCATCAAGGACGAGATACAAAAAAAGGTGGCCGAAGCAGGCATAGAGATCCTGGAGGCTCGCATCACTTATCTGGCCTATGCTCCCGGGATCGCAGCGGTCATGCTGCAGCGACAGCAGGCATCCGCCATCATCGGCGCAAGAAAGATGATTGTTGACGGGGCCGTAGGTATGGTAGAATTAGCGCTGGAGCGTCTTTCCGCCAACAAAACCGTTGATCTGGACGAAGAGCGCAAGGCCGCCATGGTTTCCAACCTGCTGGTGGTCCTCTGCGGAAACAAGGACGCTCAGCCCGTAGTAAATTCCGGAAGTCTCTATTAAAATGGCAGAAGAAAAAAAACAGGTGCCTCTGCGCCTGTCTCCAAAACTGTATAGTGCCATAGCCGCCTGGGCAGAGGATGATTTCCGTTCGGTAAACGGGCAGATCGAGTACTTGCTGACAGAATGCGTCAAACAGCGCAAAAAGAACGGCAAGTACGTTTCCCAGACCCTGGACCAGGCTCCGGAGCTGGATATTCATTAGCCCCGAAGTTTAGCCCTGCATCTGGGCGGGAGGATGAAATGGAAGAATATGTACTGCTGACCGGCGGAGCCGGATTTATAGGCTCACACACGGCTGTCGAGCTGCTTGATGCCGGCCGGAAAATAATCATTGCCGACGATCTGAGCAATTCCGAAGCCTCGGTAATCGGGCGTATTGAGAAAATAACGGGCAAAGCGCCGCTGTTCTTTGAGATAGACGTGGCAGACAAAACTGCCCTGCGCAAGCTCTTTTCGGAGTACAAAATTTGTGCGGTGATTCATTTTGCAGGCTTTAAGGCCGTAGGGGAATCCGTGCTGCAGCCCGTAAAATACTACAGAAACAATCTGGACACCACCATTTCCCTGCTGGAAGTGATGTCCGAATTCGGCTGCAAAAACCTGATCTTCAGCTCCTCTGCAACGGTCTACGGAAACAACAAGGTGCCCCTTACCGAGGATATGCCTGTGGGCAGCTGCACCAATCCCTACGGCAAGACCAAGTTTTTTATCGAAGAGATGCTGAAGGACGCCGCCCATGCAGGCATTATTAACGCCGCTGTGCTGCGCTACTTCAATCCTATAGGGGCGCACCCCTCCGGGCTCATAGGCGAAAAGCCCAACGGAATACCCAACAATCTGCTGCCCTACATTACCCAGACTGCGGCCGGGATCAGAAAGGAGCTGCCCGTCTACGGCGATGATTACGAGACTCCCGACGGCACCGGTGTAAGGGACTTCATCCATGTGGTTGATCTGGCAAAGGGACACCTTAAAGCGCTGGAATGGCTGGAAAACTGTCCGGCTGCAGAAAACAGGGCTGCAGGCATTTCCGACGCCTCGCAATCAGGCGTCTGGGAAGCCTTCAACCTGGGCACCGGGATCGGCTATTCCGTGCTGGATGTCATCAAGGCTTTCGAAAAGGCCAACGGCGTCAGGATTCCCTTCAGGATAGCGCCCCGCAGGCCCGGTGATGTGGCCTCCAGCTACGCGGATGCGTCCAAGGCATTGCAGCTGCTGGGCTGGCAGGCTGAGCTCGACCTTGTGGAAATGTGCCGGGACAGCTGGAACTGGCAAAAAACACAAGGGGACGGTTCTTTTGTGCTCTCCGGACACAAGGGGACGGTTCTTTTGTGCTCTCCAGGCGACGGCCAATATATCGGCAATAAAGACAAGTGCTCGCAATTCTGAAGCTGAATGAACAAGAATTACTACATCGAACCTTTAAAATACAAAACCCCGCACATAAAAGATATATCCATTGACAATAAAGACAATGCCGATGATGCATTGTCTTTATCACGTTTTAGTCTTTCAAAATATCTTCTATCCTAAATGTTGTAACATTATCCATAATACAGATTCTGACGATAGTATCCTCATCTTGAACTACATAACGTCCTTGTTCTTCTGAATACTCATAATTGCCTGCTAAAACATAGCCATCATAACCGCTATACCGGTCAGAATAATCATTAATGCCCAATTTTGAATAGTCGTATTTATATCTGAAGTATTTGTCGGTGTTTGAATATGTAATACCGGAGGTGTCCAATTCTCCTATATAAAATTCGGAAAAATCTACCAAATAATCTAATAATTCGGCTTTTGTTTTTAAATCATCTTTAATTTCAATCTTCGGATCATATAATTCCACAAGGCTCGATAATTCATCGATAGTGGGGATTCTGCCATAAGCTATCTTCGAGTAATCTTTTATGAATCTGTTGCCGAAATTTATTTCAGCATTGAAATTTTGAGATATTGCTTCGTTAAGTTTATTAACCTTATAATCTTTAAGGTAGTCCTCCAAATCTGTTATTCCCAGGTTTTCTTTATAATAATCATTTAAAAAATCATTCTCATAAATTTCAAAAGCTTCTTTTGTTAAACTGACGGTAAAGGTCTTGTCTAAATAATCAGTACTCATTGTAAACTCGTAACCGTCGATCCCCGGTCCCAGCCAGGAACAGCTGTAGCAGATATTTCCCTCAGCCATTTCAACTATTTCGTAATTACCGTCTCCGTATTGCTGATTTAAAAGAATGATTATTTGTTCTTTTGCTTTATTTGCTGTGATTATATTATTCTGCTGCTCGATCCTGTATGGCAAGTCTTCTATAAAAAGCGCTATTACGAATGCAAAAGCAATAGTCAGTATATTAATGATCAGGCTTTTTTTAATGGATGCTTTTTCGGGTTCATTCTCTTCTGATTCCCGTAAAACATTATTCCCCTTCTTTTTTGATTTCATAATGACACTTATAATCAGCATTATAAGAAAGACTGCCCCTGCAGCAATATTTATTATCAGATAGACAATAAAGTTCCATCCTATGTAGTACATATTTATCCAAGAATATGTAAAGAACGCTGCTACAAGTACAATAGATGTTATTATTGTCGATAACAATAATAACCAGCTCCTTTTACCGGGCTCTCTTATTGTTTTAACCAGCATAACAATTTGGACTATTAAAAGCAAAAAGAATAGAATTGCGACACTCATTTAATTACTCCGTATTTTGCAGTAATTGTATCATAATTATAAAAGAGTAATCATACTCTCATTGAAACATACGAAAGCCCAATATACAACTTACAGCTAAAGATTTTTCATTTTTAATCAAATCTTATAGTCTAAATTTTGCATTCGTGTATAGTCAGGACTCCGGGGTTTCTTATCTCTCTGAAAACAGGCGGCGCAGGAGCGGAATACTCCTGTGTATTTTAATCGTCGATAGGCGATCAAAGCTGAAATTACAAGGCTTGCGTTCCGAAGTATAGGCTGCCGGGGACCCGATACTTGCGTCGGGCTATTCTGCCAGAATACGGTCTATAACCGGCATTATCTCCGAAAGCTGCTCGTAGGCAAAAATGCTGTAATACGGATCTCCGGCAAGCATGGCGGAAAGATTGGATCTTGATCTTCTGTAAAAAATATAACAGGGAGTGCCCAGCTTTTCCGCATAGGCGAGCTCGTAGCCCACGCCCAGAGAAGGCGATGTGCATTCGGCGATCACCAGATCGGCATCTCTGAGCCATGCTGTATCCTGATCGTAAATAATGCGGTCCTTATCTCCGGCCTCTGCAAGACTCAGGCTCAGATCGCCCACATGCTCGGTCAGGACAGTATCGGTCTGCTTGATGTGCTCAATGATCTGTCTGTAAAGCTCTGCATCCTCTCTGCCGCCTCTGATGGAGCCTGCAAAATACACTTTTTTATTCATATCGGCCATATTCCGGCAAGACTGCTGCCTGCTCCGCCGGACTCCTTTCTGCGTTTGTCTCAATTATAAACACATGAGACGAGGCAAATCAAGCAGACAAAAGCGATGCCGGTTTTCCGGGCTTTTCCCAATGAAAAACGCCGCCTTTTCAAGCAAAGCAGAGCTAAATCCGATCAACAACCGGAGTACAAAAAGATCAGGGCGGCGATTTCCATAAGAATGTATTTGAAAGGAGAACGAGTAATGCGTTTAAACTGCCAATGCCTTGTAGACTACAGCTTTAATCTGCTCGGTATTGCGGCCTGCAGTCAGGCCCTTCCAGCTTCCGTGCCTGTTGTTTATGCCGTTGAGCAGCTTTATTGCTATGCCGACAGCTGCCCAGCTGTTCAGATTGAAGTTGTAGTCATCCAGCAGTACGTCCGTAGGGCGTATGCCCCCCGGGATCGCAGTGGTCTTATCCAGACCGCAGGGCAGATATATGCAGTCTACCCTGCCTGCTGCCGCGGAAGGAATGTGGCTTGCGACCCACTGCTTTTTCTCCTCGAGAGCATAGCTGCTCTCTTCAAGAAAAGCGGACAGCACATATACCTGCAGCCTGGGGTCTTCCGCCAGCAGCTCCAGAGCATCTATGACCTCTTGCTGAGGCTTCAGGTCCAGGAAGTATCCCCGGCTGAGCAACTCGTCATAGCTGCTCTCTCTGAATTCGGCCAGTACGCCGTCTATATCGAAAAATACTCTGAATCTGTTTTCCATAAGTCCTCCGTTGTTTCCCTTTTGCAAGTACATTATGGACCGGATCCATATACAAAAGTTTGTACATGGATCCGGGATTTTAATGGTTTAAATGTAATTTAAATGATTTTGATTCTGTTTTGAGCCGCGATCCCAAAACGGCATCGTCTTAAATGCTTCTTCGCTTTTTGCGATGCTTGTCAAATCAGATGCCCGGTCATCCTTGATCCGGTTCCGTCTTCGGGCTAAAACAGCCTGTGAATGCGCCAGTAGCCTCCTTCCTCTATATCAAATATGATGGGCACATCGAACACCAGCTTCTCTCCGTCGGCGTAAACCGCCGTAAAGCGTACTGTTTCCTGCCCGGGCCCGTCCTTTGCCAGGGTATCTGCCATGGAGGAATCCCACAGCTCGCCTGTATAAATGTAGCGCTGCTCCTCCTCGCTGAGGGCAAGCTCAGGAAGCTCCCCGGCCTTGCCCTTGAACCGCAGCACCGCCGAAGCACCCGGATACCCCAGCAGGGATGCGCTTACCGATGTGGGAGAGCCTCCGATCTCTGCAGTCAACACCAGCCTTTCCCCGGGCCAGAACACATTTTTGCCTCTTAGCCTGGGCAGCGGTGTATTCATGTATTCATACGGATCAGACACCACATCCTCGCCGCTTATCCCCAGATTTGCCATATTGTAATCGATACGGTTGCGATCCCAGCTTTCCGTGTGATCCACTGCGCTTAGCAGGCTGCGCTTGGGCTTTACCTCAAAATCGTATTCCCCTGCGCCGGTGCCCATATCGCTGCTGACTATGGCAACCACCTGATAGCTTCCGGCCTTTGCCTTCGGCAGCCCGGTCAGATAGACCGCAGGGTATACACCGTCTCCGTCATGCTCAAGATCATTGACCTTTTTGACACCGAAAGGCTGAGCTTCGTCCTCATAGTAGATTTCGATCACAAGATCCAGAGGATTCTTTCCGTCGTCATCTACCCGTACCCGCACGGAATAGCTATCCCCCTCCTCCACAGGGGCGGGAACAGTACGTATCTCCTCGATTCGGGGCGCAGTGGCCAGTTTTCCGATAACATAAAAGCTCTGCACACAGACATTGGAATCCTTGTCATAATCGCTTATCCCGCTGCCCCTTCCGGCTTTGTCTCTCTGCCAGTGCTCCAGAACATATTTTCCGTCATAGAAGAACCGCTCCACCGACGAATCCAGCATCTGACCCGATATAGGATTAAGCCCGTCGTTCAGAGGCTCATGGGTATAACGCCAGAAGCTCGCCCCGGAGGGGTCGGACTCGTAATCGTAGTAGCTTATATCATATCTGACGCTTTCGCCCTTCTTATAAATACGGGAATGCTCCTTTATCTCCTCTTCGGCGGCTGCCTCCATGCTGAGCTTTGCCTCATCTGCTGTCCAGGATTGCAGCATGCTGCGCCTGCTCATATCAGTGCCTTGCGCATAGACTCGCTCTCCGTCCTCGATCCTGTAGATCTTCAGATCCCTGATCGCAGTGTCGCCGGCCACTCCAGGGCAAAGCACCAGCCTGACGCTGCCGTCGAAGGCACCGTCGGGAAGATACATTCGGCCATTCTGCATTACATAATCCTGATCCTTTACGCTCTGGGGACAGTTTACGGGCACCAGAGCCATTTCCGTAAAGCTGAAGCCTCCCCAGGTGTGACCGTTTTCGTAATGATCCGGATCGCAGCTGTATTTTGTGCTGCCGGTCTGGCATATCCGGAACAGCTCAAAGCCAGGCTGCGCAAAGGAAAGCTTAGTGGCGGTGCTGCTGCCGGTCCTTCCTACTGTCCACTTTTTCAGTATGTGATTTCCGTCCTCATCTCTGCTTCCGGTATCATGGGAATAGACGATATTGTCGTAGCGGTCGCCGCACTCCCTGTAATCGGAGCTTTCCGTTCCCACTCTGACAAATGCCGCCAGCTTGCCGGAGGGAATGGTATAGCTCAGGCTTTCCTTGTATCTTGTGGTATATCTGCTGTGATATGTGCGGACGAGCTGGGAATAGCTTCCGCTGCCCTCGGAATAGTAGTAGGTGCAAGGGTATTCTCTGTAATATTGCACGCTTTCCGGGGTTTGGAAGCTCCCGCTGACATGGATCCACTCTCCGTCCTCGCTGAGCACTGAGCTGCATTCAGCCCCAAGGCTTTCCGCAGCATATACGGAGCTGCTCAGACTTCCGTCCAGAACAGCCAGCTCTATATTGTCGGCCTCAAAGCTTTCTATATGTTTATTTGCCTCCTTTCTCAGCCTGAAAACCACCTGGTATTCGCCGGGCTCCAGGCTGTCTATATGATGATAAGTACCGCAGGCTGCAAGCTCACTGCGCCAGGAGCTGTAGTTCCAGCTTTTAAGCTTTCCGGGATGGCCTATCAGCACATCGGCACCGTTTAGAGAACTATCCGCCCCGGATATTCTGTAATCGAAGGACAGCACGCCCAGACAGCCTTCAGGCACACTGAAGCTGAAGCTTGCGGTGCTTTCCTGATAGCCGGGAACAGAGGACGGGCTCACTCTGAACACTCCGTCCCTGATGCTTCCGGGACTGAAGCTGAAAAAGCTGTCGATGTTCCCGTCGTTCAGATCCTCCATATGATATTCCCTGAGCTTATAGCCTCCGGCAGACCCGGACAGGGCGCTCTGATTCAGCAATATGGCCTCTGCACTTAAAATATCCCTGTCTGCAGTGGTATCGTATTCGTAATAGTAGATCCCGGAGGGTTCCAGCTTGACTATGCGGCTGGCTGAACCCCCGGAAGCTTCGCTGTGCAAGGTCATTACCGCTTTGGGCTCCGGATTTTCTATGATCATGTCTGCCAGGGCGCTGATGTCTGTTCCTGCGCCAACGGTAAAGCAAAACGCGGCATCCTTGTCCGTATCTGCATATTTATCAAAAAGTCGCTGCCTTTCAGCCTCTTCGGTCTCTGTTATCAGGGCGACGCTGTTGATCATGGCATTGCCCATGCCTGCCCGAATCAGCTGCAGGCCTCCGTCGGAATAGCCTCCGCTGTGACCGGCACCCGGGACATCCGCAAGAGAGGATGTGCCCGAGACCGCCTCCCCGCCGGCTGCTTTTATTGTAAAATGCAGCGGATTCGTATTTGTAACACTTCCGAACAGCTGGTATTCGAAAACCGAGCCCGTGGATGCCAGAATGCGCCCGGCATCCCTTTGCTCCAAAGCGTAGGCTATGATATTCGTATAGGCGGGCGCTGTCTTTTCCGAGCGCTTCTGACAGGCGCTCACAGTGCCATTGTCCAGATCGAAGGTGTTGATATAGCTGTAATATACCGTTCCGCTTTTGGATCTGGTGGTATTCTCGGAAGCGTAGATCACGTGAGAGACCCTGCCAGAAGAATCCCATACCGCTGATTTCGAGCGCACGCTGCCAACTACCTCCGCGTTTATAACAACGGGCTCATCCTTATCTTTATCAAAGCACCTCAGCTGGCTGTCTCCGTAGCTTACCACTATACGGCCGGAGCTGTCGAAGGCCAGGCACTTGAGCTTGATCGAGGGCCCTGAAGCTTCGGAACCACTGAGGCTTATTCTGCTCACGGCCAGGCTTCCGGGATCAAGCACGCAGCGGCAAAGGCCGCCTCCGTATCTGCTCAGGAATTCTATCTTTCCGCCTATAAGGGCAGCCTGCCTGCTTCCGGCAAAAATCTCTCCCCTCCATATTTCGGATCTATCACCCGAGCTGCTGACGAAATATGCACCGTCGCTGCAAAGGCTTATTATCCCCTGATCCGAGGCATAATTAAAGCAGCCCAGCGCAAAGGGAAAAAGCGTCAGGGCGCTTCCGCCCTGCTTGTCTATCAGCAGGGTTTTTCCGTCGGATATCAGATAGAGATACTTTCCCTGCTCATCGTGTGCAAGCATGGCATTTTTAAAGCCGGTCGGACTTGGGAAGACGCTTTCCGAAATGACTGTGCTCCAAAGCAGTCTTCTGTCCTCAGAACGCAGATCATAGCAGTCTATTGTATAGGGATATGTTCTGACATAGCGGTTGATGTCGCTGTCCATGCTGTTGAAGTCACAGGCTGAGCTCATCATATACAGGTATCTGCCGTCTGCGCTTGCCGAGCATCTTGGGTTTACAACCCCGTCTTCCATACCCCCGCTGCAGCCCCAGAAATCCGATGTCAGAAGCTCGTGAGTATATTTGAACTGCCCGCCGCCTGCGGTGCTTTGTGCATCGGACAGCGTGCTGTCTGTAAACTGCCCCAGCTTAAATATTTCACCCTCGGCGCTGACCCCGGCAGCCAGAGCTCTTGCGATGATGATATCGGCGTCATAGCCCTTCTGCATCAGAGATGCCCTGAGACTGCTTCTGGCAGCCGAAAGCTGTTCCAGCGCCCTGTCATCCTCTGCCAGCAGCACCAGATCCATGGTTTTGGCCTCGGTAAGCGTCACATCCACCACGGGAGCGATATTATCCACATGGCTGAAGGCACTGAGCTCCGCGCTTTTGCGGTCTGCCTCGCTTACATATTCGGGCAGAGTCTCTTCCGTCCACACATCGGTGAGCTTCAGATGAACACCGAAGCTGCCGACACCCTGCTTATCTACGCTTACGGTCTTTCCGCTTCCAAAGCTCAGATCCTTGTAGCCGGCAAGCCTCTGCATCGGAGAAAAGCTTCCGCTCATGGCAGGATCAAAGCTCCATTCTCTCAGCAGCTGATCCCCGTCGGCAGCTGACATATCCTCGATACGGATGTGCGCCGTATTGCTGCCCATATCTCTGTAATATGCGTCCTCCAGACCTATATGAACCTCCGGCGGAAGATCCGGAGCAACCGTGAAGCTTCCTCTGGTTCTGTCGGAATCACCCTTGTCATCCTGGGCAAATACCGTATACGTCCACTCCGTTGTCTGGGAAAACTTGCTCAAAAACTCCAGCGTGCACAGCACATAGTACTTATCCGATCCATCGTCGGTAAGCGATCGATACTTGATATTATCGGTGTTTTCGGGCCTTTCCTCTTCTCCCGAGCCAAAGTTCTTTTCTACATGTATCTTCTCTCCGGTGGACAGCTCCGTAAGCTCTGCATACAGTCTTACAATGGGATGCTCCGGATCCTGAGCCGCTATTATCTGCAGAGTCTGCTTCCGGTTTTCCTTCTGATTGCCTCCTACCGCAGTGCTCAGCGCAGGGGTCTTCAGTATCTTGATTCCGGCGCTGTCCTTGTCTCTGAGGCCGGAAGCGCTTATGTCCAGATCCACCTGATAATCCCCCGGAGCGTTAAACATCAGCCTTGCGCTGGTGTAATTGTTCTGTATAACCGTACCTGTGCCCATCCCGGCAATCGATATTCGGCCCGAGCCAAGGCCCGCCCTGTATGCCCGCTCCGCAGAATACAGGGTGTCGCCGATCAGAAATTCCGACCTGTCCACTGCCGTTACCGGATGACCCTGATAGCCCACCGAAGGCAGATCCAATACTGCCTTGATGCTTGCCGCCTCGTCCTGCGGCTTTACATCTGCACCCGGTTCGATGGCTCCGCCTGTGGGCTGCTGCCCCGGATCGGGCTGAATTCCGGGCCCGATGGCACCAGGACTGCTGCCCTGGCCTGCAGGCACCTGCTTTTCCACCAGCTCCGTGTATCTGAACACCACATATATTATGTACCGGAACTCGTAGCCTATTGCTCCTCCCGATTCGAAGCTGCCGTCTCCGACCTTGTAGCCCGCGGACGGGTAGCTGCCTGAGCCCAGCTTGATGCTGTAGCCTGACCGGAATTCTCCGCTGGAGTCTCTGATCATGGACGGATGTATATAGGGCGTCCTTACCGATGACGGCGACTGGGAATCAAACCAGCCCCAGCCCTGGACCTGTGATCTGCCGTTTCCGAATACCGAATACAGATTCCAGCCGTAGGATTGGTCCATAAGATAATAACCGTCCGATGCTCCGTCTACAAAATCTGAATACTCATAATTGCTTAAATTGAAACGCGGCTTCAATTCAAAATGTAATTCACTTGAATTCAGATTGATATTTTCAGGTGTGCTTCGCTCAAAGAGCTCATTTAGCGCAATATAACTTTTTTCAATATGCCAACCCAGGAAATTTCCTTTGTCAGCAGCCTTTGTTACTTCATTCGGGAGTTCAATGTCATAACTGGCAGTCAGCCCCATGGATCCTAAATAGTCCGATATCTGGCTGATATCCCTGTCATACACTTTTATCTTTGAACTTCCTGCATTACCAATTGTCCAATATGATCCGCTGGAATGCCATAAATCAATCACTGCTTCTGCCGGAACACGCACTGTTTTCTCCTCGGGGACTTGTACAGTGATCATGTCCTCGGAGTGCGCCGATGCAGGCGTTATTAATGCCACACACACCAGAATACAAACAACTCTGATTGCCTGGGTTATCTTATTTCTCACCATTCCCAGATTCCCTCCGGAACAACATAGTTCTCAGAAAAATGCGCCTGCCTATCCGATGTTGTTTTTCGCATAAACATGGATCCGTCTTCCTCAAGATATATGCTGATGTTTGAATAGACTTCAAGGTCTTCGGTGTCAAATATCCTAATAACAAAATTCATGCTTTTACCCTCGAGATTTGATACACCTGTGACTTTCTGCTTCTCATGATGAGCCGAACTGTCATAGTTTTCAGGATGGAACTTCCATGAAGAATCGTTTCTATGACTGAATAATTCTTTATAATCATTGGCTTTTGTGTCATATATCTGGCACTCCACCCTCAAATGATATTCATCCGGTATGTCGGGCTGGTCGTAGGAATAGTAGAGCGCGCCGCCCTCTCTGGTGAAGCGCAGGCTGGCTGCAATGTATTCCAGTATCTGACGCTTGCCGGCGGGCATCAGCTCCTCCACGGGCCGATCGGGACCCTGAGGCTCAGGCGTAGTTTCCGCGCCCAGATACCAGTTGTTTTCCGGGACTGCGGGCCCCCGGGCTATAAGTGTCTCTGCCATTACGCAGACCTTGACAGCCTCGCAGCGCTTAAGGCTCTTGTCCGGGCGGAAGCTTCCGTCCTCGTAGCCCTCCAGCAGGCCGGCGGAGGAGCAGCGGGAAATACAATATTCATAGGGATCATCGCTGCTTACATCCGTATAAGACATTACCGCCGGAGAATATGAGGCCCCTGCCTCCGCATCCAGCTTGCCGCACAGTATCAGAGCCATGTCCTTTCTGGGTATCTCCATGGCAAGCCTTCGGGCAGAAATATCGCTTTCCGTAAAATAACCCAGCTCCAGGGCCTTTGCATAGTAAGGCCAGGCCCAGTGATCGGATTCAGGCTCTGCTTCCGATGCTCTGTGCTCTACGGTCATTGTTATGAATTCCCCATAGGTAAGTGTCTTTTCCGGCTTAAAGCTGCCATCTCCATAGCCCTCGGCAATGCCCAGGGCCGCGGCATCCAGCACATATTGATAGTACCAGGCCCCGGGCAGTACATCCGTAAAAGCCCCTGCCTGCGCAGGCCCGGCTGCAAAGACCTCCGCAGGCTGGCGCAAAGGCGCTCCGGCACCTGCTGCAAGAGCGATCATCAAAACAAAAGACAGTGCTTTTCTTAAAAAAAACATTTTGTACCACCTTTCTTCATTACCAGATTATGGTATTTTGATTATACGGCACGCCTTGGCTTCCAATCAAACAATTTTTGGTTGTTATGCCTCTAATTACCACTTCTTTTTTGATGCCGTCCTGTGGAAATACAGCCTTGCTTCTGTTATACTGTATTGTGAATGAGTATAATTAAAAGGCACTCAAGAAAAGAAGGTATTTCATGACAACAGGCTTCGATTCCGAGCAATATCTGGAGGAACAGTCCAAATATATACTCCAAAGAATTAACGGCGGACACGGACAAAGGCTCTACCTGGAATTCGGCGGCAAGCTGGTTCAGGACAAACACGCAGCCCGTGTGCTTCCGGGCTTTGACGAAAACGCCAAAATCAAACTGCTGGCCAAGCTTAAGGACCAGGCAGAGATCATCATCTGCGTATATGCCGGCGACATTCTTACAAACAAGACCCGCCAGGACTTCGGTATCACCTACGATCTGGAGGTGCTGCGCCTCATAGACATGTTCCGCAGCTACCAGCTGTCCGTAAACAGCGTGATCATCACCCGCTACGAGGATCAGCCGGCGGTTAACACCTTTATCACCAAGCTGGAACGCAGGGGCATCAGGACCTACAAGCATTACTTTACCAAGGGTTATCCAACGGATGTGGAGACCATAGTAAGCGACGAGGGCTACGGCAAAAACCCATACATAGAGGTAAGCAAGCCCCTGGTGATAGTCAACGGTCCCGGCCCGGGCTCAGGCAAAATGGCGACCTGTCTTTCCCAGCTTTACCACGAAAACAAGAGGGGTCTGGCAGCAAGATATGCCAAATTCGAGACCTTCCCCATATGGAATCTGTCTCTGAAGCACCCTGTGAACATAGCCTACGAGGCTGCCACGGTTGATCTTAAGGATGTGAATCAGATCGACTACTTCCATCTGCAGGAATACGGCTTTCCGGCGGTGAACTACAACAGAGACCTGGAAATATTCCCTGTTGTAAAGAGGATCATAGAAAAGATCACCGGAAAACCCAGCGAATACAAGTCTCCAACAGACATGGGCGTCAACAGGGTGGGCTTTTGCATAACCGACGATGCGCTGTGCGCGGAGGCCGCAAAGCAGGAGATCATCAGGCGCTTTCTGATAGCCCGAGTGGAGTTCAAAAAGGGTCAGATAGACGAATCATCCCTGCAGAGGGCCAAGCTGCTGATGGACGAGGTGGACGCTGCTCCAGAGGACAGAGGCGTTGTCGTACCCGCGCTCAAATACGCGGAATACAAGCGCAGCCTGGATCCCAAGTACGAAAACGTCATAGTCATGGCAATGGAGCTTCCCGACGGCAGAATAGTCACCGGGCGCAGCTCAAGGCGCATGGTTGCAGGCGCAGCTCTTATACTCAACGCAGTCAAGATGATATGCGGCTTTGACGACGAGGTGATGCTGATCTCTCCGGATGTGCTGTCCGTAATGCGCAAGGCCAAAAAGGAGATACTGCACAAGCCTAAAGACACTTTAAATATGGAAGATATCATTTCCGCGCTGAGTATTTCCGCCATTGCAGACCCCAGGGCAAAGACGGCTCTGGAAAGCCTGCCGCGGCTTGCGGGCTGCAAGGCTCACTGCACGGCGATTCTCAGCGATCCGGACTCTCAAATCTTCCACGATCTGGGCATAGACGCGACCTGCGAGCCGGAATTTTCCAGCAACAATCTGTATCCGGCTTAAACATAAGGATATTGGAGGGATTAAGATGAAAAAACTGCTCAGCATACTGCTGATATGCGGTCTGGTATTGGGGAATACCGCCGCAGCCTGCTGCACGGACAGCTTCAGCTACGGCTACGAGACCCGCACGCTGACAATAAACAACGCATCGGACAACGATCTTATGCGCATAAAGCTTCATGTGCCCAATTACCTGGGCACCATAAACGAGACCATCACCACCACCGAGGGGAGCGGCGAGGTGGAGATCATCGTTGTCTACCTTCCGGATGACATGTGGGACGAGGGCTGCTATTACAGCGCGGTCACAGGCACCATCAAAAGCTTCGAGGCCAGAGTATTTCCCATCAGCGACAGCCTGATTCAGTGGAAGGAATTCTACAGCTACGATTTTCTGCCCCTGTTCAGCGGAGCCTATTCCGTTGACAACACCACCCTGCAGATGCACCTGCTGGAAGGCCCTGGCCTATACACAGCCATGGCGAGCTTTTATTACACTGAGTTCGACACGGGCATAGAAGACCCCGAGACGATTTACCAGGCGGCTCCGGATCTTCTGAATGTCAGCGCCGCAGGAATACCCTTCCTTCTTGTCTTAGACGACCAGACCATAGGATATTTTCTGGAGCACGGCACCCTGAATTCCTACGGGAAATACGAATGGCCCGGCCTTAAGGAGCTGCTTTTGAGCAATCTGCCCGAAGCTGCGGCAGGGCTGGCCAATTTCAAGACACGCAGGCATTATTTCAGCGGCATATTCCTCGATATTGCAGGCACCGGCAGCGTCAGGCCCCAGTGGTACGACAATTACGCCCTGCAGGCCTATGAGCTCGGCCTTATGGAGGGCTCAGCCGGCAAGTTCAACCCCCAGGGCAATATAACTCTGGCTCAGGCGCTTGCCATGGCATGCCGCATGCACAACATTTACGCCGGCGGCAGCGGAGACTTTACCGAGGGCCCCGTATGGTATTCGATTTATGTCAATTACGCCCTGAGCAACGGCATCATCAAGGCCGACGATTTCGGCGCGGCCTCCGAGGGTGAAAGCGTTTACAGCCGCAAGGCTACCAGAGGAGAGATGGCTTATATCTTCTGCAATGCTCTGCCCGAGGCAGCCTTAGAGCAGATAAATACCATCAACCGCATTCCCGATGTGACCGCCGCCACGCCCTACGATGATGAAATATTCACCCTTTACAGAGCAGGCATACTGGACGGCTCGGACAGCTTCCACAGCTTTATGCCGGACAGCAATATAACAAGGGCTCAGGCAGCGGCAATAATCTGCAGACTGGCTGACCCGGATCAGAGAATAGAATTCACCATCAGATAACCAACGCGCAAAGAAGCGCCGTCAGCGGCGGCGCTCGGATCGGAAAAACCATGAACAGCAAAGAACTGATAGAAAAAGCCAATAGTTTTTACTACGGAGAGGGAGACGCCCCGGATCTGGAAAAAGCCGCAGAGCTTTACAGACAGGCCGCAGAGCTGGAAGATCCGGAGGGCATGTGCCTTTACGGCTACTGCCTGCGCAAAGGCATCGGCACGGCAGAAGATCCGCAAGGCGCCTTTGCCCTGTTCCTCCGCGCTGCGGAAGCGGGCTTTGCCATGGCCCAGTACAACGCGGGCTTCTGTCTGGAGCACGGCATAGGGACAGAGACAGACCCGGCAGAGGCAGGGCGCTGGTACCGGATGGCTGCCGAAAACGGGTATACGGAATAAGGAGGCTGCAGCAAATCCGGTGTCTTATTATGCGATTATCGGGCAGCCGCTCCGGTCTGCCGCAGGCTTGCAGGATCGCCTATATATAGCGAAACTTCGCGTCGTGTTTTTGCGGAGGTTCGACCATATCCTTCTGCATTTTCTTCAGCTTTCCGTCCGAAAGATCATTCATGCGCTCCTCCATTTGGTCGTATTGACGGATTATGTTCTGAACGCGCTTGTCGTCTGACTTGCCCATCAGGCCTTTGAAGCAGTCGAGCATAGGGCTGATCTCCGGCCAGTTTTCAATAAGGCTCTTATCACTTGCGCCTTTGGCTGCCAGCTGCTGGATCTGGTCCAGATGGTTCTTGAAATAGCCTTGACATATATCCTTGATCGCAACCATATCATTTTTGAACTAACTTCCGTGGATCAGGTTGGTGTTCATCTCCCTTTTCAGATGTTTGTATGCATCCGGATGCGTAAACGGCTCGGCCGTCTCGATTATCGATGCGGTCTTCGACGCTCCGGTCACAGAAGCTATCATCGAGTATTTCTGATCCTTCGCAATGTTCTGGGCAATGTAGAAAGCACGCAGCTCCAGGAATTTTTCTTTTGGATCGGAACTCAGGGCCTTGACATTTTCGTGCTCCAGCAGATCGATGGTCTTCTGGTCCGGGAGCATGGCTTCAAAGCCCTTTTCGACGGCGTTTTTTGCCGCAGCCATGGTCGCCACGGCTTTTTTGTTGAGATGGGGCACAAGCTGCTCCGCATAGATCAGCTTCTTGGCTTCCTGCAGGGCAGGAATATTATCCAAGGCTCCGTCCACGGTCTGTGCCTTCAGCATGATGCGGTCCATGCAGGCGCCGGCATTTTTCAGATCGTCATTCGGCTTGCTGCCCCAGTTGGCTCCATAGGCAACGATCTTATCGATATCTTCGTCTTTGCTGTAATCGGCCAGCAACTCATCCTTCACAGCCGCTGCCTCATACTCCTCCTGATAGCTGCCCTTGATATTCGATACGCTGTATACGACCTCGCCGAACTTGATATCCTGGGGATGGAGCTCTCGGAGCCGGTCTGCGACGAATTTGTTCAGCCGTTCCACCTCCGCCAGCTTCTTGAACACATTGGGCTTTACCCCGTCTTTTGCTTTGTGTGTGATGTATGCATCCAGCTTGTCCTTGATCAGGAACAGCTTCAGCGCGTGCTGCTCCCGTTCGCCCAGATCCGCCGCAGCCTTTTGCACTCTCTTATCCGGCAGCTTGGAAATCTCTATGCCCTTTCCGAATGCCGAAACCATGTCTTCGATATCATTGTATTCATCGGAGTTCCAGAAAGTTCTCGCATTGTGCAGCAGCTTGCCGAACTCTTCGAATTTGGCTCTGTCGGACATCATCACAGCCTTGAGATTTTCGGCCTTCTTCTGTTCCGCTCCCGGATCTGTGATCTTTTGGAAGGGCTTTCCTTCCTTCTGCGCCGCTTTGTATGCCGTAAAATTGTTTTTCACAGCGTCCAGCTTTGCCTTTGCTTCCGCTTCGGGAGTGCCCGGTTTGGCTTCAGCAGCAGAACCGTCTTCGTTCAGCAGCAAATCGCTGTTTTTCTCATAAACATCGATCCAGTCGTCGATAAGACCGCGGATGTCGGCAGTTTTGTCAAACATCTCATGGTATACGGGATCCTTTACCTTGCTCCTCATTTTTGCGTCATTCAGAGCCGCAAGCAGGATCTTGTTCTGTTCGATCCAGTCCAGCATCTCATCTTTATCCTCGATGTGTTCCGGGACAGTCAGAAGACTATCTAACTGCGAAATCCACTCCTCTTTATTCGAGTCGAAAATTGATCTACTGTCACTGGCAAGCATCATATTTACAAAAAAATCATGTTTGATGCCGTTGACAGCTTCCGTGAATGTCTGTTTGTCTCTGCCCATTTTTCCTTGCCTTTCTATGGTCGAAACGATTCTTCGCCTGATTCGTATCACTGTTTGTGGTTATTCTATTGTTAACAGGTCTTTTTGTCAATAAAGGTGTCAGTCTGAGATCGCGATATAAAGGCTTTCCCGGCTGCACAAAAAAGGAGTCCCTTAAGCTGTCAAGCCCCCGGTCCTCCTTTGTTTTTTGTATAACGTGTTCTCTTCCGGCTTTATATCGCCTGTAAGCCCGGCTTAGTCCAGATTTCTCAAATACTTGCTGTAGGCGGATTCCAGGGCGTTTATGCGGTTCTGGGCCTCGATCTGCAGCCCGGAGGCTGTATCGAAGGCGCCGGCCTCCAGAGCTGTGTTGAGCATTGTAAGAAGGCTGGTATGTGTATTGGTATCCTTGGTCAGCTCAAAGATCTCGGCGCTGATCTGCTCCCAGCGCAGCACATCCAGATCCGCCGCGTTCTCTGCGTGGCGCTTGACAAAGCTCTTTGCCTTGCGGGCAAGTCCGGGCACTATCCTGTCGTGAAGCTCGTTCTTCCACTGATCGATAACCGCCTGCTTGTAGGAGCGGATATCGGTCATAGTCATTACATCGCCTGTTGTGAAGATCTTAAGCTTCTCGGGGTAACGGTCGAAGGCGCTGATGCTGTCCCAGACGGTGGCAGGGGCCTTGCCGAAATACTGCTCGCGCTGAGCAGGGGTATAATCCTCGAAGATGTTGTTCTCGGCCCGGTATACGCGGTAGGTATCCAGATAGAAATCCTCTTCTCCGTAACCCTTGGAAATGGATCTTTCCAGCTCTGCGGGGGTCTTTCCGGCGCGCAGGGCGGCGGTGATGCCTTCCAGCATGGCCATGATGCCGCCGGCAGCCACCAGATAGGTGTTGCTCTTGGGATTGGGGGAACGCAGCTCAAAATGGGTAGCCATGGGGTTGTGCAGATCCCGGATCAGGCCCACCAGCACGGTACGGTTGCGGGATGGGAAGGCCACGCTGCGCCCCAGACTGGTGACTATGCAGATGGGGGCCTCAAAACCGGGCTTTAAGCGGTTGAAGGCATCGTTGGTGCAGTTGGTCAGCGGGTTGAGGATCTCGTAATTCTTCAGCAGACCCATCAAAGCGCCGAAGCCGATGGGGTTCATGTAGTCTTTCTCGGCGTCCAGCGCGGTGAACAGGTTCACCTTGCGGCCATCCTTGAGCTTGGCCGCCACGCCCAGATGCACGTGCTTACCGCTTCCGGCAACGCCCTCCACGGGCTTGGCCATAAAGGTAACGTCCAGTCCGTAGCTGTGGAACACGTCGCTGACGATGTGGCGGATGATGTTGTCGTTATCGGCTGCCTGCATGGGATCGGAGTATTTCCAGTCGATCTCCAGCTGCTCCATGATGTGGTCGAAATCGCCGCTGCGCATCATCTCTGAGGGCACGCCGCCGGCTTCCTTATGGCCCATCTCTATGCAGAACCCGTACTGGTTCAGCAGGCAGATGGCTTCTTCCATGGCGGTGCGCACAGGACCGCTGGTGCGCTTCCAGTACTGCTCTTTCAGCTCCTGGGAGGTGTGCATACGCTCCCGGTCGGCCACGTCGTGGGGAGTCATTACATAAAACTCCAGCTCTGTGGCGGCGGTCAGGCTCAGCTCCTGGATGTCATCGGCGCTGTCAAAGGGCAGATATTCGAAGATGTAGGGATTCTCCGCCAGCAGCCGGGGCAGGCGAGTCTGCATCTCTTTTACGGCATCCTCCAGTATGATCCTGGAGCCTACGCCGTTTGTATCGTTGTGGAACAGATAGGCGGGGATGCGCACGGTGCCCACGGGCAGGCCGCTTTCGTCGTCGTAATTTTCGAAATTGTAGTCCACGTACCAGTTCACCGAGGGATCCGGAACTATGTCCACCTTGGCGTTGGATACGTCGGCGATACCGGGCAGCAGAACGGAAGATCCGTCTGTCTGCACGCCGCTGGCGATAAAGCCGTCCACGTCCTGGAGCATACGCTCTACGGGGATCTTCTCGTCGGTGTCGTGTCCGTAGATATCGAGACCCACAAGGGATACGAAGCGTATCTCGGGATGAGCCTCGATGAGGGCCTTGAAGTCTTTTTCATTATGTTTGTCTGCAGGAATGCAGAATATCATATCTTTATACATTTATTCCACCATCAATTTCAAATACTGCTCCAGGATATCCTGATACTTTCCGTAATCGGCCCAGTTGCCGGATTCCAGTGCCTTCTGGGCATTGCTGTAGGCCTGGTAGGCGTTCTGTGCCAGCTCCATGATGTCGTCGGTCTCCACTATGCCGGGGATCTCAGTGCTCTGACCGGGATCCGGCTCATCGGTCTCAGGCTGCTGGGGCTGGGTGGGATTGAGCATTTCCTCTGCCATCTGGTGTCCTGTCACTATGGGGTATTCGGTGGTAAGCGGGTCTCCCGCGCCCTTTCCGAACAGGGAATCCAGGGCCTCTGCAAGGGTGGGCTCGTAGGCCACATCCTCGCCGTAGAAGGCCACGACTCTCTTGACCTCGGGCAGACTGCCTGTGGATGCCTCAAGGTAGATGGGCTCCACATAGAACAGGGAATTTTCCACGGGGATCACGAAGATGTTGCCGCGCAGGTAGCTTGATCCGGAGTTGTTCCACAGGGAGAATTCCTTGGAGATCTCAGCATCCTGGTTGATCTGAGCCTCGATCTGGGCGGGGCCGTAAATGATCCTGTCCTTGGGCATGCGGTAAAGCACCAGCTTGCCGTACTTGTCTCCGTCCTGACGGGCCACCAGCAGACCGGTCATATTGGACTTGCCGTGGGGCGTGTAGGGAATGGAGCTTACGAATTCGGCCTCGGATTCTCCGGGCAGCTTCATGATGAAGTAGTTGGGAGTCATCTGCTTGGTCGCCTGACCGTACTGCTCGGAGCTGATATCCCACTGGTCCTCGGACTGGTAGAATACCTCCACATTGGTCATGTGATACTTGGTATAGACATAGGCCTGAATGTTGAACAGCTCGTTGGGGTACTGAATGTGAGCCTGCAGGCTGTCGGGCATGGCGCTCATGCGCTTGAACAGGCCCGGATATATCTTGTCCAGAGTCATAATCAGAGGATCGGACTCGTCGCAGATGTAAAAGTCCGCGTCGCCGTTGTAGGCGTCAACTATTACCTTTACGGAATTGCGTACGTAGTTGATTCCGTA
The DNA here is from genome assembly GCA_045600065.1 of Anaerovoracaceae bacterium. Lineage (GTDB taxonomy): Bacteria > Bacillota > Clostridia > Peptostreptococcales > Anaerovoracaceae > RGIG2707. The sequence continues at coordinate 39,375 of JAZRXE010000097.1, forward strand.
GAAATTCTCGTAGGGCTCGGAATAGGGGAAGTTTTCGCTCTGTGTATAGGCATCGATTATCCAGTAGAGTCTGCCGCCGTCTGCCACCACGCAGGGATCCTCGTCGTAGACCAGGAAGGGCGCGATCTTCTGCACTCTGGTCATGATGTTTCTGTAAACATGTATCCTTGAATCGCTGTTGATGTTGGTGGAGATCAGCATTTTCATGCTGCGGGCCTTAAGGGCAAAAAGCACCCTGTTGAGCGGGGTCAGCTCTATGCCGCCTGTCCCCTGATACGCACAGTAGACATTGGATTCGCCGCTGGGGTAGTCGAACTCGGATTCGCCGGTATTGGTGATGATATAGCTGTCGGTAAGCTCGCCGTAGTAGATCTCGGGCCGCTCAATGGTGATCTCGGGCACCTCGGATACCGGGGGAATGGAGTCTATGAGCATTGCGGGCTGGCCGCTGCTTGTGACCCTGTCCACCCTGGAAAGGGTGATTCCGTAGCCGTGGGTGTACTTAAGGTGCTTGATGAGCCAGGAATCCTCTATGCGCTTGGCGTCGATCTCTCTTGCGGAAAGGAAGACCTGTGTATACTCGTCGTTTACATAGTAACGGTCTACGTCTACATCGTTGAAGCTGTAGTAGGAACGAATGGACTGGGTCTGGTTGTAGAACTGCTCCGCGGGATCGAAGTCATTGATCCTGATGTTGGAGAATGTCTCCATATTGTTGAGCACATCGAACTTGGAAATGGAGCCCTCGGCTGTAAAATCCTTGACCTCGATATCCTGCAGATTGTAGGCAAGACGGGTGAAGGTGATGTTGTTCTGCAGGTATTTGCTCTCCTTGTTGAGCTCGTCGGGGGCTACTATAAAGTCCTGAACGGCTGTAGCGGCAAAAGCTCCGACAACGGATATGATCACCATCAGCGCCGGGAAGAGTATGGCCAGCTTAAAGCTGCGGCGCTTGATCGCAAGCACCAGGGCAATGGCTGCGCATACGGAAAGAACCATCATGGCTCTGTATATGTTCAGGGTGACGTTTATATCCGTGTAGCCTGCTCCGTAGGCAACGCCTGTGCCGCCGTAGAGCATGCTGAACTGTCTGAAATAAAAGTCTGCCGCTATGCACAGGAAGAGCAGCACGCCCAGTATACAGACCTCGTTGCCTGCTACATGGACCAGGGCGCCGAGCTTAACCTTAAGCTCGGCCTGTTCTCTGCGTCTTTCCTCTCTGCGCTTCCGGGCATTGGAATTCTGCGCGCGGAAGAATCCGCTGACAGCGTCTCCCATGGCGCTTCTGCCCATTCTGGGCTCGTCCTCGAAATCCGCTTCGTATTCATAGCTGCCGTCAGCTCCGGGCTGAGCCTCTTCTCCGGGAGAAGAGAAGCCCATCAGAAGCAGGTAGAACAGGGCGACCATGACGCACATGGCCACGATTGCCGCAATGGCTCCGGAGGCTATTCCGCCGAGGAAATCCATCTTGAACATGTAAAAGCTTATGTCCTTGTTGAACAGAGGATCCGCGATTCCGAAATCCGTAGCGTTGAAATACTGCAGGATCTGGAACCACAGCTTGTCTGTTATCAGCAGCGCGGAAAGAACGCCGAACACCGCGGACATCAGCCATGTCAGCCTTCTGACACTCTTTTTTGCTTCTTCGTCGTCGATCACCATGCCGCTGCGCTTCAGGTAATCGCGCTTGATGCTGCCCAGCAGCACCACCGACACCAGCGTGCCGATCAGGAAGGCCGGTATGCCCAGCTTGAGCTTGGTCATAAGCTCGGTGAAGAATACCGAAAGATATCCCATGTTATCGAACCAGATGATATCTGTTATGACATCATCCAGACATATTACCAGTCCGACTGCGAGCAGCAGGACCAGCAAAATGATTTTAAGGCTGCTGCCTTCTTTTTTCATTTGCGTCTCTCCCGACTACTGAATCTCTACATATTCTGCTATCTTATATTCGTCGCCGACCTTCTCCAGCTTGTATAAATACTTGCTGTTGCCGGCGCCGGTCTTTCCGTTTTCCTTAATGCTTATAGCTTCGCGGACGAAGATGTATGCTCCGCCGTCGAAGAGCCTGATCTCACCCAGCTCCAGGGTCTTGAAGCGCTGCTCCACCTGACCGATCTTTTCGTAGGCTACGGCGCTTCTGTATGCGCCGCGGTCAGCCTTAAGATACTTAAGGCAGCTGTCGTCTGCGTTATTTACATAATCGATCCAGGTGCTGTTGTAGCCTATCATTGTGGTGTAGATCGAGGTCTTGGTCTGAGCATCCTCGCATACGGGCATGTCTGCCAGTCCGTCAACCGGATAGCTTTGTCCGGGATCGTAGGCCAGCTGGCTGCTCCTGCTTATGCTCTTGATGTTCTTGCCGTATTCCTCTGCTATGGCGTCAAGATCCACTCCGTCCTCGGGCACATCGGATATAGGCGCTGCTTCGCCGGAAAAACGGCTCATAAAGCCCTCTGCCTGGTTCTTTATCCAGGCTGCGCCTTCTGATGCGGCGTCTGTCAGAGCCTGGTTGAACTGGGTGATGGTATGGGTGAACTCTGCCTCGGGGGCGAACTTGCCTGCTGCTGCGCATACTGCCTCAAACAGGCCGAGGATGACCAGCAGCGCGATCAGGAAGCCTGCCACGGGGCTGGTTCTCTTTCTTCTGCGGCGTTTTTTTGCGGCGGATTTGGCTTTCTTATCTCCGGACTGACCGGACTTTTTCTTGAACAAGCCCTTTTGTGTCTTGACCTCTTTTGTGTCGGTGGACGCCTGCTGGCGTTCAAATGCCTTTATGAGATCCATTTCCTCTTCGCCGTCATCAGCGCGGTCTTCTGCGAGAGTTTCCGCTTCTTCGGCGCTTTCTTCGGATGTCTGGGGATCTTCGTCAAAGATGTCGGAAATATCGACGATCTCAATGTCTCCGGGCTGCTCAAGGACGGGTGCGGGGCCCTGGTTTGCGGATTCTCTGTCGTAAATGACAGCTGTCTGTCCCGCTTCCATTGCCGCCCGCTGTACGCGCTCGGTCTCTTCAGCCTGCTGTTTGAGCTTAAGCGCTGCAGCTGCTGCGCCCGCCGCGGCGGCTGCCTTGCGCAGTTCATCTTCCAGATTCTGCTTTGCTATGCGCTTGGCCTCTTCTTCCTCCTGAGCAAGGCGGCGGGCTTCCTCTTCCTGCTGTGCAAGAAGCTGGGCCTGACGTTCTTCTTCCTCTCTCTGGAGCTGGGCAAGACGCTGGACCTCTGCCGCTCTGCGTTCTTCCTCTAATCTCTGCTGAGCAAGGCGTTCTTCCTCTAATCTCTGCTGGGCGAGGCGCTGCTCTTCCTCCTGAGCAAGACGGCGGGCTTCCTCTTCCTGCTGTGCAAGGAGCTGGGCCTGTCGTTCTTCTTCCTCTCTCTGAAGCTGGGCAAGACGCTGGGCCTCTGCCGCTCTGCGTTCTTCCTCTAATCTCTGCTGAGCAAGGCGTTCTTCTTCTAATCTCTGCTGAGCAAGGCGCTGCTCTTCCTCCTGAGCAAGACGGCGGGCTTCCTCTTCCTGCTGTGCAAGAAGCTGGGCCTGACGTTCTTCTTCCTCTCTCTGGAGCTGAGCAAGACGCTGGGCCTCTGCCGCTCTGCGCTCTTCTTCTAATTTCTGCTGAGCCAGGCGCTCTTCCTCTAACCTCTGCTGGGCAAGGCGCTGTTCTTCCTCCTGAGCAAGACGGCGGGCTTCCTCTTCCTGCTGTGCAAGGAGCAGGGCCTGACGCTCTTCTTCCTCTCTCTGGAGCTGAGCAAGACGCTGGGCGTCTGCCGCTCTGCGCTCTTCTTCCTCTAACCTCTGCTGGGCAAGGCGCTGTGCCTCTGCTGCTCTGCGCTCTTCTTCTAATTTCTGCCGGGCAATACGCTGCTCTTCTTCAAGGGCAAAACGCCTGGCTTCCTCTTGCCGTGCAAGGAGCAGGGCCTGACGCTCCTCTTCCTCTCTCTGGATCTGAGCAAGGCGCTGGGCCTCTGCCGCTCTGCGCTCTTCTTCCAATTTCTGCCGGGCAAGGCGCTCCTCTTCTTCCTGAATAAGACGCCTGGCTTCTTCTTGCCGTGCAAGGTACTGAGACTGACGCTGAGAGCCTGCAGCTCTTATTGCTTCCTCGGCCTTGCGCTGCTGAGCCTGACGGGCTTCTTCCGCGGCTCTTTCGCGCTTGAAGAACTCGACGACATCCATTTTTTCTACGGCCTGGGACGCGTCGTTACCGTTCGCAGACTTCCAATCGGAAGAATCATCTGACTGGCTGCCGAAATATGCCTCTCTTGCCCTTGCCATCTCTTCAAGACGTCGCCTGCGGTCGCTGCGATGCTTTTCGGCAGCAGCCTCCTTTGCCTTCATCTCGGCGATCTTCATCTCTACGGTATTTCGTGTGAAGGCCTGACTGCCCAGACTCGTGCGAACTTCAGCAAAGGGCGAATCCTCGGGCTCCACGACCACTGCGGAGGAATTGCTCGCCTTTGCGGCGCTTACAGCAGCAGATGCTGCAGCTGCCGCGGCTGCCGCTGCGGCTACGATCTTTTCCGCCTCTGCAGTACTCTTTTCTTCTGCGGGGTCTTCTATACGCGGCTGTTCGGCCGGTTCGGGCTCTGCAGCTTCCTCTTCCTGCTCTGCAGGCTGGGTCTTTGCGGATGCAGGAGTATAGTTCTTGGTATCTTCAAAATTGGGAAGACCTGCCTGCATTTTGCGCATACGCTCGTATTCCTTGTCCAGCAGGGCCTGGAATTCCTCGTTCTTTTTATAGAAGGTGAAGAACTGCTCGGGTCTTCTTTCGCCGTCTGCGGGAGTCTTCTTTTCGTCGGCTTCTGCCTCGGAAAGCAGCTCCTCCACTGTGAAACTGCCGGAATCCCCGGCTTCGGGTTCTTCTGCTTCGGGTTCTTCTGCTGCGGGAGCGGGGTCTTCTTCCGGCTTAAAGCTTATGGGGGCAAAGCTTGCTGCCGCGGCCTCTCCTGCTCCGGATTTTCCGCTTGCAAAGCTGTAATACTCCGATGCTCCGGGTATTCCGGTCTTATCTACGGGAGCGGGGGCTTCTTCCGGCTTAAAGCTTGCAGGTGCAAAGCTTGCTGCCGCGGCTTCTCCCGCTCCGGATTTTCCGCTTGCAAAGCTGTAATATTCCGATGCTCCGGGCATTTCGGTTTTGTTTACGGGAGCGGGGGTTTCTTCGGGCTCTGCGCTTGCAGGTTCGTATGCTTCAGGCGCATTGCTTTCTTCGGATTCGAAGCTTGCGGGTGCTGCGGTTTCTTCGGACTCTGCGCTTACAGGTTCGTATGCCGCAGGCGCGTTGCTTTCTTCGGACTCTGCGCTTGCAGGCTCATAGGCAGCGGGCTCATTGCTTTCTTCGGATTCGAAGCCTGCGAGTGCTGCAGTTTCTTCGGACTCTGCGGCCTGTTCCCCGGCGGGATGGGCCTTAAACATCAGCTCATCTTCGGCTTCATCCGGCTCGCTCTGCGCGGTCTGCTCTACGGCGGAGTGAGCCTTAAACATCAGTTCATCTTCGGCTTCATCCGGCTCGCTCTGCGCGGCCTGCTCTACGGCGGGATGGGCCTTAAACATCAGCTCATCTTCGGCTTCGTCCGGCTCGCTCTGCGCGGCCTGCTCTATAGCGGGGTGAGCCCTAAACATCAGCTCATCTTCAGCTTCGTCCGGCTCGCTCTGCAAAGGCTCAGAAGTACCGTTCTCTTCGAAAAGCTTTTCCTGGCGGAATCTGTTCAGAGCGTCTCTGATTGCTGCCTCTTTGTATTCAGAAGTATTGCCTGCACCCACGTTTCCCGTCCCGGATAAGGTGGAAGCGGCTGCGGGAAGGCCTATAAACGGCATGGTGTTGATCAGCGCCGAAAGCTCATCGTTTGCAGCAGCCTCTTCCGGAGCTGCATTTCCGGTCTGCCCGGACACGGCGCTCTCCGCGTCGGGCTCTGCAGCCTGAACGGGAGATTCGGGTGAGTGGCCCACGGAAGGCTCGGTTCCTTCGAGCTCCTGTGCCTGCTTTATATACTCTCCGAGGCCGTTGTAGCTGAACTGGGACTTGAGCCAGTCCATATCGGCAGGGATGTCGCTGTCCTCTGCGACCAGCGCCTCGTTTAAGGATGAATCCAGATCAGCGAGATCGAAGCTCTGCGCTGTCGCCGTCTGTGCTTCTGCCGTCAGTCTCTGTGCTTCATTTTTTGATGCCTCTGCGGCACGTCTCACTGCCTCTATCTCTGCGGCGCGTTTTGCGGCTTCTTCTTCCGCCGCTGCTCTTGCAGCAGCGTTCCTGGCAGCGCTTTCTGCCAGAAGTCTTTCCGCCTCTGCCCTTGCGGCAGCCTCTGCTGCCCGCCTTTGGGCCTCGATTCTTGCGGCAGCCTCTGCACGGAGCGCCTCTTCTGCCTGAGAGTTTTCCATGGCAGCTCTGAGCTCGGCGTCCTTTTTTGCAGCCTCGGCAGCTTCGACCCTTTCGGTCAGCTCAGGGCCAAGGCCGAGAGTGTAGAATTTCGGGTCTTCGCGATAATATTCGGGCATATGCCAGTTGGGCATTGAAGAATCTTCTGTTTCAACAGTATCAAATGCTTCAGTGGACCCGACAGCCTCGGCGATTACTTCCGCAGGGCTGCTTTCAATGCTTTCCTCTGCCTGCTGAACGGCGGGCCTGAAAGTCTCTTCACCGGCAGCTTCATCCGGCTGCATCGCCGCGGAGCGCTGATCGTCCATGTCTGCTGCTGTTTCGGCTGCAGAACCATCGGCCTGCGCTCTGGCCCGGGCTGCCTCAGCAGCAAGCCTCTCAGATTCCCGCTTGAGCTGGGCAAAAGATCTCTTTGTGCTCTCCGACCTGGCAACGGCATTATTTGCATTTTCCGGATCCCAGGACATATCATCAGTCCCGACAGATCTGTCCCTTGAAACTGAAGGGGCAGAAGAATTCAAAGCCGAAAAATCCACAGGCTCTTCCAGCCTGGTCTTATCCACGGCCATTGTATCGTAATCAGGCCAATGCATGCTTATATCCTTAAACTGCTTCGGCTTGGGGAAGTCGTATGTATTCCAGCTGATATCAGCCTCTCCGGATCTGGTTCCGCACAGCGGGCAAAACTGCCTGTCGCTTGGGAACTCGTAACCGCACACCTTGCACTTCATCAGCAATCCTCCTGTAAATAAATTAATCCAATTTATTATAGAATAATTCTGCCTGCTAAGCAACAAAAAACAGGTAGGCTTTATGCAATTTACACTACCTGTTTCTGATATTCGAATAATATTCGGCAATACGCCTATGCCTTTTATTCTAAGGCTTACGGGTTTTTTCACAAAAAAGCATCCCCGGGCGGACTATTGCCCGGCAGAGCGATTATACTCAGCGGCCCGCTGAATCAGCTTCTGCTCCAAAAATGCCTCGTATTTTCTGTCGATAAGCCTGTAGGCCGGCTTTTCCTCCTGACGGTAAGCCGGGGAGTGATGCACAGGCCCGCCGCCTGCAGCCTTGTATTCAACCATAAAGGCATTCCATTGCTCCGGGCCAAAAGACAGCATACCGGCTGTGCAAAACTGCTCCGCAGAGTTCAGATACTGCTCAAAAAGGGCATCCTGTGCCCGTCTGTCCCGGGGCTCTCCTGCAGTCAGCAAAAAAGCCTCAAACAGATCCTCGGGGGCAAGCCCCGCCTTCTTGCAGGCCCCTATATCCACCCGGCTGTACTCGTCGCAAACAGGCTCCAGAAGCTGACCGGAATTCTCCGGGGTACGCTCCCATTCGGATTTGAGCATGGCAAAAGCAGCGGCTTCATCCTCCAGCAGATGCTCCGCGCCGTAGGCAGCCTGATAGCAAAGCTTCAAAAGATCCTGAGCCTGCATCGCGGGGTGACCGAAGGCCTGAATGAGCAAATACTTATCTATGGACATGTTATCCTCCTGAAACTAATCCTTTTGAGCCCGGACGAGCGATCCAAAGGCTTGAACCGGGCACCGGGCGTGTGGGTACGGACAGATCTTCTGGTCAGCGAAAATCCGGAGGTTGTACAAAAATACGTTCTCTTACCCGTCCCGGGTGCATGATTGCCGCACCGTCTATCCTGATGTCATTTTATCTTAAACCGCGGCCTGCCGCAATAGCGGACGGACAGCCGGCGGTGTCAAGTTGTTGTGGAGTATTTCCAAGATTCCCCATATTGAGTTTTCATTATCAGCAGATAAGTCTGTTCCAGTTACCTTCTCTTGAGAGCCGGAATGATGTTCCCGCAGTCAGATTCGATGCTTCACCGCTGA
>JAZRXE010000098.1:0-3581 GCA_045600065.1 Anaerovoracaceae bacterium
CTTTAATGCGGGGTTTTTTTGTGGTATATTATAGCGGAATACGAATTCTGACGGCCTCATGGCGGAAAGGAAAGACATGAAGGATTACAAAAAGCTGCAGAACGGCAGCGATATAAGAGGTATAGCAATTGAAGGCGTTCCCGGAGAGCCTAAGGATCTGACGGACAGAGCCGTGGCCGATCTGGCGGCGGCCTTTGCCGCATGGCTGGGCAGCAGGCTGGTCAAGGGCGGTCTTACCATAGCCGTGGGCAGGGATTCCCGGCTGAGCGGAGCTCATCTGGCCAATCAGATAAGCGCGGCGCTGGCTGTGAACGGGGTCACTGTGCTGGATTGCGGCATGGCGTCCACACCGGCCATGTTTATGGCAACGGTATTCCCCCAGGCCAAGGCCGACGGAGCCATCATGGTCACCGCAAGCCATCTGCCCTACAATCGCAACGGCATGAAGTTCTTTACAAGGGACGGCGGACTTGAAAGCTCCCAGATCAAAGAGCTTGTTGCCATTGCGGAAAAGATAAACTACAGCGCCAATGTGGTGGATAAGATCGGTGATATCGTCCCCTTCGATCTGATGAGCCTTTACGCAAAGCATCTTCAGCAGGTGATATGCAAGGGACTGGGCGTGGACTTTGCGGCTGCGGACCCCGATGCCCCGAAAAATCCCCGTCAGCGTAAGACCGAGCCTGCTGCGGGAGGGCTGTTCGATCCGGAAAAGCCTCTCGGCGGACTTAAGATTGCTGTTGATGCGGGCAACGGAGCAGGCGGCTTTTATGTGAGCAAGGTTCTGGAGCCTCTGGGCGCGGACTGCAGCGGCAGCCAATTTCTGGAGCCCGACGGGAGCTTTCCCAACCATCAGCCCAATCCGGAAAACAAGGCTGCCATGGACAGCATCAGCGCCGCGGTGCTGACAAGCGGGGCCGATCTGGGCCTCATATTCGATACCGATGTGGACAGGGCAAGCGCGGTGGATCCCAAAGGCAGGGCTATTGCACGCAATGGCATAGTTGCTCTCAGCGCCGCTCTGGTCGCGGAGGAGCATCCCGGTGCAACCGTGGTGACAGACAGCATTACAAGCACCCAGCTTCACGACTTTATGACTGCCGATCTCGGACTTGATCACCTGCGCTATCAGCGAGGCTACAAGAATGTCATCAACAAGGGGATCGCCTTAAACGCCGAAGGCAGAGACTGTCAGCTGTCCATAGAGACCTCCGGTCACGCGGCCTTCAAGGAGAACTACTTCCTGGACGACGGCGCTTATCTGGCCACAAAGATTGTGATCAAGGCTGCGAAGCTGAAAAAACAGGGTATGGGCATAGATTCATGCATAGAAAAGCTGAAGGAGCCTGCCGAGGCCGCCGAATACAGGCTGCCTGTGCTTGACGGAGATTTTGCGGCTTATGCAGGCTCAGTGCTTGAGATGATAGAAAAGACCGTAGGAGCCGGAAACGCCCCCGGGCTGAGCCTTGAGCTTCCTAATTACGAGGGAGTCAGGGTAAATGCGGACGAGGATCACGGAAAGGGCTGGTTCCTGATCAGAAAGAGCCTTCACGAGCCTCTTATGCCTATCAATGTGGAATCCGATACAGAGGGTGGTGTGGCGATAATCAGGACCGCGATTCTGGATATGCTCAAGGATTGCAGCGGACTGGATCTTGGCCTGCTGAGGCAATAGTGCTGAGGAGCATTGAGCCAGAAGCTTCAGTCGAGCAGAAGGATTAAAAGCATCGTTGTCCGAAGCACTGACCGGTGCCTTCTGACGATTTTGATACAAGCATGCCGGCAATTCCGGCTGCGGTATGCATGCTGCCTGTTTTTGCAGCTGTAAACAAGGACATATGAAAAAGACAATCATGATACCGTTTATACTAAGCCTCATACTGAGTCTTGCCGCATGTGCAGATCCTCAGGATATCCCGGTTCCCGCAGCCGCTGACCCTGCGGAGCAGAAGCTTGCCGCCTTGATGGAGCAGATGAGCACTGAAGAAAAGATCGGCCAGCTGTTCATGGTGCGCACCTCGGATCTGGATCCCGGTCTCAGTCTTGGGGGAGCCGTGCTTTTTGCCGGGGATTTCAACACTCCCGAAGATCTGCGGTCAAAGATCGAAAAGATCAACAGCTGCTGTGAGACAGGCATGTTTATAGGCATAGATGAGGAGGGCGGCAGGGTCGCCAGGATAGCAAAAAAGGATGCCTTCGATGTGCCGCGCTACGAAAGCATGCTTGCGGTAGGAAGCAGCGGAAACCCGGAGGATGCAAGGCTTGCGGGCTTTAACATAGGCAGCTATCTGCACAGCTTCGGAGTAAATGTGGACTTTGCCCCCGATGCGGATGTATTCACAAACCCCAAAAACAAGGTCATAGGAGACAGGGCGTTTTCCACAGATCCTCAGATTGCGGCGGACATGGTCTCTGCCTGCGTCAAGGGCTTTCATGAGAGCGGGACCATATGCTGCATAAAGCATTTCCCCGGCCACGGCGATACCATCAGTGACACTCATGACGGCAGCGTCAGCGTGGTGAAGACCTGGGAAGAGATGCAGCAGTGTGAAATGCTGCCCTTTATGGCGGGAATATCTGCGGGAGCGGATATGGTCATGGTCGCCCATGTGGACGCCGTAAATGTAAGCGGCGACGGACTGCCCGCCAGTCTTTCGGCTGAGATGATCACAGGCAAGCTCAGGGGAGAGCTGGGCTTTGACGGCGTGGTCATAACCGATGCTCTGGAGATGAAGGCCATAAACGACGAATACGGCATTGGCAACGCCTGCCTTATGGCTTTTGAAGCCGGCGCTGACATCCTTCTGATGCCTCTGGATATACACGAGGCATACAATGCCCTGCTGGACGCGGCTGTAAGCGGACGCATCAGCGCGGAGCGTCTGGATCAGAGCGTGGAACGCATATTGAAGCTCAAGATAGCCTACGGGATAATCCCCGCGGAATAGTCTGATAGTTTTGCGGAAACAAACCGCTGCAGGTTTTGCAGATGAAAGGTATGAAAAAATGAAACTGCTTATTGCGTCGGATATACACGGCAGCCTGGATGATACCGAGCTGCTGCTGAAAAGATATAAAGAGGAGGGCGCCGAAAGGCTTTTGCTCTGCGGGGATCTGCAGTGCGCAAAGCCCGGAAGGTTTCTGGCCGCGGAGCTTTTGAACAGCCTGGCGGCTCAGATATGGTGTGTCAGCGGCAATTGCGATGCCCCCTGGGATCAGGATGGCTATGATTTTCCTATGTGCGCTGATGCAATGAATATTCCCTTTGAGGGTCGGCTGATTTTTGTCAGCCACGGTCATATATGGGGACCGGATCATCTGCCCTCGGACTTCAGGGCAGATCTGATATGCTGCGGGCATACCCATGTGCCCTGTATTAGAAAGCTGGGCAGAGGTGTGTACTTCTGCAATCCGGGCTCGGTATCAATGCCCCGGGGAGGCTCGCTGAAAAGCTACGCGCTTCTGGACGGCGACGAGCTTATGCTAAAGGAGCTTGAAACCGGCCGGGTCTGCGAGCGTGTGACGCTGCCGCCGGCGGAAAAGCAGTGAGAGCAAGAACACAAGGGGACGGTTCCTCTGAA
>JAZRXE010000099.1:0-21184 GCA_045600065.1 Anaerovoracaceae bacterium
AGCCTTTGCAGCGATGATGCCTGCCACGGTGTTAAGTACCATAGCGGATACTCTCTCAGTGCTGGAGGTTCCGGTGGTGTTGGCGATGAACATTTCCTTGCCCATTGCAGGAGTGACTACTCTGCCGACAGTGGAAACGCCGATGGGGAACGGATAGTGAGAAGCAACTGCTGCGTCGATCTCGCCGCTGGCAAGCTTAGCTTCCATTTCTTCGTGTCCGCCGTCCAGGATCACAGCCTTGACACCCTTCTTTGCTGCCATTGCAACAGCCTGTTCAAGGTTTTCTCTGCCAAGCTCGGTGCCTTCTGCGGCGATACCGATGGTGACGGTCTTGCCGGTGCTGCCTGCAACGGGAGCTTCATCCTTGCCGCTATTGGGCTGAACGAGGAAGGATACACCGTCGAACAGGTTGGTCATACGGCCGAGGAACAGAGATCCCTTACCGATGAACTGGACATACTTCATCTTGCCTTCCAGGATGTTCTGGCGGGCAAATCCCAGATAAGGAACGCCGGAGGGGATGTGGCCCTGAGTGGGTGCAAATCCGGAAAGTCCGTGCTGATCCATGAATTCCTTCATGGCGGTCTTTTCGATCATGCCCAGCTTAACAGCCAGTGCAGCGATCATCTTGGTATTGGCCTCGGTAACGTCTCCGGCACCGGCGGGCTTGAGGATATCGGGGTTCTGCAGCTCGGGGCTGAACTTGTCGATATCGGTGACCTTCATTCCGGCAGCCTGGATGGGATCCATTACCAGAGCCTGGATTACAGCCTGGGGAGAGCTGGAGGTACCAACGGTGTGGCGTCCAAGAACGTCCAGGTTGATTTCGGGGTTCTTTCCGTCGTTTTCGGAAACGAGGATTGCAAAGCCGCCCAGGCAGTCTTCAAGAACGGGCAGACCCTTCTTGACGTGGTCCTTGCCGTTCATGCCCAGCTTGGCGGTGCAGCCGCCGCCGACTACGACAACGTTCTTATAAGCGCCGGACTTAACAAGTGCGGCAGCTTCTACCATTGCGTGGGAGGGTCCTGCGCAGAAGCCTCTTGCATCGGAACCGGTAGCATTGATCAGACCAGCGACCTCAGCTTCAGCCTTAGCGAAGTTGCCGCCGCCTCTCTGGTTCATGTCGCCGCATGCTTCCTCGCAGCAGTCGATTACATATTCGACTTCAGAGGGATCAACACCGGATTCTCTGAGCAGGTGCAGTATGGACAGAGCACCGGAAGCCTTGGCTACCAGGTTCTCGAACATAACATGCGCGCTCAGGTTGGCATCGATGTCGTGAGCTCTCTTTACATAACCTACGACCTTGCCTTCGTAAGTGAATGCTTCTGCGTGTTCTTCGTTTACAAAGTGATCGACTTCGGACTGGTCTACACCGTCCTTAACCATTGCCATGATGGCGTCGGTGATCACGGGGTCGGCAGCCAGCTCGGCCTTGTGTGCGTCTACGAAGTTCTTTTCCAGACGGACCAGGTCGAATGCGTCGCATGCCTGCATCAGCAGGATGAATTCAGCCTCGGGCATGATCTCACCGAACTTGCCGTATCTGCTTCCTGCAACTTCCTTGCCCTCTTCATACCAGGGCTGGCCAAGTGCGGTAAGCTCTTCAACGGACATGTTGCCGATGTAGGTCTGGTTAGGTGCATAATTGACTACCTGCTCAAAGGATCTCATGTGAGATCCGATTTCCTTGAGGTAATCGGAATCGGGATTTACAACTCTTTCAGTAGTCTGGGTGGTGCCGTGATCCATTACCATTCCGGGTACGTGGACCAGAACATAACCTGTACCTCTGATTACACTGTTAGCCATGTATAATATCCTTTCAAATTACTGAATTTTCCTTATAGGTTTACAGAGCAAGAGAGGAGCGTAAATCAGCGCTCCCCTCATCACTTGCGTTGCCTGGTACAGACTTACAGCTGTTCGCGGATAGCGTTCATTTCGCTGCAGATATCATCTACATCGAGAACCATTTCCATCATGCCGCACTGCTCATCATATACATCTGCGTTGAACTCAGCCTTGACTTCGGGTTCAACAACATGGAATACTGCGAGTCCCAACGAGACTCCTGCTAAAGGACCTGCGAAGGTAGGATCGCCCAGGGTAACGGTTTCAGCTGCGAGACCAGCTGCTTCACCTTCGGCTGCGCCGAGGAGAACAACTACGTTCTCAGCACCGTACTGCTCTGCGAATTCCTTAACTCTTCTCTGGTTTTCCAGGTCCATAGCGCCGGCAGATGTTCAGACAAAGCACTCTGTAGATGCGAAGATAACTTCAGCACCTGCAGATTCTGCGCATGCAGCGATTGCAGGACCAGGAATGCCGTCACGGTCGCCAATTATGATGCATTTCTTGCCATCTAAAATTGCCATAACATTCCTCCTATAAATTTGGAAATAAAATATATATTACTCTGCCCGGAGGCAGCGTAAATCTTGTGAAAGATTAGAGATACTTCTTGATCATCTCTTCTACTGCTTCTGCAGTAGCATCTTCCTTAACAAGCTCGTCTACCTTTTCGCCGCCCTTGTAAACGGTGATGGTGGGCAGGCCCAGAACCTTCTGGCCAATTGCAAGTCTTCTTGCCTTGGTGGTGTTCAGGGATACGAACTTGAATCCTTCGGACTCGTACTTTTCAGCGAATTCGTGGATATGGGGCATCAGAGCTGCGCAGGGAACGCATCCGTCGCCGAAGAAATCGCAGAGTACATAGCCTTCTGCCTGAAGCACTTCTGCTTCGAAAGTATTCTTATCAACTTCCAGCATAGTTTTCTCCTTTACTACTTTAAATCATCAACATATCTTGCAGCCTGCCAAGCAGCGATAGCGCCGTCAGCAGCAGCTGTAACAACCTGTCTCAGTTCCTTTACACGGCAGTCGCCCGCAGCGTAAACGCCGGGGATAGCGGTACGCATCTGATCGTCGGTTACGATGTAGCCCTTTTCCATCTCGAGCTTTCCTTCGAACAGCTTGGTGGCGGGATCATAGCCGATGAATACGAAGATTCCGAACATGCCGTCTTCTTCGTCTGCGTAAACGTCAGTCAGCTCGCCGGTCTTGTTGTTCTTGACTACCATGTGGTTTACAAGGCCGTCGCCGGTGATGTCAACGATGGAGGAGTTCCACATGAAGTCCAGCTTGTCGTTGGCGAATGCCTTTTCCTGAATGGAAGCAGCAGCTCTCATGACGTCTCTTCTTACTACCAGGTGTACCTTGCGGGCAAACTTGGTCAGATACATTGCTTCTTCTACAGCTGCATCGCCGCCGCCGACTACGTATACTTCGAAGTCTTCAAAGAAAGCAGCGTCGCAGGTTGCGCAGTAGGAAACGCCCTTGCCGGTGAATTCAGCTTCGCCGGGGCATCCGATCTTCTTGGAAGCTGCGCCGGTAGCGATGATGACTGCCTTTGCTTCGTAGGTTTCCTTCTTGCACTTGATAATCTTGGTGGTTCCGTCAAGCTCTACTTCCTCTACGGTGTCATAGACCTTGTCGCAGCCGAACTTATTAGCCTGAGCAGCCATACGCTCAATCAGGGTAACGCCGGATTCCTCTTCGAGTGAGCCGGGGTAATTTTCGATTTCAGATGTAATGACGATCTGGCCTCCGTCCTTTTCCTTCTCAATGATCAGGGTGGACATCTTGGCTCTGCCGCCGTACAGACCTGCGGCTAATCCTGCAGGGCCTGCACCGATGATAACGATATCATACTGTTTTGCCATAACTAAACCTCTGTTCTTTCTAAAATAGTTGATGTGGTGGTGGTGATATTTCTATCATCACCACCACATTCATTAAACCAAATTAGCAGAATTGTTGTTATTTGATTTATTAATAGATCTCTTGAATAATCGGATTATTCAAAGATGGTCTGAGTGTCAACAGGGGTCTGCAGAGCCTTCAGGGCCTTTTCGACCAGTCCTCTTCTAAGCTTCTTTTCTTCTTCCTTGGTCAGTGCAGGATTGCCCAGGGGGTGAGGAATTGCGATGGTGGGAACGATTCTGTTAGCACCAACAGTCATAGAAATAGGAGTTACTGTGCACATATGAACGACGGGGATTCCTGCGCGTTCGATTTCCTTTACCATTGTTGCGCCGCAACGTGTGCAGGTTCCTCAGGTAGAGGTCAGGATAACAGCATCTACGCCATCAGCAAGGAGTTCCTTGGAGTAGGTCTCTGCGAACTTCTTTGCGTTGGCAACTGCGGTGCCGTTTCCTACGGTTGCATAAAAATATCTGTGGAGGGAACCGATCTTGCCTTCCTTTTCCAGATCTCTCAGTACGTCAACAGGCAGAACTCTGTTAGGATCGTCGTTGGCATAAACGGGGTCATAACCGCCGTGAGCAGTCTGGTGAGATTCGGAGGTGAGGAAATCCAGACCTTCGATGTCATACTTTCCGTAGTGGGAAGCAGAGGAGGATTCGATGTGATCGGGGTTGCCCTTGGGTACGATACCACCGGAGGTGCAGAGAGCGATCTTTGCCTTGGTGATGTCAGCAACTGCGGGGTTGGGAGCAACTCTGTCGAAGTTGGGCATGGGGAATTCGGTGATGAATTCTTCGCCGTTGATCTTCTTCAGCAGCATGTCTACAGCTCTCTTTGCGCCGCGTTCTTCCTCGAACAGGTTCTTTCTGATGCCGGTGTACATATAACCGTCAACATAGTAGGGAGCCAGTTCTTCGCCCTTAGCCAGCTTCAGAGCCAGAGGAGCCATAGCTGCAACTGCGTCTCTCATGCCTGCTGCGCTGTTCTTGGTGGGTACGATGATGGTCTTGGACTTGTAGTCAACACCGGGGTTCTCTTCGTACATACCGGTCAGGGAGGGGATTCCCAGCTCGGACTTTACTGCAGCAGCAACGTTGCCGGCAGCAAATCCGTAACGGCCTGCGTTGAATGCGGGGCCAGCGATAACCATATCGGGCTCTTCTGCCTTGATCAGAGCAAGGATGTCAGCCAGAGCGGATTCGGTCTTTTCTGCGAAGTAGGAGTCGCCGCAGTAAATGGTAGCGGTAATTTCAGCTTCGCCCTTGAAAGCGGCATTGAATGCCTTGGAGGTAGCGGAGATCTCAGCCATCTTTGCGGGACCGCAATCAGCCTTATCTTCGCCGCCGATACCAGCGTAGAACTGGTTAATGTAATGAACGATCTTATACATTGTGTAGTCCTCCTCCTATCTTGCGCTCAGCTTGCCGAAGCCCTGCTCATTGGTGGAAGCAGTGATTACCTGCAGCTCAGCAATGATGGAACCGTCAGCCTGGAGAGAACCGGACCAACCACCAGCAATGGTATCAACATAGCTGATGTCGCCGATTACCTTGTCCAGCTTGGGCAGGTGTACAACTACGTTTGCGTTTCCGCCGGTTACTACTGCGTCAGCAGCAACGTCAGCGTCTGCCAGAGACTGGGAAGCACCGTCCTGACCGGCGTATTCATCGGTGATGAGAACGGTCTTGACGCCTTCTGCTTCGATCTTCTTGCAGTTCATGATCAGGTCGGTATCGGGGTTGCCGAAGCCTTCCTGGGAGATGATGGCAGCATCCAGTCCGAGGAACTTGCACAGCTTAGCGGACCAGTCGGAGCTTCTCATCTTGTCTGCCAGATATACGTTCTCGTTGGTGATAATAACGCCTACGAAGTTCAGAGTCTTGCCGTGCTGCTTGAAGAGTTCTTCAACAACGGGGTTGTTCTCGTGAATGTAAGTGGGGTTCTTATCGCAAGCGGATACGCAGTTACCGGAAACGATAGCACCGTCGAAGATCTCGGTGGGGTTGATGATGGTGGTCAGAGACTGCTTTGCATCTACGCCGTAAACATAGGTATCGTGGAGCAGACCCTGGGACTGCAGCATCAGGACATAGCCTACTCTGGGCAGGTCGGGATACTTCTTCATGCCTTCGAGAACGGTTTCATGTTCATAAACGGTAACGTCAGCAGGAGCGATTCCTCTTGCCAGCTCGCCGATAGCAGTGGAAACCTTCAGGTTAGCAAGTCTTACAGCCTTCTCATAATCGTGCTGCTTGAGTCCGTCTACGGGTTCGATTACCAGTACGAGGTTGCAGGTCTGGGAGAACGGGGTGTACTTTGCACCTTCGCCGGTCATATCGATGACACCTTCCTGGAAGCCAACGATCTTACCGGTGGTAACAACTGCCATTCCCTTCAGAACGGTGGTCTTACCCTCGCCTACGGTGTCGACCTTGTGAGTCCAGCCGGGGAATACTCCGCCGCGGCCTTCGGTCTTGACACGAGGCTCAACAACGTCCTTAACAGGGGTGATTCTTACGGATTCACCGGGTCTTGCGATGTCTACTTCTACGGACTTGATGGTTTCGTCTTCCAGAACGATGCTCTTGACCCATTCCTTATCAACATAAAGAGTGGTGCCTTCGATCTTGGATTCGGGACCAAACTGGATGTCCTTGATATAGACATTGCCTAATTCAAGTTTCATGAGATTGTTCCTCCTCTCTCAATTGAGAATGGTGACACAGGCTTATCTTCCGTCTATGCCGCCACTTATTAATGTGAGATCTATAAGTCTGAAATCCGCCAGGAGCTTTTCGGGAGTGTTGATCCCTCTGTCCGGACGGACGACTTTAGCAAATTTGTCAAAGGTCTGTATGCCGTCTTCGATTATCATCACAGACTGCATATCCAGTTCCCGGGCCTGCTTTGCCACAGCTATGCTGCGGTAAGGGGTCTCGTTGGGCTTTACGCTGCCCATAAGCGGATGGGTGAGCAGCTCGTGATTGGCATATACCAGATCGCGGACGGCTACAAGCACATCTCTGTATGTGCCGTCAATAAAATGCACATCGTGAATATCATTATATTTATCCCTGACATCAGGGTTGTTTGTAACAAGAATCATCATTTGAGTATCACGAATAAAAAAAGGGTAGAATAAGCAAGCTGCCCTTCTACCCTGTACACAACCTGAGAGTTTCTCCCGCAAAGCGGGATTGCACCTTCGGTGCACGCCTGAGCGTGACTTCCCAGAGCTTCGTCGGGGTGCGGTCCTTTTACCTGAGAGATTCATCCGTACTTAGGCCTAAGCGGACTTATTCCTTCGGTGCACATTATAAGTGCTCTCCCGTACCCGTCATTCGAGTCCCTATACACACAAATGAATAATACTACACCGTCGATTGATAAGCAAGTAAAAAAAGGTTAATCATTTATTAAAAATTAAAATAAATAGCGTTTTTCACCTTCCAGCCTCGTGATTTTCTGCGCATCGCAGTAATCGAGTATCTGAAGAGCGTATTTTCTGGAGGTTCCCAGATGATCCCTGAACTCGGCAAGAGCTATGCCTCCGTTCTTGAGGATATAATCCTTCATCCAGTCCAGCGCCTCGCTGAGCACCTGTGCTTCTATAAATACATTAGACGCGATCTTGGTGATTCGCCCTTCTGCCGCAAGGGCGTAGAGCAGCTGCCTTGCCTCGTTCTTGTTCTGGCAGCCCGCAAGGACAGCATCGTTTTCGGGTGCCTCTGCGCCGCATTGTTTATAATATGCATAAAGCTCATCCATGAGCTTTCTCTGGGCTTTGGTGTAATTGACGGAAAACTCCGCATCCTTTATGGTATTGCCTCCAAGCTCCACCTGTCCGGAGGCTGCCATGACATCCATAACCGATTCCAGTCTTCTGGCGTCTTTGATTTTGGATTTGGAGCCGAATTTGCTCCTGAACTCCTCCAGAGGCATACCGGGAGTCAGCTGGTTCTTAGAATGGTATTCTCTGAGCACAGCCAGGGCATTGTCCGTGCAGATTTTTATGTAATCGCTGTGCACAAAGATTTTCTCTGCGAGCTGTACTGCCTTGCCCCTGCCAAGCATGGTCATCATAAGCTCATAAGCCTGCTCCTCGCTCATTCCGACCTGTTTTGCCAGAGCATCGATGGCTGTAAAGGCTGAGCTGCCATCCTTTAAAGCCTGCTCCAGGACCGCCGAATCATCGCCCTTTTCTCTTATGGCAAGAGCCTCTGTCACCTTGGTATCGCTGCGCTTGTGCTTTCTGGGGTTGGCGTCCAGGACCACCCCGCCGCCTATGGTCTCCAGAGGGCTGAAATATCTGACTACAAAGGGATCATCCTGCTTCAGCACCACCTCTTCATCGAATATGAGCTGTGCATAGCAGGATTCTCCTGCCTGAAGATAGGGCTTATCCAAAAGCACGGCCTTGCACAGGGTCTCCGCCGAGCCGTAATAAAAATGCAGTTTTGATCCGCTTTCGATAACTCGCTTAGAATCGCTGAGAACATTGAGCTTCACATCGGCAAGAGTGCCGGGATGCAGGCTGTCCTTTGCAGCAAGCACATTGCCCCTGCTTATGTCCTCCTTCTTGATACCGCCCAGATTTACCGCGGTCCGCTGGCCTGCGTAGGCAGCGTCCACCATAACGTTGTGGACCTGTATATTTCTTACCCTTGCCTCTATGCCGGAAGGATATATCTGTACCTCCTGCCCCTGCTTTATCATTCCCTGAGTCAGTGTGCCCGTGATGACCGTGCCGAAGCCCGCTATGGTAAAGACCCTGTCTATAGGGATTCTAAGCAGAGAAGCGTTGTTGTTCTTGCCCTCTACCTGTTTTATCATGGCAAAGACCTTTTCACGGAGCTCTTCTATGCCCATGCCCGTAACGGAGGATACCCTGACAGCCTCGGCATTCTCAAGAAAGCTTCCCTTGCAGGCCTCTCTCACATCCGCCTCCACCATGTCCATCCAGTCGTCATCGACCATATCAGCCTTGGTTATGACTATGATGCCCCGCTTGATATTGAGCAGACGCATTATATCAAGATGCTCCACAGTCTGGGGCAAAACGCCCTCGTCTGCAGCCACAACAAGAAGGACCAGATCTATACCTCCTATGCCTGCCAGCATGTTCTTGATGAATTTTTCATGTCCGGGAACATCGATGATGCCGATATCTGTGCCGTCAGGAGCCGTCATGTCGGCAAAGCCCAGCTCTATGGTAATGCCTCTCTGCTGCTCCTCCTTGAGCCTGTCGGTGTTCTTGCCGGTAAGGGCCCTTATAAGAGAGGTCTTGCCGTGATCCACATGTCCGGCAGTTCCTATGATAACATTTCTCATAATCTCACCTAAAAAACAGGGACGCTGCAGCGTCCCCACGTTGGCGGAAGCATGTGAGAATCGAACTCACCCGGGAGGCTCCTAACCCCCCACAACGGTTTTGAAGACCGCAAGGCACACCAGCACCCATATACTCCCATGTGCGGCACAAGTGCCGCATTCATTGGAATAATACTACTGTCAGCTTAAGATGTCAACCAAAGCCATATAAACCGGCTCGATTTCATCGTCAGATATGGTTCTCATATCCAGAAGCAGCATACCGTCCTGAATGTGAGAAATAATGGGGACTCTCCACTTTCTCAGCCTTATAGCAAGCTCGTCCACAGACATATCGGAGGGCAGTACTGCAACGGCCCAGGTTTTCAGATTGAGCATGGGGGCTGAGCCTCCGCCCACCCTTCCTACGCCGTCCAGCTTGGCAAAGCTTGCCTGAAGATTTGCCTCCCGAAGCATGCGGGTAAAGGCTTCAGCCTTGCTTTCCACCTGATCCAGGGGCTGAGTGATCATTGAAAGAACAGGTATCTGCTCCAGGGCCTGCTTGGGATCTCTGTATATCCTGAAGGTCTCCTCAAGTGCTGCAAGAGTCATCTTATCCAGCCTCATGGCCCTTGCCAGAGGATGGCTCTTTATCGTATCTATATATCTCTTCTTTCCGACTATGATTCCCGCCTGAGGGCCGCCCAGAAGCTTGTCTCCGCTGAATAAAACCACATCCGCTCCGGCCTTCAGGGCAGAAGCCACCGTGGGTTCATCAAGACCGTAATCGTGCAGATCGGGGATAAGGCCGCTGCCCAGATCGTAGATCATGGGCATAAGATGCTTGTGTGCAAGCCCTACAAGCCTTGCGGGCTCCACATCCTCGGTAAAGCCCATGATGCGGTAATTGCTGGTATGCACCTTCAGCAGAGCTCCGGTATTTTCGTTGATGGCTTTTTCGTAATCGTAAAGATGTGTCTTGTTGGTGGTACCGACCTCTCTTAGAATGGTGCCGCCGACCTTCATAATATCGGGCACACGGAAGGAACCGCCTATTTCCACCAGCTCTCCCCTGCTTACGACTACCTCTTTTCTGTAGGTCAGAGCCATGAGCACCAGCAGCGTGGCCGCCGCGTTGTTGTTGACGGCTATTGCGTCCTCTGCGCCGGTGACCTCCCTAATAAGCGAATTTATGTGGTCGTGGCGACTGCCCCTCTCTCCGTTTTTAAGGTCGTATTCCAGTGTGGAATAGCCCATGGCTACAGCTGTCACCTGTTCGGCAGCCCTGGCATTGAGCCTTGCTCTGCCAAGATTTGTGTGCAGAATGATACCCGTGCCGTTTATTACCCTTCTCAGGCTTCGCCTGTCTGTGGAGCTGAGTATATCCAGAGCCGCACGGGCAATGGTCTCCACGGAAATATCAGGCGTTTCACCTTCAAGAATATCTGTTCTGATATCGTTGACAGCACGCCTTACAGCATCGATAACAACTTCTCTGGAGCTGTTATCCAGAGGATCCTTCAGCAGCGGGCTTGCGATTATCTGATCTATTTTCGGAATGCTTCTCAAGAGCTTCCTGTTGACATTATCTGCCATATACGACTCCTGTAATCATTAATTATTTACAGTCAAATATTATCATTTCTTCTTTGCAGGGTCAATTATATACTTACGCGTTTTCCATTTGCCGGACAGGAAATACGCAAGACCTATAGTACCGGGAATAAGTCCCGCCAGGGCGTCTCCCATCCAGACTCCGTAGGCCCCGAGATTCATTGTAAAGCCGAGCAGATAAGCCAGGGAAAGCCTTCCGATAAGACCGTCCAGCATGCCCACGGTCAGGTTGAGCTTGGAAAAGCCCGTTCCGTTGATAAGCGCAAAGCTGGGCGCTCTTGTGCCTATGCCCAGGAAATTGACTATTGCGCAGGGAACGTAGACTACAGCCAGAGCAAGCACGGCAGCATCATCTGTAAACATGCCCACCAGCTGCTGGGGATAGAGCCAGAATACAAGAGACAGGCTTAAGGCAAGGAACATTGCTATGCCCGTAAGGCTGTAAACTATCTGCTTTACCCTGTCCCACTTTTCCGCGCCGACGTTCTGCCCTATCATTGTGGAGCCAGCAGCATTAAAAGCATTAGCCGCAAGGCCGCCTATGGAGCGTATCTTATTGGCAGCGCCTGACATTGCCGAATAGGCTACACCGTAGGAATTGATCCAGGCTGTTACATAGAGTTTGGAAAACTCAATGGCAGCAGACTGCATGGTCATGGGTATGCCCAGCCTTACAAGATGGGCAAGTATAGCCTTGTCTATGCGGAAGGAAGACAGCTTGAAGTCAAAGCCGAAGGCCTCCTTATTTCTGATCAGGTAGATCAGAGAGGCAATAAAGCTTACAGCCTGCCCCATGACGGTAGCAAGAGCCGCTCCGAAAACACCCATGCCCATATAACCAACAAAGCATATATCCAGCACGGTATTCAGCACGGCTGCAACGGCAATAAAGGCAAAGGGCCTCTTTGAATCGCCCATGCCCCTCAGAATCGCGCTTACAACATTGTATCCGTATATGAAGAAAATGCCGCAGCAGCAGGTGACAAGATAGGACATGGCATCCGCGTAGGACTGTCCAGGGGTATTGAGCCAGTTGAGCAGAGGAACTCTAAACAGCAGGCAACAGCCTCCCACTGTCATTGCGGCAAAGAACATAAAGGTAAAAATAGTGCCTATAAGCTTTTGAAGCCTGTCCTTCATCCCGGCGCCCACGTACTGAGATATTATGATCTGCCCCGCGCTGGAAAAGCCCATAGCGACAAAGGTCAGCAGATGCATCAGGTCTCCGCCTATGGATACCGCGCTCATGCCCACGCTTCCAAGTACCCTGCCTACGACTATCATGTCCACTACATTGTAGATCGCCTGAAGCAGGTTTGAAAGAAACAGAGGAAAGGCAAAGACCATCAGACTTCTGAATACGCTTCCCGAAGTCATGTCCCTTACCATGGTTTTCTTATCTGACATAGTTCTCTCCGTTGATTGTGAATCGAAATAATATTAAGGATACCCGCATGCTTACGCAATTTAGGATACGGTATGTAATCATATAGACATCCGCATTTTTGTAAACATAAGTAAGTTGACAGAATAAATACTTCCGTAAACTATAAGCGGGAATCCTTTGATATCTGCCCCGCCCGTCTATTCGCCGGTTTCAGACGGCAGATCAAAGGCATGGTCAGCCCTGTTCCTGTGCATGGAACCTGGCAGCTTGGCGCAGAAGGCCAGCAGGTTCTGAGTAAAGAAGAATATCATCTCGACAATGACACCCATCAGGAATACATACCTGTATCCGCTTATGGGCTGGGAATCGAGAATGGGTCCGCAGATATTGGAAACGACTATGGTTCCTATATTTCCCACAATGCTGACAAGCGCTGTCATGGTAGCATGGAGGTTTGCCGGAGGATTGTACTCAGTAAGGGTCATACTTGCGGCAGTTCCCAGCATCAGATAGGCAAAAATAAGACCGCAGCCGAGGATTATGGCGGGAACGATCAGCGAAGATCTCATTGGGAGGAAGGCCATGGCAATAAGCAGAGCCGAGGTGATCATGCTCATGGGCCTCAGAATACGGAACATTGCGCCCTTCTTGTCCCTGTAAGCGCCGCCGGCTGCTCCGGCAAAGGACTTAAGAAAGTATCTTGTAAAGATCGCGAACATCGTGGTATAAGCCACAGGGAAGCCGAATCCGTTTATAAGATACGGGCTTGTGTAGTTTACAATGCATGTGATACCGAACCATACCACTGACATTATGCCAACTGCCCAGACCTCTGGTACCCTGGCTGCCGCCACGAAGCTCTGCACAAAGCTCACAGGCTCGCTTACCGTATAATTATCAGAGGTTTCGATGATCCATTTATAATCCAGGAAGAAGAATACGATGATCCCGGCTGCGAGGCTTATGATATTTGTCACCCAGAGCACTACCCTGAAGTTTGCAGGCTCGCCGATGGCGTCGCCGTAGAGCAGGACGAAGCTCATATAAAGACCGGCGCTGATAAGTCCGTCGAAGGTATTGGATATGCCGAAGACCTTGCCCAGCTTATCGTTGGATGTAAGATACTTCATTATCTTTACAGTGGATGTCCAGGCTACGCCTGTGCAGGGCATCAGCGCGAAGATGAACAGCAGAGCGTTGAAGCTTGGCTCAAAGCACATCATCGTGCCTAAAGCAGCAGATATGAAGCAGGCGCTGTACATGCAGAACTTGGGAGATACAGCGTCACTGATCCTGCCGAATATCAGAGAAATAGGTATGGTCGTTACCGAATAGACCGAAAGGAGCTTTGCGATCTCGGTATTGGACAGACCGAAGCAGGTCTGAAAAGGAACATAAAGCAGCATCACCGTATTGTACAGGTGAGCCGCCATCATTGAGCAAAGCGATACATAGAGCATCATTGTGCCCTTTTTTGACAATCCTAATTTATTCATTTTCTCCACAGATTTACAGATGAATCATACGATAAAAATCTCCCGCCGCAGCGGGAGATTTATTGATATTAAGATACCGCGAAGCTTACTGCATCTGCTTTGCAACTTCCTCTGCAAAGTTTTCGCTCTTCTTTTCAAGGCCTTCGCCTACTTCGAAGCGAACCATCTCAGCGATCCTGATGGACTTGCCGAGCTCCTTTGCAACAGATTCCACATACTGCTTTACGGACAGCTCGGAATTCTTTACAAAGATCTGATCTTCAAGGCAGGTTTCCTTCAGGCTCTTCTTCAGACGGCCGGTGATCATCTTTTCGATGATGGCATCGGGTTTGTCGGGGCTTTCGTTCTTGGCCTGGGCCATCAGAACTTCTTTCTCGTGGGCGATGTATTCTGCATCGATCTCGGACTCGTTGATAAACTGAGGTCTCATGGAAGCAATCTGCATGCAGACATCCTTGCCGCAGGTGTTGACTTCTTCTGCGGAAGCTTCGGTTTCAAGGCCTACGATAACGCCGATGCGGCCGCCGCCGTGGAGGTAGCCTACATACTTGACGCCCTCGGTGTTGCACAGGGCAACTCTTCTGAGGTTCATGTTCTCGCCTATGGTAGCAATCTTGTTGGTGAGTGCTTCGCTTACTGTGGAAGTCTCGTCGTACTGCTTCTTTCCGAGGCAGATGGGGCATCCGCAGTCCAGGGTCAGCGCGATGTCTGCCAGCTTTTCCACGAATTCGATGAATTCGGGATTCTTGGCTACAAAGTCGGACTCGGAGTTGACTTCTACGGCGGAAGCGATCGTTCCGTCTGCGTTGAAGGCCAGTCTTACAAGACCTTCTGCTGCGATCCTGCCGGACTTCTTGGCTGCCTTGGACAGACCGTTTTCTCTCAGATAGTCGATAGCCTTCTGCATATCGCCGTCGCATTCGGTGAGAGCCTTCTTGCAGTCCATCATTCCTGCCTGGGTGGTCTCACGCAGTTCCTTTACCATTGCTGCTGTAATTGCTGCCATTTTACTTCTCCTCGGTGGTTTCTTCAGTTTCAGCTTCTGCTTCTGCTTCTTCTGCAGGTGCTTCCTGTGCGGGAGCTTCTGCATAAGATTCGCCCTGCTTGCCTTCGATAACGGCGTCAGCCATCTTGGAGGCAATAAGCTTGACGGCTCTGATAGCGTCGTCGTTGGCGGGGATCACGTAGTCAAGATCGTCGGGATCACAGTTGGTATCGCACATACCTACGATGGGGATTCCAAGGATGCGGGCTTCCTTGATTGCGATCTTTTCCTTCTTGGGATCAACTACAAACAGTGCGCCGGGCATACCCTTCATATCCTTGATGCCGCCAAGGTTCTTTTCCAGCTTGTCCATCTCCTGGACCAGTTTGATGACTTCCTTCTTGGTCAGAGCATCGAAGGTGCCGTCTTCCTGCATCTTCTTGATGTCAGCCAGTCTCTTGATCCTGGTGGAAATAGTCTTATAGTTGGTGAGCATGCCGCCCAGCCATCTTTCGTTGACATAGTACATGTCGCAGCGGAGAGCTTCGTCTCTTACTGCAGCCTGTGCCTGCTTCTTGGTGCCGACGAACAGGATGGACTTTCCTTCAGCGGCTACGCTCTTTACGAAATCGTATGCCTCGTCCACCTTGTAAGCGGTCTTGGACAGGTCGATGATGTAGATGCCGTTGCGTTCGGTGAAGATGTAAGGAGCCATCTTGGGGTTCCATCTTCTGGTCTGGTGACCGAAATGCACGCCGGCTTCCAGCAACTGTTTCATGGAAATTACGGACATTAATTTTACCTCCCGGTTAATACTTCCACCTGATGGTCATGCCACTTCGTTCTTGAAGCACCGTGGGCATATTCAGGTGTGACAATTAAAAATTCTGCACGCATAAAGCGCACCTAATGTATATTACACAAAGTGCGCCCTGTTTGCAAGTGATTTTTCCTATTAAATGCGGATTTTCTAAGCTTTCCGGCATTATTTCAGCCCTGTTTGCGTCAGATCCCTGATGATCTGCCCGCCTATCATAAGCCCCGCACATGCCGGAACATAAGATATGCTGGGCACAGGTCTTCCTAAAGCCATAGGCTCTTCATCGGAAAACAGCGCCTTTACCCCTTCTATTCCAAGCTCCCTAAGCTGCCTTCTTACAGATCTTGCCAAGGGATCCGTGTGGGTTTTGGATATATCCGCTATACGGAATCTCGAAGGATCTATCTTGCCGCCTGTACCCATGCAGGTGATAAAGGGAACGCCAGCTCTTCCCGCGGCAGCGATCAGAGCAATCTTTGCGGGTACATCGTCTATGGCATCAGCTATATAATCCCAGTCTTCTATTGACAGTTCATTAATATTGTCAGCCCCGAGCTTAAAGCAGAAGGTCTTAACATTGCAGCCCGGATTGACGTCCTTGATGCGCTCTGCGCAGACCTGAGTCTTTTTAAGCCCTATTGTGGAATTCAGCGCAAGGATCTGCCTGTTGAGATTTGTCGGGTCCACATCGTCAAAATCGCAGATACCCAGGGTTCCAACGCCAGCCCTCGCAAGAGACTCGGCTATATAGCCGCCAACTCCCCCAAGGCCCACGACCAGCACCGCGCAAGACCTGAGCCTTTCCACGGCTTCCTCTCCGAGCAATGCAGCTGTACGCTGATACAATGCCTCCATTACAGCTCCACCTCTGCACTGCCTTTGGAATAAATGCTTATAAGACCGGAAAGATAGGCACATTCCTCGTCCTCGTCGTCTTTTCTGACGCTGAACATCAGCAGGCCGCCGGGCTGAAGCACGGAAAACATGGATACTCCGGAGCTTTTGTACATATATTCTCCGATAGCAGCCGTACCGCTGGCACAGCTGTGCTCCCTGACAAGGCTTCCGAGCCCGGGAACATATACTACAGGGGTCATCACGGAGGTATTCAGCCCCGTGGTCTCATCTATATCAAAAAGCATTATGCCGAGAGCTTTGACCTTCAGTTCCTCTGCCCACTTTACAATGGCATCCTCCGCGGCTTCGGCATCCATAAGCCCGAAGCTCAGAAGATGACTGATGCCCGGATAGCATACCAGCGGCATAACATATGTCTTGCCTCCGTATTCCAGGCTGACGCTTTCCATGCTCTGAGGCCGGGGCATCTGGGTCTCCGCACCGAAGGTAAAGCCATATTCGTCTGCCCTTTCCACGCTGACGTACATATTGCGTCCCAGAGCCTGATGATAGATGCGGTATTCAAGCTCCATGCACTGGTCATCCTCAGAATCCATAAATTCCAGAATGCCCATAAGCCCCCCGGCGCAGCGAAGTGAATTCGCGCAGAACTCCCCGCCTGCCATTGAAACACTCATATCATAATTTCTGTTGCCCTTGCCTGTAAAGGCCACTTGCTCCGCAAGAGGTTCAAGCTCCATCAGCTTGGCAGCCGCCACAGCCTGTTTTTCCGGCTCTACAGGGGTCTCGACCAAAATGGTATAGTTTTTTGCTGGATCCATCAGATAATAATCGATATGCATAAAATCCTCCAGTATACGGAAAAGTCCGCCGGCTAAGGCGGACTCAAAAGATCATTCCTGTGCTGTCTTTTCGCTTTCAGCCGGAGCAGCCGGTCTCTTGTAGCTGATAAGGTCGTCTGCGATCTCCGCTGTCGCGATGGAGATGGGCTTTTCGTTGTCGATCAGTGTAAGCACGGGCTTGCCGTCGATCAGATCTCTGGCTCTTTTGGCTGCCATTATAGCCAGAGTATATCTGCTGTCGACCTTGGTTCTTAAAATGTCTATGGACGGATATAAAAGCATCTATTCTTCCTCCTCGAACTTTCTGATTATCTCTTCAGCGTATTCTTTTACAGTATGTCTGCCTGCGCAGATGATAGCTCTGGCATTGCTGAGGGTCTCCTGAAGATCGTCATTGACAAGAAAATAATCATAATCTCTCATCAGTCTTATCTCTTCAAGACTCTTGCTCAGCCTCAGATCTATCTGATCATCGGAATCCGTATTTCTGCTTGTGAGCCTTTCTTTAAGCACCTTCATAGATGCCGGAAGCACAAAAACCAGAACAGCGCCCGGATAGGACCTCTTTACCTGCATGGCGCCCTGCATCTCGATTTCGAGAATTACATCGAAGCCCTGTTCAAGCTGCTTCATTACCGGAGCCTTGGGGGTACCGTAGCTGTTGTTATATATGCTCGCATGCTCCAGGAAGCCGCCCTCGTCAATGGTTCTCTGAAACTCTTCTCTACTTACGAAGTAGTAGCTGATCCCGTCAGCTTCTCCTTCTCTGGGCGCTCTGGTGGTCATGCTGACGCTGAGCTTAAGCCTTTCATCTTTAACGAGTTCTCTGCATATAGTGCTCTTGCCCGCGCCTGAGGGGCCGGAGAACACATATAATCTGCCCTTTTGCATTAATGCCTCCGCTAATACACAATAGTGGTTATTTAGTATACGATATGTACTCCCAAATTACAAGCAGAAAATTACCCGCCTCCGGCGGGGCGGGTAGCTATCTGCCTGGTTATTGCTTTAAACGACGGGAGCTTCTATTACGCTGTGATATTATTACCGGATATCCGGCAGACAAGTGCATTATATTACCATATTTTTACATTGTCAATAGAAAAATGTTAAATATTTACATTATTCGATATTCTGGATCTGCTCTCTTATCTTTTCTATCTCTGCCTTAAGCACCAGAACATCGGCTGTAATCCTTGAATCGTTAGCCTTTGAGCCTATGGTATTGGATTCCCTGTTCATCTCCTGCACAAGAAAATCCAGCTTCTTTCCGACAGGCTCGGCGCTTTCAGATATAAAGCTTTCGAATTGTGCGGTATGGCTTTTGAGCCTCGTAAGCTCCTCTGTGATATCGGATTTATCAGCAAAAACGGCAGCTTCGAGCATAATGCGATCCTCCGGGATCTCTGCATTCTCGCCAATCAGCTGGGCTATGCGATCTTTCAGCTTCAGAGCATACTGTCTGGATACCTCGGGCGCATAGACCGCGATCCACTGACGGGTCTCCTCTATGATCCCGTTTCTGTAAAGCAGATCCTCAGAAAGCTTTCTTCCCTCCTCTGCGCGCATGATCTCGTAATTGTCAA
Organism: Anaerovoracaceae bacterium; assembly: GCA_045600065.1. Lineage (GTDB taxonomy): Bacteria > Bacillota > Clostridia > Peptostreptococcales > Anaerovoracaceae > RGIG2707. The sequence continues at coordinate 18,667 of JAZRXE010000099.1, forward strand.
CGGCTGACCCCACTGCCTTAAGCAAAAGTCCTGTAACGGCCTCCTGATCCTGCTCTGCGGCAGCAGGCACAAGCACGTCGGGCAAAGACGCCAGGCTGCGCACGCTCATATCCGAAGACAGCTCGGGAAAGCGCCGTGAAAGCTCTGAAAGCTTCTCCATGTATTTTTCGGCAAGCTCCATATTCAGCAGCAGATTCGTATCGTTACCGGAGCTTTCTACGGCATTGATATACAGCTCGATTTTGCCTCTCGATACCCTGCTTTTGATAAGGCTCTTGACGGCATCCTCAGCAAAGCCGTACTTTCTGGGCATTTTGACGCTAATGTCCAGATATCTGTGATTAACCGAGCGCATTTCCGCCACCAGACTGATGGTTTCGTCTTTATATTCTCCGCGGCCGTAACCGGTCATGCTTTTTATCATTGTATATTACCTCTGTTTAGTGATATGATTTTCAAGTGATTTTACCACATAAAGAGCAATAATTCACGAGGTTTTTATGGCATATGACGGATTGACCGCAGGCGCAGTGGCTTTGGAGCTGGCAGCCTGCTTGGAGGGCGCAAAGATCGAAAAGGTTCAGCAGCCCGAATCAGACGAGATAATATTGCAGCTCAATACCCCCGCAGGGCGCAGAAAGCTGCTGCTTTGCATTGCGCCCCAGGCTTCCAGAGTCCAGTTTACCGGGCTCAATTACGAAAATCCTAAAGAAGCACCTGTATTCTGCATGCTTCTTCGCAAGCACATCCAAGGCGGGCGCATAAGCAGGATATGCCAGGTCGAAACAGAAAGAATAATCAGATTTTATATAGAAACTGTCAATGAAATGGGCTATTCGGTGAATAAATGTCTGATCTGCGAAAACATGGGCAAGCATTCCAACATAGTGCTCATAGACAGCCAGACAGAGAAGATCATAGATTCCATGAAGCGCATTTCCATAGATGTCAACCGCTACAGGCAGATACTGCCCGGCCTGAAGTATACCGCTCCGCCCTCTCAGAACAAGCTTGATCTCTGGACGCTGACAGAAGAAGCCCTCAGCACGGCACTTGACAATACCGCTGCAGAAGACGGGGCCAAGGCTCTTATGAGCTGTGTTCAGGGCCTGAGCCCTGCTGTCGCCCAGCAGATCGCCGAAACTCCCGAGGACTGGTATTCCCAGCTCGACCGAATTCGTAAAGACATAATCGAAAACAGGCTCCACCCGGCTGTCTATTCTGACAGCGAAGGCAATTCGAAGGATTTTCATATCATTCCCATGAGCTCCTATGCCGGAAGCCTTAATAAGACCGACTACGAGAGTACGGGAGCATGCATGGACGCTTTCTACAGCAGCAGACCGGACAGCAACAAGCTTATGCAGCGCTGCATGGATATGACACGCACCGTGCAGGTGCTCATAGACAAGCAGCAGACAAAAAAGGCCCGCCTTATGGACGAGCTGCTGAAATCCGAGCAGTCGGAGGATCTGAGGATCAAGGCTGAGCTTTTGAATGCAAATCTGCACCTGGTAAGGCCTGGCGCAGATAAGGTAACGCTTATAAGCTATTACGACGGTTCAGAGGTGGAAATAGCTCTGGATGTCAGATATTCTGCCGCAAAAAACGCCCAGAACTATTACAAGCGCTATTCAAAGGCCAAAAATGCACACAAGGAGAAGCTGATACAGCTTGATGAATGCGCTGAGGATATAGCCTATCTTCAGTCTGTGCTCGGACAGATCCCCGGAGCCAACGGCAATGAGGATCTTGAGCTTTTACGCCGGGAGCTTATGCAGCAGGGCTATATAAGGCTGAGAAAGGCCTCTGAGCGCAACAGGAAAACATCGCCCAAGCCCAGACACTTCAAAACATCTACAGGCTATGATGTTTTGGTGGGAAGAAACAATACGGAAAACGATTATCTGACCTTCAAGATGGGCAGGAAGACCGATATATGGCTGCATACCAAGGATATTCCAGGTTCTCATGTTCTTCTGCAGATGAACGGAGACGAGGCTGACGAGACCACCATATTCGAGGCGGCAGCCATAGCCGCATGGTTCTCTCAGGCTCAGGAATCCCAGAATGTACCTGTGGATTACGTAAATATTCGTTATGTTAAAAAGCCTGCAGGAGCAAAACCCGGAAAGGTCATATTCACAAATAACCGTACAGTATGGACAGATCCTAAGGATCCTAATCCGCAGTCCTGAAGCTGCATAGGTATTGCCTCTTATATGTGCTTTTGCTGATGTGCATTCTCTGAAGCTTGCGTCATAAGCGCGAATCATTCTTCCTGGTCCGCGCTGTATTCACATCAATCCGCTTTTTTGCCTTTGAGTCTGCTGACTACCATGATCACGCAGGCCAGCGCTGCGCAAACTGCAGCTATATACAGACTGTTATCTGCTCCCTGCGTTGCCACGGGATCGGTTTCAGTTCCAGATTCGCCCGTTTGAATAGCTCCGGATGAGGATGCCTGTTCCTCTGAATCACTGTCTGCTATAGCTCCGGAACTTATCTGGCTGCTGAG
>JAZRXE010000100.1:0-19993 GCA_045600065.1 Anaerovoracaceae bacterium
GGCAGCGGAATTATAGTAAGACCTGCAGAGCTGGCAGGCAGCAGCATTACCAGCAGCAATGTGCTTTACTATCTGATGGATCCTGACGACAATATCAGCACGCTTATTTTGCGCGATGCCACCGGAGACTGCTGGACCTACGGAGTTCTTACCAGCGTTATGAACAACGGCTACGGTACCAGCTCCAGCGGAGTCTATACCTATGTTACCGGCGGACGAATGGGCATGGAAATGACCACTGATAAGACCTATGCCGTAAAGGTCGGAGGCGTTGGCCTCAGATATGACGGCAGCGGGGCGTTAAAGGCCATGAGAAATATGTCCTCCGTAAGCATAAGCGAGCTGGACAGCGAATCCGTCAACGCAAGAGGCAAGAGCTATAAGATCGCAGACGATGTACAGGTTTACCTGAAGAGGGGAGACGAGTATTATCTGACCGAGCTTGGCAGCATCAATACACGGGAATACCTGGTAACAGGCTGGTATGATGATTTCGGCTGCAGTGCAGGAAATAAGATCAGAGTTATCGTTGCAGAAGCTCAGTAAATAGTATATATTAATATCAGACATCAATTTTTGCCCCGGGCGCGCGCCTAATTGAAAACGCGGCCCGGGGCCCGTAATATACAAGGAGGATACATATGCAGACACTGACTTTGGGATCCACCGGAATCACCGTGGAAAAGTGCGGCTTCGGCTGCCTGCCCATCCAGAGAATCAGCAAGGATGAGGCCGTTTATCTGCTGCGCAAAGCCTACGACGGCGGCGTAAGATATTTCGATACAGCCCGCGCCTACAGTGACAGCGAGGAAAAGGTGGGCGCTGCCTTTGCCGGCATGAGAGAAAAGGTCTTTATCGCAACCAAGACTGAGGCTCTTACCGCGGAGGAATTCAACAAGGATCTGGAGCTGAGCCTTAAGACTCTGGGTACTGATTACATCGATGTTTACCAGTTCCACAATACTCCGTTCTGCCCAAAGCCCGGCGGTGAAGACGGCATGTACGATGCTGCGCTCAAGGCCAAGGAAGAAGGTAAGATACGCCACATAGGCATTACCAACCACAGGCTTGCTGTGGCAAACGAAGCTATAGACAGCGGCCTTTTCGAGACTCTGCAGTTCCCCTACAGCTATCTGTCCGGACCCGAGGAACAGAAGCTTGTGGATAAGTGCAAGGCAGCCAACATGGGCTTTATAGCCATGAAGGGCCTGGCAGGCGGTCTTATCAGAAGCGGTTATGCCGCCTCTGCCTATATGTCCACTCAGGATTGGGTGCTGCCCATCTGGGGCGTTCAGAGAGAATCCGAGCTGGATGAATTCCTGGACTGCGTAAAGAACGGAATCTCCATGACCGATGAATACAAGGCCATGATAGACAAGGACAGGGAAGAGCTTTGCGGAGATTTCTGCCGCGGCTGCGGATACTGCATGCCTTGCCCCATGGATATCGAGATAAACAATCTGGCCAGAATGTCCCTGATGCTCAGAAGAGCTCCGGCTGCAGACTGGCTCACTGAAGACTGGCAGAGGAAGATGCACATGGTCGAAAGCTGCCTGCACTGCTATCAGTGCGCGTCCAAGTGCCCCTACGGTCTGGATACTCCCGTTCTGCTGGAAAAGAACTACAAGGATTACTGGGAAGTCCTTGCTGCAAGCAAGAAGTAGTCAATGGCTTTTCTGCCCTGATATGGAATAGAAAAGTATCGTTCACAGACCAAGTGAACAGGTGAAGCCCTTTCGTCAGACTATAACTCTGATGAAAGGGCCTGCTGCATACAAAAAGCCCTGAGCTGACTGAGCGCAGGGCTTTTGAGATCTTATTTGCCGGTAAATGACTGTGTGCGTGTGGCCGCGCCATCAGCTGAAATACGGATAAGGGCTTTTTGCCGGGGCCTGGGGTCCCTTTACCAGATCATCGGTCTTTTCTTCAGAAGGACCATCGTCTTCGTGGTCAACCTTCTTTTCGGAGCTGACAGGGCTGTTTTCCGTGCTGTTTTCTATTTCCTGTCCGCGGAATTCCGCATATAGCTGCTTTCTCAGGTCGTTGACTATGTTCATCATTACTATGGCCTGAAAATCATCCAGATTGTCTTCGGAATTAGCAAGCTTGTCGGAATTCAGGGCCGTCTCTGACAGTATCTCTATAGCTATGATGCCGCGGTTGATTAATTCTCCCATGAAGGCGGCCTGATCAGCTATCCTCAGCTGATTGCTGCTGTAGGGCAGTGGCTTCCCAAGTCTTCTGTCATTTTCCAGTGCGTCTGCAATGGGCATTATCTGCATGGCTGCCAGCGCCGCCTGAAAGGCCGTGGGTGCTTCCGCAAACTCCTTTAAATACCTGCCCAGATCATCTGTATTGATGCTGCCTTCTTCCGGTGCGGAGTCGATTATCTGAGCCAGCTGGCTTGAGCCGTTTTCTTTGACTTTGTAAGGCTTGTGCGCCTGGCTTCCGCCAGTCTTTCAGCTGCGCTTTCTTCTTTCTATCTGTTTTTTTCTCTGCGGGTCTGCCGGTGTCTAAGGGGGCAAAAAGCTCCTTTAAGCGCTTGACCTCCGCCTCGACCCTGGCCTTATTTACATAGGTAAGAATATAATTAATCGCTTCCTGTCTTCTTTTTTTGAGTTCTTCCGCTTCTTCGAGCTGAAGCTGCTGATAGCGTTCGTCTTCCGTATTGGGCATAGAGAATTCCCTCCTTGTATTTAGCAGTACTATTCTATCCGCAAAGGGCAGGGCATGCAACAAAAAACCGCCTGCAGCTGCAGGCGGGATCTTTGTGTATCAGATTACATTGCGCGGGTAACTTTTCCGGATCTGATGCACCTTGTGCAAACGCTCAGCTTCTTAACGGAACCGTTCTCTTCGACTCTTATGGTCTGGATGTTTGCATTCCACTTTCTTCTGGTACGACGGTTGGAGTGGGAAACATTGTTTCCGGAAACCTGACTCTTACCACAGATATCACACTTTTTAGACATTCTCTGCACCTCCTTATTACCCGGGGAAGGGTTGAATTTTCATTATTTAACGCCTTTAGGGCGTAGTCCTTTGATTAAGACACGCGACATTATAGCACAGCATATATGCACTGTGCAAGTTTTATTTTAACAAATATTGCATTTGTGTTAAAATAGTTTACGCGAAGCCCGGCAAGCCAAAAGGCCTGACGGCAGTCATGGACAGCGCCGGTCCTTCGGATCACACAAGCGATTATAGATTATTCTGACGGAGAATTCCACAGCAATGTTAAAAAGAGAGAGCACAAAATTCGGAGTGATCACATATGATGACAACCTGGTATTCCAGATAGTGCTTCATGCCCTTCAGGCCTGGGAAGGCAAGGTCTGGCCGGTGAGCTACAACGATAATATACCCGATGCTGTGCTTTTGTTCAGAAATGCAGGCGAGCTGGCCCCCGAGATACAGTGCAGCTGGTCAGATGCCGGAGTGCTGGTAAACATCAATGTGATACTGATGTTCGGCATAAGCATCAAGACCTTCGCCAAGGATGTGATATGTGCGGCGGCAGCGGACATCCAAAGCTCTCTTGGCATGCAGATAGATGATATTCGCATTCATGTGACGGGTGTTGCAGCAAAGCGGGTGGCAAAAAGAGACATGATAATAAGTTATAAGGGACTTCTGGAGGAGACCATTATTACAAACGGGCTCAATGCCCTTAGGGAGAATAAAGATGGGTGCTGATCTGTCACAGCCGGTAAAATCCGTAAAAGGTGTAGGACCGAAAAAGGCCGAGGCACTGCATAAGCTGGGCATAGACTGCATGGAGGATGTTCTCTTTCATTATCCGCGAAGCTACGAGGATATGAGAAACCCGGCCAGGATTTCTGAGCTTAAGGATGGGGACAAAGCCATGGTCTGCGCCAAGGTGCTTCTTATCAGCTTCGGAAGGGGCTTTGGCAGAAAACGTACCCTTAGGCTGCTGACCGAAGATGAAAGCGGACGCATGGAGGTATTGTTCTTTCAGGCAGGCTTTATGTCCAAGGCCTTCAGGCAGGGCGAAAGCTACTGTTTTTTCGGCAGCGTAAAGAACGAAAACGGCAGGATTACCATGTTCCATCCGGTCTTTTCCCCCGCAGAGGACGCCGAGAATGCCATTCTGCCCGTATATCCCCTGAGCAGGGGAATAAGCATGAAGGAGATGCGAAAGCTCACCAGAGAGGCTCTGGCAGCCTCTGAAGATATGGAGGACAGTCTTCCTCCATCGGTAAGAGACGCATCCAATGTCTGCGGGATTCACTATCCCCTCAGCAATATTCATTATCCGGAGGATGAGGAGCATTTTGCAGAGGCAAGATATCGTCTGGTCTACGAGGAGTTCTTCGATCTGCGCACGGCACTGCTGCTTTCCAAAAGCCGCTTCGGATCAGGCCGGAAGGGCATTCCCGTAAGTTCGGGCGGGGCAGCGGAATTCATACACGGGCTCCCCTTTGAAATGACAGGCGCCCAGCTTCGCGCCATAGATGATATTCTCTCGGACATGGCTTCGGATACTGCCATGAACAGACTTGTACAGGGCGATGTGGGCTCGGGCAAGACTGCGGTGGCTGAGGCCGCCATGATGGAGACCGTCAAGGCCGGGTTGCAATGCGCCTTCATGGCGCCTACGGAAATACTTGCCGCCCAGCATTTCGAGTCACTGACAAGAGATCTGGGACCTTACGGCGTCGGTGTGGAGCTGATCACTGGCTCCATGGGCAAAAAGGCAAGAGCTCAGGCACTGCAGCGGCTGGAAGAGGGCGTCTCCTCTGTGGCAGTAGGCACCCATGCCCTGATATCAGACGATGTGATCTTCAGGGAGCTTGCCCTGGTCATTACAGATGAGCAGCACCGCTTCGGTGTGAACCACAGGAAACAGCTCAGCGCCAAGGGCAGGGACCCCCATGTGCTTGTTATGACTGCAACGCCCATACCAAGGACCCTTGCGGTGGTCCTTTACGGAGACCTTGATATTTCCGTGATAGATGAGCTCCCGCCGGGACGCAAGCCCATAAAGACCCTGAGCCTCAGGGAAGACGAGCGGGAAGACGCATACAGGCTTCTGACCGAGCAGGTCCGTCTGGGCAGACAGGCCTATGTAGTGGCTCCTTTCATAGAGGATTCTGAGGTTCTGGATGCCAGATCAGCAGTATCTGTCTACGAGGAATTCCGGAAAAAGCATACGGACATAAGCTGCGGTCTCCTGCACGGAGCTATGAAGCAGAGCGAAAAGGACGAGGTAATGGAGGACTTTGCAAAGGGCCGCATCTCTGTTCTTATAGCAACGGTAGTAATCGAAGTGGGCATCAATGTGCCCAATGCAACTGTCATGCTCATAGAAAACTCCGAGCGCTTCGGTCTGGCCCAGCTCCATCAGCTCAGAGGCAGGGTCGGAAGAGGCAGCGACGAATCCTGGTGCCTGCTGTTGCTCGGAGACGAAACACCCATAGCCAAGGAGAGGGCAAAGACCATGTGCAGCAGCTCCAGCGGCTTTGAGATAGCAGACAAAGATCTTCAAATGAGAGGTCCCGGAGAGCTTTTCGGCTACAGACAGCACGGACTTCCCCAGCTTCGGCTGGCTGATCCCATAAAGCATATCAGGCTTGCCGAGCAGGCCGGCGCAGATGCACAGCGCCTGCTGTCAGATGACCCGTCTCTGGAAAAACCCGAAAATGCAGCTCTGAGGCTCAAAATAGAGCAAATGTTCACCAATCCGGGAAACATCACCTTGTAGCTTGCTTTTGGTATAAATACCGTCGTATTTCAATTACAGATTCTTAACTGTTGATTTAGACAGCCAAAATGTATATTATATAAGGTGGTTTTTCAGTTAATTCTATTCAAACAGGAGGATATATACTTGTTAAACAAAACTTGTTATGAATTTCTGGACGTTCTTCAGTCCAAGGAACCTGTTCCCGGCGGCGGCGGTGCCAGCGCACTGGTAGGCGGTGTGGGCATGGCTCTGGGCCACATGGTCGGAGCTCTCACCGTGGGCAAGAAGAAATACGCAGATGTAGAAGAAGATATCAAGGCAATGATGCTCAAGGCTGAGGATCTTACCAAAAAGCTCACGGACTGTGTAAACAAGGACGCAGAGAATTTCGAGCCCCTCTCCAGGGCATACGGAATCCCCAAGGATGACCCCACCAGAGACGAGGTTATGGAAAAGTGCCTGCGCGATGCAGCCAGCGGCCCTCTTGAGATCCTTGATCTGTGCTGCGAGGCCATAGATCTGCAGGACGAATTTGCACACAAGGGTAGCAAGCTGGTCATCTCCGACGCAGCCACCGGCGTTGTATTCTGCAAGGCAGCAATGCTGGGCGCAGCGATCAATGTAAAGGTAAACACCAAGTCCATGAAGGACAGAGAATACGCGGAATCCATCAACAAGCACGTTGACGAGATGACCGCAAAATATTCTGCCAAGGCAGACGAAGTATTTGAATTCGTATACGGGAGGTTTTAAATAATGGGCGAAACTTTAAAGGGCGCACCTGTCGCAAAGGCAATCAACGAAAGAACACTGGCTCAGACCACCGAGCTGAGAGCCAAGGGCGTCATCCCCACACTGGCAATTCTGCGCGTGGGTGAAAGAGAAGACGACCTGAGCTACGAGAGAGGCGCCATGAAGCGCTGCGAGCAGGTAGGTGTAGACGTAAAGAACGTGGTTCTTCCTGCTGACGTGGATTCCGAAACCTTCTTCAAAACTCTGGACGACCTGAACAAGGACGATTCCGTACACGGAATACTGATGTTCAGGCCTCTTCCCAAGCAGCTGGACGGCGAAAAGGCAAGAAAGATGCTGGCTCCCGAAAAGGACGTGGACGGCTGCACCGACGGTTCTCTTGCAGGCGTCTTCACCAACACCGAGATCGGCTTTGCACCCTGCACGGCTCAGGCAGCAATGGAGATCCTGGATTTCTACGGCGTTGACCCCAAGGGCAAGATGGCTGCAGTTATTGGCCGCAGCCTTGTTATCGGCAGACCCGTTGCAATGATGCTCATGCACAAGAACGCAACCGTTACCATCTGCCACACCAAGACCCCCGATGTACCCTCCATTACCAGCAAGGCTGACATAGTCATCGCCTGCGCAGGACAGATGGAAAGCGTTTCTCCCGAATTCCTCAGCGAAGGCCAGACCGTAATCGATGTAGGCATCAACTGGAACGAGGAGAAGGGCAAGCTCTGCGGAGACGTTCAGTTCGACGCGGCTGTTGAAAAGGTGGCAGGCATCACTCCAGTTCCCGGAGGAGTCGGCAGCGTTACCACCAGCGTACTGGTATCTCATGTTGCAGTAGCTGCAGAAAGAGCATCCAGAAAGTAGTACGATTCTTGTCCCGGCTGTGCGTCAAAGCGCAGCCGGGCAGCTGATATTACCGGGCCGCGGCATGCTGTCCGGCTGAAAGGAAACAATGAACGCAGATATCAGAAAGGCAATGAGGAAGCAGCGCGCAGCTCTTTCAGCCTCAGAGGTTGAGCAGCTGTCCGCAGGGGTTGTCAGCCGGATTTTCGCTTCTGAAGAATTCAAGGCTGCAAAGACTGTAATGCTTTACAGGACCTTCAAGGGCGAGGTAAGCCTGGAGGCCCTTTTGAGTGCTCCCGAATGTCAGGGCAAGACTCTTGCCTTCCCCCTTTGCATCTCGAATACGGAGATGATTGCCGTAGTTCCCGAGGGTGAGGGCAGCTGGAAGACCGGCATGTACGGGATACAGGAGCCCGTTGCAGAAAAATCCCGAAAGATCAGTCCTGAGGAGATTGATCTTATGCTTTGTCCCTGCACAGCCTTCGATGAAAAATGCAACAGACTGGGAATGGGCGGCGGCTATTACGACCGCTTTCTTCCCAAATGCACCAATGCCCATATAGCTGCCGTTGCTTACGAATTCCAGAAGAGCCCGGACATCTATGTAAACAGGCACGATTTCAAGATGGAAAAGGTATTTACCGAAAAGGCTGTATACACGGCAAAATAGCATGAGGATAATCGCAGGAAGTCTCAAGGGCCGCAGGCTCATATCACCCAGAAACAACGATGTAAGGCCCACCAGCGACAAGGTCAAGGAGGCCGTATTCAGCATGCTCATCCCCTATATGGAGGAGGGCTTTACGGCCATGGATGTCTTTGCAGGCTCGGGCAATATGGGTATAGAGGCCATCAGCAGAGGCGCAAAGACGGTATTCTTTTCCGACAGCAGCAGGGAAAGCCTTGCCCTTGTCAGAGAGAATCTGAAGACATGTCATGTGGAGGACAGCGGCATACTTCTGAGCGGGGATTTCCGTTCCAACATACGCAGGGTGAATCAGAAGGTTGATATCTTCTTTCTGGATCCTCCCTACGCGGCAGGCTTTATACCCGACGCCCTTGCTGCCATCAACGAAAAGGACAATATCAGTCCCGAAGGAGTGGTAGTCTGCGAGCATGCCTACAAAGATAAGCTGCAGGACAGCTATCCGGGCTTTGAGATGATCAAATCCAGAAAATACGGCGCTATCGGCGTAACCATTTATCAGAGAAAGGCCGAATAAATGAGAAAAGGTCTTGTAGCGGGAACCTTCGACCCGGTCACTTTGGGTCATACGGATGTAATCAGCAGGGCAGCCAGGCTCTGCGATCATCTGGATATAGGCATTTTCCGCAATCTTTCCAAAAATACCATGTTCACTGCGGAGCAGCGTCTGGAGATGCTCAAGGCATCCGTTGCCCATCTGGACAATGTAAGCGTATTTTCCTTTGACGGACATCTGGCCACCTATGTACTGGAGAACGGCTATGATGTGGTTTTCAGGGGACTGCGCAGCGTATCGAATTTCGACTATGAGATAGGGCTGGCTCAGGTATACGGTGAATTCTACAAAGGCAGGGCCGAAACCGTTTATCTGATGACAGATCCTGCTTATTCATATATAAGCTCAACCGTTATCAGAGAGAATTATATTCTGGGCGCCGAGGTCGGTCAGTGGATGCCTGAACCGGCGTACAGACTTATGAAAACATACAAATAATTAGGGGGTTAGCATGAACGTACTCGAACTCTTAGACGAACTGGAAGAAGTTGTGGAAACCGCATCTCAGGTGCCTGTAGTCAGAAAGGTAATGGTGGATCCCAACGAGATCACAGAGATCATCAAGGAAATCCGTCTGGAGCTTCCCGATGAGATCCAGCAGGCTCAGTATATCAGAAATGAGCGTACCAAGATACTCGACGAAGCAAAGGCCGAATACGAGAAGATCATAAAGGAAGGACAGGAAAAGGCCGAGCAGCTTATCGAAGCCGATGAGATAACCGTAAAGGCCAAAGCCAGGGCTGAGGACATACTCAAGAATGCCAGAGAGAATTCCTCCATCATGAAGATGAGCATACTCGATTATACCGACAGCATGCTCTACAATCTTCAGGAAAAGGTCGACATGCTGTATTCTTCGTATTTCAACGATATGTACGAAGATCTGCAGAAATCCTTCGAGAAGATAAATGCCAACATTTCCGAGAGCAGGGCTGAGGTCAAGGAGCAGATCTACAAGTCCCAGAGCGAAAACGCCGAATAGGCAAGATGAAGGCTGCAGGCGTTATTTGCGAATTCAATCCCTTTCATAAGGGTCATAAGTATCTCATAGACAGTGTTCGGGCTGAATTAAGCCCGGATGCTGTCGTTTGCGTAATGAGCGGCGATTTTGTCCAGAGGGGTGCCCCGGCTGTGTGCGGCAAGTTTCTGAGGGCTCAGGCGGCTCTTGCCTGCGGAGCGGATCTTGTGATCGAGCTGCCCGTGTATTTCGCCGTAGCCGCTGCCCCTGTATTTGCAGAGGGCGGCGTGCGCATGCTCAGGGCCCTGGGCTGTGTTGAGCATCTGGCCTTCGGCTCTGAAAGCGGCAATGCAGGGAAGCTTATGGAAAGCGCTGATATACTTAGCCGCGAAAGCCAGGCGTTTAAGTCGGTTCTTGAAGCGGGGCTTTCCGAGGGGATGCCCTATGCCTCCGCTTATTCTCTGGCAGCTGAGGCCGCAGGACTTGACATTGATACAATATCCGGTGCCAACGATATGCTGGCTGTCGAATACCTGAAGCAGATCCTTCTTCAAAATGCTGCAATGGAGCCCTTTGCCGTAAAGAGGGTGGGCACGGCTCACGATCTGCCTCCCCGGGAGGGCTATGCCTCCGCATCGTGGATAAGAGAGCAGCTTGCTCATGAAGAAAACGGCCTGGCTGCCGTTGATTCTTATCTTCCAGAGGCCTCCGCCCGGCTGCTCAGAAGGGGGCCGGTGGCTGATAAGGCAACTGAAAACAGGTATTATGAGCTGATCAGGTACATGCTGATAAAGGACGGCTCCAAAGCTATCAGAAACGTTCCCGAGGCCGGAGAGGGCCTTGATAACCGTATCGCCCGCTTTGCTGCCGGTTGTACAGACCTGAATGGTCTTATATTGTCAGCCAAGAGCAAGCGCTATACCTACGCACGCATTTCCCGCTGTCTTTGCCAGATGCTGCTCGGTCTGGACAGGGATATCCTTTCTGAGGCAAGAGCCCGCGGACTTGCCTATGCCAAGGTCCTTGCCTTCAACGAAAAAGGCGCCGGGGTGCTTAAGGTGGCTTCGAAAGCCGGAACGCTTGTTATCAGCAATGTCAACAAGGTCCCGGAGGATGAGCCGCGGCGTCTGCTTCTTGATGCCGATATCAGGGCATCTGACATATACAGCCTTATTTCTGGCCGGGATGTAAGCTCATGCTCCGACAGGGTGACGGTTCCCGGTATCGAAAATAACAAATAGTTAAAGCTGCACCGGAAATCCGGATGCGGTTTTTTAATGGGTATTGATTGATGATAGTTTTTTGTCTATACTTAATATAGAAAAAAGAATATAGCAGATTCTATATGTTTCTGTTCGAAAAAACCATTTAAGGAGGAAGCTATGAAAAAGATCACAGCTGAGACTTTTCTCGAATTCAGGTTTCCGGGCAGCCCCAGGCTGTCTCCCGACGGTAATACGGCAGCCTTGCTGCTTAAGCAGGCAAGCCTTGAGGACAACTGCTATCTGTGCGATATCTGGATAGTTCCCCGGGGCGCAAAGGCAAGGCAGCTTACAGCCAGAGGGGATGTTGCGGATTATTGCTGGAGCCCCGGAGGGGATATCATCTTCACCAGAAAAGAGGATCACGAGCCGGATAAGGTCTTTACAAATTATTACAAGATAAGCCCTGCAGGCGGAGAAGCCGTGCTTTGCTGCACTCTGCCGGTCAGAGGCGCATGCCCTGAGTTTCTGCCTGACGGAAGCTGGCTCGTAAAGGCTCAGACCGATCTGCTGACAGATGCTTCTCAGCCTGAACCCGGCAGCACTATCCGTCCCAGAACATCTGATTACAGGATTTTTGAAGAGGTTCCCTTCTGGAGCAACGGAAACGGTGATGTGAGCAGACGCAGGCAGACTCTGTTCGTCTGCGATCCGTCTGACGGCAGCGTCAGGCGTCTCAGTCCGGAATACTTCGATGTATACGGCTTCAACGTATGTGAAGGCCAGGTGCTTATCACAGGCGCTGAGTTTGACGATGTACGTCCTCACGAGCCCGGTCTTTATATTGCCGATACTGCGGATCTGAGCTTTAAGCAACTGATAGAACCAGGAAAGTTGGAGATCTCCGACCCTGTTCTGCTTTCTTCAAACAAGGCCCTTCTGCAGATAAAGGTCAAGGGCGTGAACCGCTACGAATGCGGAGCTGTGTACAGCTTTGATCTTTACACGGGACTCAGCGACAAGCTCTGCGATCCGGACATGAGCATTCAGGGCGGCTCGGTGACCACAGACAGCGCGCTTGACAGCGGCAGCACAAGGGCTGTGGAAGGCGGGAAGCTTTTCTTTACTGTTTCCGAATTCGATTCCTCTTATATAAGAACCATAGACGAGCTGGGCAACATAAGCCCCAGACTTACGGGAGAAGGCAGCGTGTTCAGCCTCGACGCAAGGCAGGGCAGGCTTATATATACAGCCATGAGGGGAGACGGGTTGCCCGAGCTTTACGAGCTTGCAGAAGGAAAGGAGATCAGGCTTACTGACTTCAACGACGGAATCAGCGCGGAATATCAGGTATCCACGCCTGAATTTATGAGCTTTACGGCTTCTGACGGCTTTGAGATCCACGGCTGGGTCATGAAGCCTGCGGATTATCAGCCCGGAAAGAAATATCCTGCCATTCTGAACATCCACGGAGGCCCCAGAGGCATCTACGGCAGCGTCTTCTGCCATGAAATGCAGCTTTGGGCTGCCAGAGGCTATTTTGTCATCTACTCCAATCCCAGAGGCTCGGACGGCAGGGGCCGCAGCTTCGCCGATCTTTACGGCAAGTACGGCGATCTGGATTACAAAAATATCATGGACTTTACCGACGAGTGCCTGAGCAGATATCCTGATATGGATGCAGACAGGCTGGGTGTGACAGGCGGCAGCTACGGCGGCTACATGACCAACTGGATCATAGGCCATACCGGCAGATTCAAGGCTGCCTGCGCCCAGAGATCCATAAGCAACTGGATCAGCTACGAGGGCACCGGAGATATCAGCTACTGGTTCAACGGCGGTGAGCACGGAGCCGAGCTGTCGTACGACGCTCAGAAGCTCTGGGATATTTCCCCCATGAAATACGCCGATAAAGCGGTCACTCCCACGCTGTTCATACATTCCCAGGAGGATTACCGCTGCTTCATGGGAGAGGGCATTGCCATGTACACTGTTCTGAAGATGCACAGCGTGGATACCAGGCTGGTGCTGTTCAAGGGAGAAAACCATAATCTCTCCAGAACGGGAAGGCCCAGACCCAGGCTCAGGAGGCTGGAGGAAATAGCCGGCTGGATGGACAAATATCTGAAGGAGGACGGGAAAAATGCTTAAGAAGATCACTGCCAAAGACCTTTACGAACTGAGATTCCTCTCTGCTGTCAGCGTCTCGCCGGATAAAAGCAGGACTGTTTTTACTGTAACAAGAACAGACGAGGCTTCAAATTCGTATATTTCCGCACTCTGGATCAGAGACAATGCAAGCGGCAGCATACGGCAGCTTACAGCCGATGGCAAATACTCCGATGTAAGCTGGCAAAAGGACGGAAGCCTGCTGTTTTCCTGCAGCTCAAGAGAAAAAGCCGAAAAGGATCACACATTGTTTTACAGGCTTCCTGCAGGGGGCGGAGAGGCTGTAAAAGCCTTCGATGTTCCCGGTAAGGTCCGCAGCTTTAAGGCTCTGGGCGACGGGAAATACATGGCCTTGTGCCGCATATCCATGGCTGAAGCTCCTGACGAAAGGCCTTACCATGCCCAAATCGGCGTTGATTTCGAGGTCTTTGACGAGCTTCCCTTCTGGTCTAACGGAGAGGGCATAACCAACAAGACAAGAGATGCCGTGTTCGTATTCGACGAAGCTGATCAAAGCCTGAATCAGATAAGTCTGCCCGGCTATAAGACTGCTGCAGTCTCAGCCAGCCCCTGCGGAAGATTTATCGCTTTTTCCGGCTGCATGCCGGATGAGGGCGTTTACCGTCAGAACAGCGGTCTGTGGCTCTACGATATAAAAAACAAAGAACTCAGCACCATAGAAGAACAGGGAGCATACTCAATTGACGCCATTTGCTTCTGGAACGGTGAGCTGTTCTATCAGAAGTGTCTGAACCAATGGCCCGGGGTCAATCCCTTGTTCTGCTGCGCTTCTTTAGATGATCTGAGCATTCGCACTCTGCCTTATGCAGACGCTTCTGTGGGAGGCTCCGCCACCACGGATTCCTCTTACGGCGGCGGAAGCCAGATCAGGGCAGTGGAAGATAAGCTTTACATGATAATGACCGTCCGCGATGACGACTGCATAATGGCAATGGATAAGGACGGAAATTTAAGCGGGCTTGTGACAAATGCAGGCTCTGTCAGCTGCTTCGATGTTGTTGACGATAAGCTTATTTATGTTGCCATGCGCGGAGGATTACCCTGCGAGCTGTTCGAATTTGATCTGATCAATGGAAACGAAAAACGGCTGAGCGGCTTCAATGACGAGTTTGTGAATACCCATAGAATCAGCATACCCAGGACATATAAGATCATAAATAGAGACGGCTGGGAGCTTGACGGCTTTTTGCTGGAGCCTGCGGGCTATGAGCCCGGAAAGAAGTACCCAGGCGTGCTGGAGATCCACGGAGGTCCAAAGGGGGTCTACGGAGATCTGTTCAACCTGGAGATGCAGATGCTGAGCGCTGAAGGCTTCTTTGTGTTCTACACCAACCCCAGAGGGGGTGACGGCAGGGGTGATTCCTTTGCTAACATCACCGGGCAGCTGGGCGGCATAGATTTCAACGATCTGATGGACTTCACGGAGGCCACGCTGAAGCTGTTCCCGGACATCGACGAAGATAACCTGGCCTGCTGCGGCGGCAGCTACGGCGGCTTTATGGTCAACTGGATGGTGGGTCATACGGACCGCTTCAAGGCAGCCTGTGCCCAGAGGAGCATTTCCAACTACCTGACCAAGCCCTTCACCACGGACATAGGCTATTATCACAATATCCGCCAGCTGGAATTCACACCCTGGGAGAGCTTTGATACGGTCTGGGAGCATTCTCCGCTTAAAAATGCACATCTTGCGCGGACAGCCACTCTGTTCATTCAGTCCGAGGAGGACTACCGCTGCTGGATGACCGACGCGCTGCAGATGTACATGGCCATGAGAAAGAACAGCGTGGATTGTAGGATGGCCTTCTTCAAGGGCGAAAACCATAATCTTTCCAGAACGGGAAGACCCCATCAGCGAGTGGAAAGGCTTACGGAGATAAACGGCTGGTTCTGCTCTCATCTTGACAGGCAGCAGGGCAGTTAGGCTTGCAAATCACCGCGCGGCGTTATATAATCAACAGGTTAGTTTGTTAATATTCTGACTAAATCACTTATATAAAAGGAGATCAACATGAAGGTATTAGTAGTAAACTGCGGAAGCTCTTCACTGAAATATCAGGTTCTGGAAATGGACGATCAGAGCCTGCTGTGCAAGGGCCTTGTAGAAAGAATCGGCATCGAAGGATCTATCCTGACCCACACCAAGATCGGCCAGGACAAGTTCATCGTTCAGCAGCCCATGAAGGATCACTCTGATGCTATCAGCCTGGTTCTGGAAGCTCTGGTAGATCCCGATCACGGCGTTCTGGCAAGCATGGACGAGCTGGGTGCCGTAGGACACAGAGTACTGCACGGCGGCGAAAAGTTCACTGCAAGCTGCATAGTTGACGAGGCCTGCAAGCAGGCCATCAGAGACTGCATCCCCCTGGGACCCCTGCACAACCCCGCAAACCTGATGGGAATCGAAGCCTGCGAAAAGCTGATGCCCGGTACTCCCCAGGTAGCTGTATTCGATACTTCCTTCGGTATGGGAATGCCTGCAGCCAACTACATTTATCCTCTGCCCTATGAATATTACGAAAAGTATTCCGTAAGAAGATACGGCTTCCACGGAACCTCTCACAGATTCATCGGCGAAAGAGTTGCCGAGTTCCTGGGAAAGAAGCCCGAAGAGCTCAAGATCATCAACTGCCACCTGGGCAACGGTTCCTCCGTTTCCGCCATCAAGAACGGCAAGTGCTGGGATACCTCCATGGGCCTGACACCGCTGGAAGGCCTTGAAATGGGCACCCGCTGCGGCGACATCGACCCCGCCATCGTTCCCTTCATCGCCGAGAAGGAAGGCCTGAGCCTTAAGGAAATGGACACCATCATGAACAAGAAGTCCGGCTTCCTTGGAGTTTCCGGTGTTTCCGCAGACTGCAGAGACGTTGAGGAAGCAGCCAACGCAGGCAACGAAAGAGCAAAGCTGGCTCTGGACATCTTTTATCACAGAGTAAAGCATTATATCGGAGCTTATGCAGCCGAAATGAACGGCGTGGATGCCCTGGTATTCACCGCAGGCATTGGCGAGAACAGCTACACCACCAGAGCTGCCATCTGCGCAGATATGGAATGGCTGGGAATCAAGCTGGATCCTGAAAAGAACAAGGTCCGCGGCAAGGAGACCATCATCTCCGCAGACGATTCCAGAGTAAAGGTTATCCTGATGCCCACCAACGAAGAGCTTATGATCGCTCTGGATACCCTGAGACTGGTTTCAAAATAGTCTTGACAATTCAAGACTGCTTAACTATACTGTAATAGTTATTTTTGAGAAAAAGGAGGTGTAGACATGGCAGTTCCAAAGAGAAGAACATCCTCAGCTAAGACAAAGAGCAGAAAAGCAGCTAATATGAAGAAAACAGCTCCTGCTGTCTCCATTTGTCCTCAGTGTCATGAACCTAAGCTCCCTCACAGAGTTTGCCCCACTTGTGGTTATTACGACGGTCAGGCAATCGTACTTGCAGAGGAATAGCTTAACAGCATAGACTTTGACTTTAGCTAAAGGTAAAAAGCGGCCCGTGCGCAAGGGCCGCTTTTCTCGTACCCGCAATATTGTCCGCCCGGCATAGCCGTGCTATAATGTTAAATAGTGTAAACCGTGAACATGGACCGGAGCAAACTTTATCCGTCCAATGGATCAACTGTCCAGAAGGGAGATATTTATGGAACTTTGCGAAGCTATACAAAAGCGCAGAAGCATCAGAAAATACACAGATGAGCCTGTTTCCGAGGCTGATCTTGACGCCATACTCAGAGCGGGTCTTGTGACCCCCAGCAGCAAGGGACTCTGGCCCATAGAATTTGTTGTGGTCAGAGATAAAGAGAATGTAATAAAAACTGCTCAGGGCAGGCAGGGCAGCAGTGTTACCGCAGCCGCGGCTGACACCGTCATAGTGGTGATAGGCGACAGCGAGAAGGCCGATGCCTGGATAGAGGACGGCGCGCTTGCCATGGGCCAGATGATGCTCAGGGCCACTGAGCTTGGCCTTGGCTGCGTGTGGATTCACTGCAGAAACAGATTCTCGGAAATCGTTGAGGACGGCGAAAGACTCAGCTCCGAGGCTTATCTCAAGCGGCATCTGGGCATACCCGAAAAGTACTCAGTGCTTTGCATGATGGCTCTGGGGCATCCTGCACAGGAGCTTCCGGGCAGATCCTTAGATGATGCCGACATGGCAAAGATACATAGAGAAAGATTCTAAGCAATAAAGGCTGCAAGGCCGCTCCGCTTCGGGCGGTCTTGTTTTGCGTTGAAGCACAGCAGCTGCAAGCGCATTAAAAAACGGACCCTTGCGGATCCGTATATGGTGGGCTGTACTGGACTCGAACCAACGACCTCCTGCATGTGACGCAGGCGCTCTAACCAGCTGAGCTAACAGCCCGCAACTTAAGTGCCTGATTATTGTAATATATTAGGTTTCAAATATCAAGCATATTGTCGAAATTTCTTCGTTTTAATCTTTCAGAAGGGCTGAATTTGAGAGTTTTCACGGCCTGTTTTGATTGATATGCAAAGGTTGTAGTGTTATAATCTCTATGCTTATCAAAAGGAGGTAATTATGACAACGACAGCAATTATTCTGACATGCGTCAAGGTATGTCTGTGCCGTGTGCTTGATGTAAGCCTGGGCACCATCAGAACCATGCTCACCGTAAAGGGAAAGGCCTATACAGCCGCAGCGGTGGGCTTTGTGGAGATTTTCGTCTGGTTCACAGTGGCAAGGGATGCCCTGAATTCTGACGCGCCGGCGATCGCAGTAGGTATAGCCTATGCAGGGGGATTTGCACTGGGCACCTTTGTGGGCGGAATGCTTTCTTCCAAATTCATCAAGGGCCATGTGCTGGTCCAGGCTGTAACAAGCAAGAGAGACGAGGCCATGATAAAGACTATCAGAGACTCCGGCTTTGGTATCACCGTTCTGGAAGTCAACGGCTCCGATTATTCCGGAGAAAAGTACATGATACTTGCCGATATGGACAAGAATCTGCTTTCTTCCTACGAGGCTATGCTCCATAAGCTTGATGAAGACGTATTTATTGTGGTGTCCGAAACCAAGAGCTACCAGGGCGGTTATCAGTCCGGTGTAAAATAATAAATGGAAAACGATTACACTCAGAACTTCACAGAAAAACACAGCCTGAGCACAGGACAGAAGATAATTCTCTGGCTGCTCGGCCTTTTGCTTGCCGCATCCGTAGGTCTTTGGGGGGCCTTGAAGATTGCCTTCTGCGGCCCCTCGCCAATGTACGCCCAGCGTCTGGGAGACAGCTGGAAGGGCACAAGATATCAGCGTGTAGCGGAATATTTCGGCTGGACAGATCAGACTGAGATCACCGGAGAGGATATTGCGGAGGGTGAAAATGACATTTAACAGCGATACCCTCAAAAGGCTGCGCAACGGTCTCATATTGCTGATAATAGGCACTGTGCTTTTTATATGGGCCGACATATGGACAGATCTGAGAAACTACGATTTGTACACACCCGATGTTTTAGTATCGGGCTTTTGCGATGAATTAAGGCAGCAAAGCAGCAAGGGCAGCTGCGAGAAGCTGCTTCGTGAATACGGATACTACAATTCGCATATACCCATCTCCGACAGCGGAAAGTATCTTGCCGAGGCAGCGGCGGATAAGGACATCAGCTATGTTTCATCAGAGCAGGAGGATGGCGTCTATATCATAAGTGTCGATGAGACCGAGCTTATAAGAATAGTCGTAAACAAGACCGGAGAAGCGGGTTTACTTAACCTTCCCGAATACGGCGTAACTTCCGTAAACGGATTGGTAACGGCAGATTATGTTGTCAGCCATCCCGATCAGGTCTACGTGGGCGGAGCAGCTCTTACCAGTATGTCCCCCCTGCAGACCGGATATATACTGGACGATTTTACCGAGCTCCACAGGACCCTGCCGGATATAAAGGTTCCCGATCATTATGTCTACAGATTCGTAAATCTGTTCAAGGCTCTGCCTGTTACGGGCACCGGCTCGGAAATGAAGATAAAGGAGCTTTCAGAGGGCAGGATATATGTGATGGATAATATGGTCAATGCCGACGAAGCAATCACCGAGACAGCTGAAAGCTTCAACCGGGATTACCTCTATTTTCTTTCCGGTGACATACAATGGGACAGCTTCAAGGGTGATGTTTTAAGCACCGCTCCGCTGTTTTCACGCATTCAGCCCAGAGAAGGAGAGCTGTTTGCCAGACAGGTAAGCAGCTATGTCAAGGACTTCAAGATCACCGAATGCTGCAAATGGACAAACAGGATCATGAGCCTGGAGGCCGAATGCACCTATGTGATACAGTCACCTGACGGTGATATCAGCTTTCCTGTAGACAATATATACTATATTTATTACTGCGATGACAGCAGATGGCGTCTTTGCGAGCTCAAGGAGCTTTCTGCCGTGCCTGTGATAAATCCTGCCGAGGAGGATGGATCAGATGATTAAAAGATTCTCTGCCTGCTTATTATCAGTTCTATTGACGTTTGCCGCTGTTACCGCAGCCTATGCAGACAATGACGCGGCAGGCTTTGCGGATGTTCCCGCGGATGCCTGGTATTTCAGCGATGTGGAAAGCATATGCCTCAGCGGAATAATGGAGGGTGACGGAGACTTCTTTTATCCCGGCAAGATCTTGAACAGGGCAATGCTTGTGACAGTGCTTATGAGACTTGATGAAAGCGCAGAAAAATCAGATGAAATGCCCTTTAACGATGTTCCCGCTGATGCCTGGTATTACGATGCTGTAAGCTATGCTGCAGCCAGGGGAATAAGCGAGGGCTACGGAGACGGAAGCTTCAGGCCTCTTAAGTCTGTAAGCAGAGAGGAATTTGCGGTAATGCTCTACAATCTTCAGCTTGCAGGCGGACTTGAGCACTGCCCGGCGGCGGAATCTCAGGGCTTTGAGGACAGCGACCTGATCAGCTCCTGGGCCCGCGATGCCATGGACTGGGCAGTAAGCTCCGGTGTTCTGAGAGGTTCAGGAAGCCTTCTGAAGCCCTTAAATGCTCTGACAAGAGCTGAGGCTGCCGCAGCTCTCAACAGGCTTACGAAATTAAGTCTGGATTAATATAAAATAGCT
>JAZRXE010000101.1:0-6615 GCA_045600065.1 Anaerovoracaceae bacterium
CACCCATTCTGGATTGAATGATCTTGTCCATACCGTCAAATGCACCGCCGCATATAAACAATACATTTGTAGTGTCAAATTGTATAAACTCCTGGTGAGGATGCTTGCGTCCACCTTGGGGCGGGACATTGGCAACATTACCCTCGATGATCTTTAAAAGCGCCTGCTGAACGCCCTCACCCGAAACATCCCTGGTAATAGAGGCATTGTCACCCTTTCTGCCTATCTTGTCGATTTCATCTATATATATGATGCCCTTCTGAGCCTTTTCGATATCGAAATCAGCGGCCTGAAGCAGCTTCAGCAGTATATTCTCCACATCCTCACCTACATAGCCTGCCTCTGTAAGGGCAGTTGCGTCGGCGATAGCGAAGGGAACATTGAGCAGCTTTGCCAGGGTCTGGGCCAGATAGGTCTTTCCCGAGCCGGTGGGGCCTATCATGATGATGTTGCTCTTCTGTATCTCCACGGCATCCTTGCGCTGGGCCGCGGACAGCTTTTCGGAGCGCTGAGCCTCCCTGAGGCGCTTGTAATGGTTGTAAACAGCCACTGCCAGGACCTTCTTTGCCTGCTCCTGCCCTATTACATATTCAGAGAGTGCTTCGGTGATCTCTCTGGGGGTAGGCAGCTTGTCTTCGGCCTGCTCTGAATTTTCTTCCGCAAGCTGGTCCTCTTCGGCCAGCATCTGCCTGCAGTCGTCCAGGCAGTATCTGCAGATATATGCATCCGGACCTGCAACCATGCGTCCGACTATGGACACGGGCCTTCCGCAGAAGGAGCAGACCAGGTTTTTTTCATCGTTGTATTTGATCATTTCTATCTCTTGCTGACTATCTTATCAACTATACCGTAAGCCACAGCCTGTTCGGCGCTGAGATAATTATCTCTGTCGGTGTCCTTTGCTATGGTCTTTTCACTCTTGCCGGTATTGCCGGCAAGTATCTTGTTCATGCGTTCACGGACCTTGATGATATGCTCGGTGTGTATCCTCATATCCTCCGCATGTCCCTGACTTCCGCCCAGAGGCTGATGTATCATCACCTCTGCGTTGGGCAGTATGTAGCGCTTGCCCTTGGCACCGGAGGAAAGCAGGAAGGCTGCCATGGATGCTGCCATTCCGATGCATATGGTGCAGACGTCGGGCCTGATGTACTGCATTGTGTCGTAAATGGCCATTCCGCTTGAAATGACTCCGCCGGGGCTGTTGATGTAGATATTTATATCCTTTTCGGGATCCTCTGATTCCAGAAACAGGAGCTGGGCGACTACAAGGCTGGCGGTCTCGTCGTTGATTTCGCCGTCTATGAAGATGATTCTGTCCTTTAAAAGTCTGGAATAGATGTCGTAGGAACGCTCGCCTCTGGCGCTCTGTTCTACGACCATGGGGATAAGACTGCTCATTTGCGTTCCTCCTCTATGAAAATTATGGCGGGACACGAATGCCCCGCCTGAAATTGAGATTTTACTGAGTATTATTCGGCTGCTTCCTCGGCAGTATCAAGTTCGGGCTTAAGCTCAACATCGGTGATCTTTGCCTGAGCGTAGCAGAATTCCACGGCCTTGCGCAGTCTCAGATCCTGCTTGATGTACTTGTTGTTGCTTTCGGGGAAGAACTTCTTGAAGGTCTCAACATCCATGCCGTACTCGGCTGCCATATCGACCAGCTCGTTCTCCACATCCTCGTCGGAGGCGGTGATACCTTCCTTATCGGCTATAGCCTTTACGATGAGCCTGCTGGAAACTCTTCTTACCGCATCGTCCTTCATATCGGCCTTAAGATCGTCTTCGGTCTTGCCGGTAAGCTGGCAGTACATCTCAACGGTAGCGCCCTGATACTGAAGCTGCTGCTTGAGCTCGTCGAGCATTACGCTGAGCTCGTCCTGGATCATGACCTCGGGAAGCTCCACGGGGTTAGCCTCATAGATCTTTTCCATGACTGCGTTCTTGCCGCTCATGTCCGCATTGTCTGCTGCATACTTTTCCAGCTTGGCCTTAAGGTCTGCTTTGTATTCTTCGAGGGTATCGAATTCGCTGACATCAAGGGCAAAATCGTCGTTCAGCTCGGGGAGCTGCTGTTCCTTGACCTCGTGAACTGTGCACTTGAAGACTGCTTCCTTGCCTGCAAGGCTTTCTTCGTGGTATTCCTCGGGGAAGGTGACCACAACATCCTTGCTTTCGCCTGCGCTTACGCCTACCAGCTGATCTTCGAATCCGGGGATGAAGGTGCCGGAGCCCAGCTTGAGGGTCTGACCCTCTGCGGTACCGCCTTCAAACTGATCATCGCCGACAAAGCCGGAGTAATCCAGAGTCAGGGTATCGCCGTTCTGAGCTGCTCTCTCTACGCTTACAAGGCGGGCTGCCCTCTGCTGAGCCGCCATCAGCTCGTCTTCGACATCCTGATCAGTGATGTAGCGTACCTGGCGCTCGGCTTCGATTCCGATGTAATCCTTGGGATCGATCTGAGGAGGTATGGCAACGGTGATGGTGACGGTAAAGTCCTTGCCCTTTTCTATGGGTTCTTCGCCGAACGCGAGCTCAGGTCTGTCGATGGGCTCAATGTCCAGTTCTTCAAGAGCCCGGGGATATGCTTCGTTGAAAAGTATATCCAGCGCGTCTTCATAAAATACGGTAGCGCCGTACTTCTTCTCGATGATGCTGCGGGGAGCCTTACCCTTGCGGAAGCCATCTATGGTGATGTCTTTCCTTGCTTCCTTATATGCCTTGTCCAGTGCCTCGTCGAATTCAGAAGCCGCAAAGGACATGGTGAACTTTGCATTATTATTTTCCTTGCTGATCAATGCGGATACCATTTAAACCTCCTATATGGTTTCAGTTTGAAACATTTAGAAATTATATCATAATAACGGCAGGGCTTCAAGAGTTTATAAGCTCCAGCCCCCGCGCTAATTTTGACTTGTCCTGAGGAACCAGACAGTATTTTTCTGCAAGCTTTGCACCCATGGCCTTGATATCTTCCACGGTACCGGCGTACAGCTCCAGCTCCAGTTCCAATATGGGGATATCCCCGTTGTCTGTAATGATGCTTCCTGTATCTACGGACAGCTCGATAAGGCTGCCGCCGTAGCTGAGCCTGCAGCGCTTGCGCAGAAAATGCATCTCCAGCAGATTCAGCAAAGGCTTGCCCTCGGTAAGGCTGCAGAGCATCCTTCCCTCCTCGCAGGCACGGAGTATTTCAAGGTCAGGCTGGATAAAATAGCTTCCGCTGCTGACGGGGATGTTCACTTCTCCCCTTTCGTGAAGCCCGTTTTCCACCCTGCCTCCGTATTTTATGGTGGCAAAGGACAGATCCCCTTCGGTTCTGACTCTGAATGCAACATCATTGCCGCTGAGGACCCTGTCTTCGGTATCAAAATATACGGCCTTCATGATAAGGCTCTCCGCTGTGCTTCTGTCGGTAAGCTCCTTAAGTTCTTCGTCCTCCCAAAGTGCCTCGGCCGTCTGCTTGTCGGGAAGACTGTATTTCATTTCTATTTCCATTATTTTGCTCACTTCATAAGTCGCTGTATCTTACCACAAAAAAATACCATTGGCAAGTGTGCAATATTGATATTTGCGGCTCTTCGGGTACAATAGAATCAGCAACATATTATTAAGAAAGGAGAAACCATGACTTACGACAAAGAGCTATACGCACAACACCTGAGCCGCATGGTACAGTATCCCACAAGATCCAACCCGGATCCGGATACCATGGACTTCGATGTATTCAGGCAGTTCCAGACCTACCTTGAGGAGGCCTACCCCCTTGTTCACAAGACCATGAACAAAGAAATCATAGGCAAGGGCGCCCTGCTCTACAGCTGGAAGGGAGACGGCAGCAGCGGCAAGAAGCCCCTTGTAATGACAGCCCATCAGGATGTGGTGCCCGAAGGAGATCCTTCAAGCTGGATCTATCCTCCGTACAGCGGAGCCATAGCGGAGGGCCTTGTATGGGGCAGAGGCAGCACGGATTCCAAGTGCAATATCCAGGCATATATGGATGCCCTGGAGCTTTTGATCGCCGATGGCTTCAAGCCCTCTTACGACCTGTATTTCGCATTCGGCTACAACGAAGAGATTATGGGAGGAAAAGGCCCTGCAGCCATGATCATGGCAGAGGAATTCAAAAAAAGAGGCATAGAGATAGGCTGCATGGTGGACGAATGCGGCGGTATAAACATCAACACCAAGGGTGAATATACCGCAGAGATCATAGTCAGCGAAAAAGGCTATCTGGATCTGGAATTCTTCCTGACCGATGATGGCGGACACTCCTCCGCACCCGGAAAACACACCGGACTGGGAAGACTGTGCAGGGCCATGTGCGCCCTGGAGGACAATCCCATGCCCATAAGGTACACCGAGGTGGTGGGCAGGCAGCTTCAGGCCCGCGCCCCCTTTATGACAGACAGCACCCTGGCAGCCCTGTGCGCAGAGGGCGTTGAAAAGAACTGGGACAAAATAGTGCCCATCATGGAGTCAAACAAGAGCATGGAGCCCTTCCTTCGCACCACGATCGCCCTGACCATGGCAAAGGGCAGTGAGCAGGCGAACATACTGCCCGAAAGATCATCCATGACCGCCAATGTCAGGACACTGCCCGGAGACAGCATACAGGATGTGATAGATCACTGCAGGTCCGTGCTCCCCGAGGAAGTGGGCATCAGGGTCATCAAGGGCACCGAGGCTCCCCCGGTTCAGTCCGCAGACAGCTACGGCTATAAGCTGATCGAATCCATAGTAAAGGAGAAATACCCCGGGATCACCGTTATCCCCACCATACTCTTCGGAGGGACCGACTCCAGGTATTACTGCGGAGTATGCCCGGATAACAGCATTTACAGGTTCACGGGCATAGTCAGCGATGACAGGATAAAGCTCAAGGGCGCGGCCCATAAGGTCAACGAGGCCATGAGGATAGACGCGCTTGAAGACAATGTGGACTTCTATGTAAGGCTGTTCTCTGCCTACGGAAAATAGCCCCTGAAGATAAAAGAGACATAAAAACTCCCCGGCACAGTCATCAGAACCCGGCGATGACATGTTGTCAGGGAGTTTTGTTATTTAGCGATGCTGCCGGCATAAGCTGCCGCAGCGGTATGGCTGTTGAATACTGTTTTTCCGGAAGCTTACTGCCTGAAGCTGCGCCCGAAGCTCAGATCAAGGGAATCCACATCCAGGGTTCTGCCCCAGTGCATCTGTCCGTTGTAGTTGCCCTCGCAGATGACCAGCTGACCATCCTTGATCTGCAGCACCATTACGGAATGGGAATTGTTGTTGATCCTCAGAATATCGCCCACTCTGATGCAGCTCTTGTCGGTATACCTGACAGCCTTTGCGTCATCTCCGAAAACCCGGCTCACCACGATCTGGCAGAAGGCCTCGCAGCCATAGCCTCTGAAATGCCTCTCGTTTGTCCACGACAGGCCCTCGGGATAATCCGGCTGCATGGCCATGATACTTGCATATATGCGGTCATCTTCGCTGATGCTTACACCCTTTTCAGACATGGCCTGTGAGAAGGTCCTGCCTTCGAGAGCTTCGTCCAGTCTGCAGTACACAGCCGCAAGCTGAGCCCTTGTCAGAGCTCTGTCCGCCATAAAGCTTCCCTTTTCATCGACTCCGTTCATAATGCCCCAGGCATAGACCGCCTTAATTGCCTGCCTGTATTCAGAATCGTAGGAGGACTCTATCTGTTCCCAATCTCCTATGGCCGCAGCTGCGGACTGAAGCTCGGATTCAGAGGGAAGTGCGGTTCCCAGATCCTGCATAAGAATCAGTATGGCACGGGCGAGCATTGCCCTGCTCAGCTTTGCTCCCTCAGACTCGTTTTCGGCGGAAAATCCTCTGTCCGAAAAGAGCCGGACAGCCGCAGCATCGTAAGAATACAAAGCAGCGGGATACTGTTTGCAGTATTCCCCGTAAAGATCAGGATAAAAGCCCTTGGCAAGAACAGTGAAAAGCTGGGCGATGTCCATACTGCTGTCAGGTTGAAAATATGCGCATGAAGTCTGACTGTCATAAAAGGCAGCCTCCATAACACCCTGAACCCGGCATTCTTCGATATATTCATATGCCCAATGAGAAGTCTGAACATCGGAATAAAACGGGTGATCCGATGCGCTTGCGACAGCACAAAACAGCATGCTGAGCATGACTGTTAAAGAAATTATGCGCTTAAAATGATTATTCATGGATACTCCAGTGTTTATATGCGGAAGATGCGGTTGTCCTTCCCGCATTCCGCGCAGAATTAAACGCCGGCTGTGGATCTTGTATTCCATGACCATAGCAAATCCTATGATTCCAATTTAGGATACATCCGAAATATAAACTTTTTATGAACTGATACTGAACGTGCCAAGCGCTCAAGAGAGCTTCCGGACAGTATAAAAATACATCGGACAGACAGAAAATCAGGCAGGTCAAGGCCTCCGAAAGCTCTGATCTGCAGCCCGGCAATCAAAAGAACAAAAAAGGGGCTGTGAAAAAAGCAGCCTCTAAAAACAAAGGAGGACCAAGAGTTCAAAAGAGCTCAAGGTCCTTCTTTTGTGTTAGAATTTATGTGTGAAAACAAATCCAACTTTTTTGAATTTTAAATCAAAACAGGCAATA
>JAZRXE010000102.1:0-10374 GCA_045600065.1 Anaerovoracaceae bacterium
TCTGACCGTAGCCAAGCAGCTCCCGGTCCGGTGCCAGATCCATCTTGTTGAACACCAGCACCGAAGGCTTATCCTCTGCCCCAAGCTGAGCTATTACGCTGTTTGTGACTCCGATGTGAAAATCCGCATCCTCAAAGCCCGCGTCCACTATATGCAGAAGAAGATCTGCATAGCTAAGCTCTTCCAGTGTAGCCTTAAAAGCGTCCACCAGAGCATGGGGAAGCTTGCTCACAAAGCCAACGGTATCGACCAGAATAAAGGAATGCCTGCTGTCGAGACTTATATGCCGCTGTGCGGTATCAAGGGTGGCAAAAAGCATGTCTTTTTCAAAGACCTGCTTATCCGGCCTGTCATTCATAGCCAGCAGACGGTTCATCACCGATGATTTCCCCGCATTGGTATAGCCTACAAGGGCAACCACCGGAATATCCGAATTCTGCCTTTTTGAACGCTGGACCGCTCGGTTTGACTGAAGCTCTTTAAGCTCTTTCCGTATTTCGTCTATACGACGCTGGATGTGTCTTCGGTCAGATTCCAGTTTTTTTTCGCCCGGGCCCCTGGTACCAATTCCGCCTCCGAGCCTGGAAAGCGATTTGCCGAAGCCCAGCAGCCTCGGCATTCTGTACTGCAGCTGAGCCATTTCAACCTGAAGCTTGCCCTCTGCAGTGCTTGCCCTGGAGGCAAAAATATCGAGGATCAAAATGGTACGGTCGATGACCTTCACACCTACCGCATCCTCTATATTCCTAAGCTGCATGCCGGTAAGCTCATCGTTGAAGATGACAAGATCCGCCTCCATTGAGGCAACAAGCCCGGAAAGCTCCTCCAGCTTGCCGCTGCCTATAAAGGTTCCCGCGTTGATGCGTTCCGCATTCTGAGTCATGGTACCGAGAACCGTGGCATCCGCAGCCTCCGCAAGCCCTGCAAGCTCTTCCATGGAATAGCTTATGTCCTCGCCCAGACTTATACCGACCAGAATGGCGCGGCTGCTTTCGCGATCGCTGACATAATTGTTTTCATCAAATATCATATTAGAGTATATACCTGTCCAGATCCTCTGCGGCTATGGATTCCGCGAATTTGCTGCGCACATATTCTCCGTCTATGCTGATTTCGCTCATATCGGGATCGGGCAGAGCAAAGGAAATATCCTCCAGAAGCTTTTCCATTATGGTATGAAGCCTTCGGGCTCCGATATTCTCCGTCTGGTCGTTGACAAGGCTTGCCATGGTCGCGATGGCTTCAACAGCGTCATCAGTAAACACGATATTGACTCCCTCCGTCTCCAGCAGAGCTTTGTGCTGCTTGAGCAGAGCATTGTCAGGCTCGGTGAGTATGCGTATGAAATCCTCTTTTGTAAGGTTGTCCAGCTCCACCCTGATGGGGAAACGGCCCTGAAGCTCGGGGATCAGATCCGTGGGCTTGGAGACATGGAAAGCGCCGGCGCCTATAAAGAGCACATGGTCGGTCTTAACGGGCCCGTATTTGGTATTGACTACGCTGCCCTCGACTATGGGAAGAATATCCCGCTGAACGCCCTCCCTGGATACATCTGCCCCTGCTCTGTAGCTGCTGCCGTTGGCGATCTTGTCTATTTCATCGATAAAGATAATACCGTTCTGCTCGCAGTTTTCAATGGCCTCCGAGGTCACCTGATCCATATCTATAAGGTTCTGGGCCTCCTGCTCAATAAGCACCTTGCGGGCATCCTTGACCTTCATGCTCTTGCGCTTGAACTTCTTCTGACCGCCCATTATATCAAAAATGTTCCCTATGCTTATCGAAGCGCCGGACGCTACATCCAGATTGGCATCCTTGGGCTGCTCCTCCACATCGATTTCAATATACTGATCCTCCAGAAGGCCGGCCTTAAGCTGCTGGCGGACCTGCTCCCTGGCAAGCTCAACATCCCCTTCGGGGTGATCGTCTTTGGACTCGATCTTTTCCGTGGTCTGTGTGTAGGTGGCATGCTGGCCGCCCATCAGAAAGCTGTAGGGGTTTGAGGGATTGGGAGCCGGATTGCGGCGCTTTTTCCCGGGGATTATTGCTGCTATGATCTTTTCTTCAGCAAGATCCTTGGCGACCTCATATTTTTCATCTATATGCTTCTGCTTTGTGACTCTCATGGAGGCTTCCATAAGATCTCTGACCATGGATTCCACATCCCTGCCCACATAGCCGACCTCGGTGTACTTGGTCGCTTCAACCTTTACAAAGGGCGCATCCATAAGCTTTGCGAGCCTGCGGGCGATTTCGGTCTTGCCCACGCCGGTGGGTCCCATCATCAGAATGTTCTTGGGAGTGATCTCCTCTCTCATTTCCTCGGAGAGCAGGCTCCTGCGGTATCTGTTCCTGAGGGCTACGGCCACCGATTTTTTGGCTTCGTTCTGGCCAATGATATATTTGTCGAGCTCTGCGACGATTTCTCTGGGAGTCATGTTCTGAAGTGTTGATGCCATTTGCTGCCTCCTAAAGCTTTTCTACGGAAATGTGCTTATTGGTATAAACACAGATATCGGAAGCTATGTTGAGCGCTTCTCTAACTATGGATTCCGCATCCATGTCGGTATGATCATAAAGTGCATGGGCTGCCGCATAGGCGAAATTGCCGCCTGAGCCTATGGCGACGTAATCGGCGTCCGGCTCAATGACTTCTCCGTTTCCTGAAATAAGCAATATGTTTTCCTTACCGGCAACCAGCATCAGGGCGTCCAGATTTCTGGCTCCCTGCTCGCTTCTCCACATCTGAGCCAGGGCCACTGCGGCCTTTTTCAGGTTTCCCCCATGCTCTTCGAGCTTTTTTTCGAACTTTTCCGTAAGTGAGAAGGCATCGGAAACAGAGCCTGCAAAGCCTGAAATAACCTGATTTTTGTAAATCTTCCTGACTTTTTTGGCATTGTTCTTCATTATTGCTGTCTCGCCCATGGTCACCTGACCGTCTCCGCCTATGCAGATATCTTCAGGGCCTCTCTTGACCAGACAAATTGTAGTAGCATGAAATTCCGTCATTTTATTATGAGCCTCCGCTTATTCATCAGATTTAGGTCTTCTCTCGGAATAACCGCACTTGGGATTGGAGCATTGCAGGTTGCGCCCTCTTTCCACCAGCAGGCTTCCGCAATTGGGACAGGCCTTATTCACGGGCTTGTACCAGTATATCTGGTCACAATCCGGGTAACCGGAGCAGCCATAGAAGGTCTTGCCCTTTTTGCTGCGCTTTGCAACTATTTCCTTGCCGCACTTAGGGCAGGGAACTCCGGTTCCGACTATTATGGATTTGGTGAATCTGCACTCCGGGAATCCTGTACACGCAAGGAAATTGCCGAATCTTCCGTGCTTGATGGCCAGAAGCCTTCCGCACTGGGGACATTTTTCATCTGTAAGCTCGGGAGCGATCTCTATCTTCTGGAGCTCGCCCTCTGCAGCCTTGAGCTGCCTTTGTATATACCCGTCGTAATACTCGGAAACGACATCCTGCCAGCTTGCATTGCCCTCCTCTACCTTATCCAGATTCTCCTCCATACGGGCGGTAAAATCGGCGTCAACAAGCTCCTTGAAATAAGCCTCCATGATATCTCTGGTAACCTTCATGCCCAGATCGGTGGGAGCGAGGCTCTTTTTTTCTTTGTAAATATACCTTCTGTCGACCAGATTGGATACTATAGGCGCATAGGTGCTTGGCCTGCCTATGCCCTTATCCTCCATCTCCTTTATCAGGCTGGCCTCCGTGAATCTGGACTGGGGCTCTGTAAATTTCTGCTCTACTGTAAGCTGCAGCAGCTTGAGCTCTTCGCCCTCCTTAAGATCGGGAAGCATCCTGTCCTTCTCCTCGGAATTGTCGGAATAGACGCTTAAAAAGCCGTCGAATACCAGTCTGCGGCCGTTCACCCTGAAGGTATAGTCTCCGTTTTTGATATCAGCGCTCATGCTGTCGTATACGGCGGATTTCATCCGACTTGCCACAAAACGGGACCAGACAAGCTTATAAAGCCTGTATTGATTCGCATTGAGGGAATCCTTAACATCCTCCGGAGTGATATCTACATAGCTGGGCCTGATAGCCTCGTGAGCGTCCTGAGAGTTCCCCTTTTTATTGCTGTAGACATTATTACCCAGATAATCCTCGGAGTAGTTTTGCCTGATAAACTCCCTGCATGCTGCATCTGCTATATCCGATACTCTTACAGAGTCCGTTCTGATATAGGTAATAAGACCCACTGTACCGTGACCCTTGACGGCAACTCCCTCGTAAAGCTCCTGCGCCAGCATCATGGTCTTTTTTGGCGTATAACCCAGCTTGATGGAGGCATCCTGCTGAAGCACAGATGTGGTATAGGGTGCATAAGGCTTTCTGTAGGTCTGCTTTTCTTCGATTTTGCTTACGATGTACTTTCCGTCATCCAGCCTGGCCTTTACAGCCCTTGCCTCGTCCCCGTTGTTTACGGTGAGCTTCTTGCCGCCCTGCTGTTCCAGGCGGGCGGTAAAGCTTTCCTTCTTTTCCCTGGCGGGAGTCAGGCCCTTTCTGCAAAGATCTGCGCTGATATTCCAGTATTCCCTCGGGATAAAAGCCTCTATCTCCGATTCCCTGTCGCAAATCAGCTTAAGGGCAGCGGACTGAACCCTTCCGGCGGAAAGACCTCTGGAAACCTTTGCCCAAAGCAGCGGGCTTATCTTGTAGCCGACGACCCTGTCAAGGACCCTGCGACCCTGCTGGGCATCCACAAGCATCATGTCTACAGGTCTGGGGTTCTTGACTGCCTCTAACACCGCAGGCTTGGTGATCTCATGGAATGTTACCCTGCTTGCCTTGGCAGGATCTATACCCAGTATGGAACAGATATGCCAGGATATTGCTTCGCCCTCACGGTCAGGGTCTGTTGCAAGATAGACCTTGGAAGCATCCTTGGCTGCTGCCTTGATTTCCTTGATCGTATCCCCTTTACCCCTGACATTGATGTATTCGGGCGTAAAATTGTCTTCGATATTGACACCGAGTCTGCTCTTCGGAAGATCGCGCAGATGCCCCTTGGTAGCTACTACCTTATACCTGCTTCCGAGAAATTTCTCTATGGTCTTTGCCTTGGACGGTGACTCTACTATCACTAATACTTTTCCGGCCATATTTTCCCCTTTCGTATAAAAGTGATTTTATATTATATATATAAGGTAGAATATGTCAAGACAAGTGATCGTATTGTCATATTATATTAATTTGAAATATACAATCTGCCGCCCTCTATCCTTAATACCCCTTTCAGCTCCATGCCGGATACAAGGCTCATCATATGGCCGGCGGAGCAGCCGCATCTTTCCAGCAGCTTTGAGACGCTGATTCCCGGGTTCAGCCTTATCAGCTCCATCACGGACAGCTCCTCCCTGCTCAGATTTGCAGCCGCCGCTTTGATTGCGCTGCCTAAGCCAAGCTGGACGTTCAGCTCATCCAGATCCATGATGGGGCAAGCTCCGTCGGCTATAAGGGCGTTTACTCCTATACTGTTCGGCTGATTGATGTTTCCCGGAACGGCAAACACGTCTCTGCCATGCTCCGCGGCAAGTCCCGCTGTAATCATGGAGCCGCTTTTCCTGGCTCCCTCCACCACTATTACGGCCCTGGACAGACCGCTGATGATCCGGTTTCTCCGGGGAAAATTGGAGGCGTAGCCCGGTGTTCCCGGAGGGTACTCGCTGAGCACAAGGCCTTTTTCAATAATGCTTTGATACAACACCCGGTTAGAACGGGGAAAGCATATATCCACCCCGGTACCCAGCACGGCTATTGTGGAACCGCCGGCGTTCAGACAGGCAAGCTGGCCAGCCGAATCAATACCCTCCGCCATGCCGCTGATCACGGTCGTTCCGCTTCTGGCTATGCGCTTAGCGATTTCCGAAGCGGCCCAGCGTCCGTAGGGAGAGCTCCGTCTTGTACCTACCACGGCGATTCCCGGTTTATTCAGCAGTTCTGCATTTCCTCTGCAATAAAGCAAAACAGGGCAATCGGATATTTCTCTCAAATGCCCTGGGAACTCCGGCTCCTCCTGATGTATCAGCACGCCGTTCACAGCCTCCAGGTTCTCCAAAACACTCTCTGAGGACTTAAGATCCTTGTCCTTCAGCTCATCGAGAGCTTCGGCGCCGCAGCGGGCGAAGGTCTCATAGGCTTCGAAGCATTGCTCAAGCTCTCCGGGCGAAGCCTCGTATAGAGCCCGCACCCCGCCGAAAATGCCGCAAAGCAGATTCTTTCGGCTGCAATCCATATGCTTTTTCAGCGAAAGCCATATGCAGTAAATATCGTTATCGTTCATTAGTATACCAAAGCCGCAAACAAGCCGCGGCGCTATAATTCTGCTGCATTAATATATTTTGCTTCGTTTACGGTTTGAAGCCGGTGCCGGAATACGGCTTACCCATCCGAACTGAAAAGCGTTCAGGTAAAGGCTGCCGTCAGTTGAAAAACTTATCCGAGGGCCTGTAGCTTAAGGCCTCCAGCAGATGCTCCTCCCTGATATCGCCCGAGCCAGACATATCCGCTATGGTTCTTGCAAGCCTGAGCAGTCTGTAATAAGCTCTTGCAGACAAGGAATACCTGCTGAAGGCTGCTTCTGCCAGAGCTGTGCATTTGGCATCCAGAACGCAATACTTACCGAGCATGTGCGAGCTGAGTTCGGAATTGAAATCGATATCGCTGTTCTCGTATCTTTCCTTTTGCATAGCTCTTGCAGTATCCACTGCTTTTTTCAGCTCCCCGGTACTCACAGACGGGGCGGTCTGATCTCCGATATCCTTGTAAAGGGTTCGCTCCATTACTATGTGGATATCTATGCGGTCTAAAAGCGGCCCCGATATACGGCTTAAATATTTTCTCCGGTCTGTTTCACTGCAGCTGCACTGCCTTACCTGATCTCCGAAATATCCGCAGCGGCAGGGATTCATGGCTGCCACCAGCATAAAATCACAGGGGTACACGCATTTGCCGCTGACCCTGTTTATGGTCACAAAGCCATCCTCCATGGGCTGGCGCAGCATGTCCAGAGTATGAGAGGAAAACTCGGGAAGCTCGTCCAGAAAAAGCACGCCCTTGTGTGCCAGAGAAATCTCTCCGGGTTTTGGCATGGACCCGCCGCCTACAAGGGAACCGGCTGAAATACTGTGATGAGGGGTCCTGAAAGGCCTGCTGCCTATGAGCTTTCCGCCGGAAAGCTCCCCGGAGATGCTGTAGATCCGGGTAACATCCAGCTTTTCCTCGTAGCTCAGGGGCGGCAGCAAGCCGGGAATGCGCTTGCCTATCATGCTTTTGCCTACTCCGGGAGGCCCTATCATCAGCATGCCGTGCATGCCGGCGGCGGCGATCTGAGCAGCCCTCTTGGCAGCAGCCTGACCTTTTATATCGGCAAAATCCGGAACGATGCAAGCATCGCCATCCGAGCCTGCAGGCCCGCCTCTATAGCTTTTTACGGGCTTACAGCCCGATAAATGCTCGGCAGCCTCGCTAAGACTGGAAACCGGCACTATATCCATATCCGCAAGCAGCATTGCCTCACTGAGATTCTTATCGGGAACCATTGCAGTCCTGATTCCCTCCATTCTCAGGCCTGTAAGCATAGGCAGTATACCCTCCACGGGAAGCACGCGGCCATCCAGGCTCAGTTCTCCGAAGCAGGCAATGGCCGTTCCGTTCCCGCCTTCCGGCAATTCAAGCTGAGCACTGCTCATCAGTAGTCCCAGAGCAATGGCAAGATCGTAATGACTGCCTTCTTTTTTTCTGTTGGCAGGACTCAGGTTGACGGTTATGCGTTTTGCCGGAAAGCTGTATCCACAGTTCAAAACAGCAGAATGTATCCTCTCCTTGGCCTCCTTGACCGACTGATTGGCAAGACCAACAAGCGAAAAAGCAGGCAGTCCGTTTTCCGTATCCACCTCGGTCCAGGTTTTTGCAGCCTCGAGGCCGTAAAGGCTGGCACTGAGTACCTTTGCGTACATTATTCCTCCCCGAAAGCATTTTCAAGATAGCGAAGATATATACCCGAAGGCATTACGAGAAGCTCAGCGATATCCATGCGGGGCTGAAGGGCGCAGAGGCTGCTGTGGAGCTTAAGATAATACAGTGCGCAGAGCCTGAGCTTGCGGCGCTTTCCGGCACTTACGCTCTGGCATGGCAGGCCGTAATCTATCCGGCTTCTGGTCTTGACCTCCACAAAGGCAAGCACCCTGCCCCTTACCGCAACTATATCCAGTTCGCCCATGGGGCAGCGATAGTTACGGTCCAGTATGCGATACCCCTCCTTTGCCATATATATGCTGACCATGTCTTCACCCTTATACCCCTTCAATCTGTTGAGCCTGCCCTTTTCACTGTCCATGCTTCCTCCTGTTCATGCATTTACATTATTTAACAGCATTATATCAATTTTCCTGTTTTTGTAAATAGTGCAAACAAATGTTTTTACACATTTTGGTTGTGTCCGTCAAGGTATACCCATCTGTCCGGATCTACGATCTGAAACAGTATCCACGAACGACATTCAAGACATAAAAAGGACCTCCGCATTTTCGCGCGATTATCCATATACAAAAACACGGATGCCCTGCGAGCATGAATCCGTGTTTTTAATTACCGTAATTAATCAATGTCTGCCCTGTTTTTCAGCAGATATCCCTGAAACATGGACGAACTCGTAAGAACCGTCGACGCCCTCGGAATATGACTCTGTCACGGTGATATTTTCCATCCTGATATCTTCAACTTTCACAAAACAAAAGACAAAACCGGAAACAGTTTTGCCTTCAGTCTGAGATCCCCTGCACAAGCCGGGGATCTCATGGTCATATACGATATTCGTCAGCCGGATGAATACACCGCCAATTACTTGCAGTACTTATCCATCCAGTTGGTGATCTCGTGCATCCTTGCCATTCTGGGAGCAGGTCTGCCGGATCTGGACAGCTCGTGGTTCTCTCCGTGGAACAGGCACAGCTTGGAGGGCACGCCCTTCATCTGCAGTGCATAGAACATGGAGATGCCGTCTACCATCCAGCAGCGGTAGTCTTCGTCAGAGTGGATGAACAGCGTAGGAGTGGTGCAGTTTTCAGCATACTTCAGCGGGGAGATATCCCACAGGTATTCCTGATTGTCCACAGTGGTGGTGTGATGCTGTCCGGGTCCGAACTGGGGTCCGATGTCGGAGGTGTGCTCGAAGGCGATCCAGTTTGCGATGGAGCGCTGGGAAGCGCAGGCCTTGAAGCGGTTGGTGTGGCCGATGATCCAGTTGGTCATGTAGCCGCCGTAGCTTCCGCCGGTCTCGCATACGTTATCGGGATCCATGTCGGGCCAGGTCTTGAGCATCTCGTCTACGAATTCCATAAGGTTGTCGTAATCTACGGTGCCGTACTTGCCCCAGATGTTCGCAAAGTCATCGCCTCTGCCGTCGGAGCCGCGGGGGTTGCAGAAGATCACGAAGTAGCCGGCGTTGGCCCACTGCTGCATCTCATGATGGAAGACGGAGCCGAACATGCTGCGGGGACCGCCGTGGATGTGGAACAGCACGGGGTACTTGGTTCCGGGAGTATAGCCGGAAGGTGTCATGCACCAGCCCTCGATGGTGTAGCCGTCGGAAGCCTTGAAGCTGTGGAACTGGGGGGTGCGTACATCCAGCTCAGCCCACAGAGCATCGTTGAATCCGGTCACCTTTTCGGTGCCGATATACAGCTCGTCGATGGCATCGCCCTTCATGGAGCAGTGCAGTATCTTGCCGTCGAAGATGTCGAAGCCGTCTATGCAGTCGACGCCCAGATCTATATCGGTGATGGTGCCGTCCTTAGACAGCTTTCTCAGGGTGCAGCAGTGGCCTACAGTGGAAGCGAAGTAGAAATCCTCTCCGACTACCTTCATGCCCTGGCCTGAGCCGTAGCGTGCATCGCTGGCAACGCCGCCTGCGCCTACGCTGTAATCATAGTGGACGAATTCGGCAGCCTCTGCGGTCACGGGATCCAGAGTCCAGAAGGACTTGCTTTCTGCGGGTCCGTAAACCTTGTTCTCTGTAGCGCCCATCAGGATCTTGCCGTTCCAGAATCTTGCGAAGCTTACGTTCTTGGTGCCCCAGGCAACCAGCTCCTTGGTCTCTGCGGTCTTCACATCGTAGAGCATGACGCCGGTACGGGGAGTTCTGCCGTCGCCGGCAGGTGCGCCTATGTACAGCAGCTTGCCGTCCTTGAAGTCTGCGAAGCTGACATTCCAGTCAGAATCGGAGACCCTTGTGCATTCGCCGCTGGAGCGGTCATAGAGATAAAGGGTATTACGCAGCTTGTTGATAACTCCTCTCCCGTTGGACCAGAAGGGGATCTCGTCGAAGGTGGTATAGACCTTGTCGTGCTCCTTGT
>JAZRXE010000103.1:0-18371 GCA_045600065.1 Anaerovoracaceae bacterium
CCATGCCCTCTTCTCTTGCGGTGCCGCAGAATACGATGTCGCCCTTGGTCTTGATGCCGGCGGCGTTCATTGCTCTGAGTGCAGCCAGAACGATGGTCAGACCTCTGGTATCATCGATGGCGCCGGGAGCGCGGATGATCTTTCCGTCGTCTATGACCTCTTTAACGGAGCCGAAGGGGAATACGGTGTCCAGGTGGCCTTCTACCAGGATTGTGGGACCGTTGCCGCTTCCCTTGCGAATGCCGAAGGCGTCCTTGTAGTCATCTACATGAGCGTCTTCCAGACCGTACTTCTTCAGAGCTTCTGCAAACATCTTTGCTCTTGCGTCTTCGAAGAATGTGGGGGACTCGCAGGCGATGAATTCCTTATGCTCCGCGATGGAGTAAGCGAAATCTTCCTCTACGAACTTGATGGCCTTCTGTACTTCGGGCAGTGCGATGGCTGCGTCAAAGGCCTTCTGGATCTTTTCGGAAACTTGATAGTCCATTTTTACCTCCAATAAGCATTATAGATATGCGGACTCGCCGCAAAAAATGACTGATAAAAGTATATCACAATACGGGCTGCAAGTGGAAAAAGTTTATAAAAGTATCAGAAATTCACGCCGCAAATCAATGAGCGCAGCAGGTATGCATCAGGCACGGGGACTTCCAAGCTCAGACTCCAACTGAGTCATAAGCCTGTCAAGAAGGGCGCTGAAGCTGATGTCTGCAGCGGACACTATGCGTATGCTGCAGTTGTTTACGGGAACCAGAAGCTTAAGGGCATCGCTGCGTCCCACTGCCGCCGCCATGGCCGCGGTGATCTCTCCAAGCAGGGCATCGGCACAGAGTATGCCTATGGGGCCTATTATGATATCGGCCTTTGCGGCATTTACAATTACTGCGTTTTCTCCGGTGGCGGCCTTTAAGGCTCCGCCCCTCAGCATGGCGTCCGTAGCGA
The DNA here is from genome assembly GCA_045600065.1 of Anaerovoracaceae bacterium. Taxonomy (GTDB): domain Bacteria; phylum Bacillota; class Clostridia; order Peptostreptococcales; family Anaerovoracaceae; genus RGIG2707. The sequence continues at coordinate 943 of JAZRXE010000103.1, forward strand.
TGCTGTTGGTGCCCACAGCAGTCAGATCCGTTCCGGGCCAGGCGCTGAGTATGCGGGATACTATTTCCCTTCCCATTTTGCCGCCCTGTCCGTCTATGACCAGAATTTTCTTCATGTTATGCCTCCGATGCTTCTCTTGATGAATGTATTTTATCATAAAACAAAAAACTCCGCAAAGCCGTCGGGAATGCGGAGTCGGTGCTGTTATTATGCGCGCAGGTGTTTACAGAACAGACCTCAGGGCCTTCACCACTATGGGTATTATTATCAGCTGCAGGATTATCCCCGGCCAGGCTGTAAGCAGAGCGCCGGACACAAAAGCCTCCATGCTGAAGGCTGTGCCGCCGAGACCGAGCATGGCATAGCGCACGGCTCCCCAGACCAGTCTGCCGCTGAGCATAGCGGCAATCAGACTCAGGTATATTGCCCTGTTCTGGTTCATGACTGCTTTAAATCTTTTGAAGCACAGACCGGACACGGCTCCGTAAACTGCCAGCTCCGCAGCCATGGAAAGCCCCGTGGGATATATGGGCGGCATTCCGAAGCTGAAATGCCTGAGTATGGGGGCTGCGGCACCCACCGCGGCTCCCCAGCCGGGGCCGCAGATAAAGCCGCATATTATTACGGGAAAATGCATAGGACAAAGCATGCTGCCGATCTGTGGAACCTGTCCCGTAAGAAAGGGAAGCACCTGCGCCATAGCAAGAAAAAGTGCCGAGCTGACCATTTTAGCGGTATCGTTCTTCATATTTACTCCTTAAAACAACAAAAGACAGCGGTCATTCAGACCGTTGCCTTCCTGGCATATTTCGATATTCGTATCATATAAGGACCCGCTTGGCGGGCATTGCGGCTTCCTGCCGTCTGTTGATTATACTCCGAAAAAACAGCGCCTGTCAATCAGAGCTGCATGAATCCGGGCACTTGACCAAGGCTGCGAAAAATGTAAAAATGTAAAAAGAATATACAACAAAGATCATAAGGAGGCAAATATGCTCATCAAACAGGTTATCGAACTTTTCGACATTCTGGACAGCTCCTATGCCAGCGGAGCTGCAGTCAGGGATTATCTTCTGGGGATCAAGCCCGACGCCAAGATCGAAGTAAAGCTGCTCAAGGGCTCCAAGGGAAGCACCGATATGGTAAGAGTATGGATCCCCGGCTCTGAGGGCAAAAGCTCAGGCGGAAATGCGCCCACAATAGGTGTGCTGGGCAGACTGGGCGGCATTGGCGCAAGACCCGAAATGACAGGCTTCGTATCCGACGGAGACGGCGCACTGTCGGCGCTTTGCGTGGCTGCCAAGCTTTTGGACATGCAGACCAAGGGCGATTATTTAAAGGGCGATGTATTTGTTTCCACTCAGATAAGCCCCTGCGCTCCCACCGTTCCCCACGAGCCGGTTCCCTTTATGGGCTCTGCGGTAGAGACAGGCATAATCAACAAAGAAGAGATCATACCCGAGCTGGACGCCGTTCTGGTAGCGGATACCACCAAGGGCAACAAGATCATCAACAAGAGGGGCTTCGCCATCTCAAACACCGTCAAGCAGGGCTGGATACTGCCCGTTGCCAATGATCTTCTGGATGTGATGATGAGGACCACAGGCCAGCTTCCCGCTACCTTCCCCCTGAGCATGCAGGACATCACTCCCTATGCCAACGAGCTTTATCACATGAACAGCATACTGCAGCCTTCAACCGCAACTCCGGCTCCCTGCGTAGGCGTTGCGATCACCGCGGAGACTGTCGTACCGGGCTGCGGCACAGGGGCCAGCCACTTTGCCGACGTGGAGGAGACCGCAAGATTCATGCTGGAGGTCGCCAAGGATTTCGGCAAGGGCCTTGTCAGCTTCTATGATCAGGAAAACTTCGACAAGCTTGTTGAATACTACGGCAGCATGGAAAAGCTCCAAACCCCTGGAATCAGAAAGTAAAGCCGGGCGCGGACAAGCCTTCCCTGAAAGCCGGAAGCCTGATCGGGACCACAAAAAGACGAGTGAGGATATCCCCACTCGCCTTTTGATTTGCATCAATATTTAATATCTGCTGCGGCTCTTTGCCGTGTCAAGGCCCTGCATGTATTCGTCCCAAAGCTGGGCTTCCATCATGTCTCCATAGACCTGAACAAAGAAGCTGTCGGACATTGCGGAGCTGCCGCGGCTGTCTATAAGCTCGAACTGAACCTGATAGACTCCGTCGCCGAAGTCTGCCAGCATGTCCACATCGGTGTCTTCGGAGTAAATGATCTCGTTGGATTTATCGTAGAAATACTGCCATTCACCGTCCTGGGTGATGTCCTGCCATACACGGTAAACAGGTACTATGCTGTCGCCGGGCTTGACCTGTACAAGATACTTGTCTGCCATTCCGGTTTCCGGATCTATAGCCTTGCGGGCGCCCACCAGACGGTTTTTGAACTCGGTGGTGGTTGAGCCGGGCTTGGTGCTGCTTACCATTCTGTCCTGAACGATGTGCAGATTGCAGAGCTCTCCGTTGAGAAGCACCGGTACGCTGTAGATAGAATAATCCTCGGAGCTGTAATCAAGCTCAGTAAACATGGCTACTCCGTCTATGGCAGTCCAGCAGCCGCTGAACCAGGAGAACACATTGCCCGTATTCCAGTCCGTGTTGATAAGGTCGGATTCGCCCCACTCAATAAGATCCAGTCTGCCTGTGGCCTCATCACCAATGACTATCTGTCTGACATGGACCTTGACCTGTCTCAGGGCGCTGTTCACATCAGCAGGGATTTCCATGGCTATGCAGCCCTGGTCGCTCAGATAAGACCTGACAAGAGCGGAAACATTCATGTCGGCAAAGCTCCGAACTGAGGGGAGAAGCCTGATCTCATCCTCTACGGTTTCAGAGATTTCGTCTTCTGACTCAGTATTCGAACCGGAGTCTGGCGCAGAACCGCTGCCGGTTTTGGTATCGGCAGCAGAGCCGCCTGTCGTGGGCTTTGCAGTGGAGCCGCCTGTTTTGGGCTTTGTGGTGGAACCACCCGTCTTGGGCTTTGTGGTGGAACCGCCGGAAGGTGTCGTGGTGCCTACGCCGCCTGAGGATGATCCGCTTTGCGTATCGGTCTGAGTCTGAGTGCTGTCAGATCCGCTGCTCTGGCCGGATTCGCCCGAGCTGTCGCTTTGCCCTGACTGAGTGTTTCCTCCTTCGCCGGGGGTCTGGGTATTGTCCGTAGCATCAGAGCCTTCGCCGGTGGTCCCGGTGTTATCCTGAGCATCGGTACCCTCGCTGCCTTGTGCAGCCTGCTCCTTAGCGGCCTTTTCCGCCGCTCTGCGGGCGTATTCTTCCTTCCAGTAGCGTTCCTGTTCTGCCCAGTATTCGTCGTCGCCGCCTTCATCATCCCCGCCGCCATCGTAATCTTCATCTTCGTCGTGGCCAACGGCAGGGCCGACAGCCTCCGCTCCTGCGTATACAGAGGGATCATCCAGACCGGCCAGTACCGCTCTGGTGCCTCCGGCTCTGCCCCTGTAATCGAAATAGGCGCTGAAAATGCCTTCATCTGCGCGCGCAGTTGCCTCGGGATCCATATACTTGTAGCCCAGACCGTCCAGATAATTGAGTCCGGCCTTGTTCACACGGCCTGTAAGTCCGTAGGCATACAGGTATTTAAAGCCCTCGCTTGCCCCTGCCACCGAATAGTCGGCAAAGTCCTGAAGGTCGCCGTTGTAGGAGTAATAGCAGCTGAGGCCAGTCGCCTCTGATCTGTAGGGACCGCTGATCTTATATACCACGCATTCGCTGAGAGCATCAAGAACCGATGCGGAAGCCTCGGGCAGTATGTCCGCGCAGTTTCTTGCCAGGTGGCCGAGGTCTACCATATTGCTGAAGCCCTGCTCACGGGTATTGCCTCCGTAGTTTTCGCTGCGAACGGCCTGACGGCCCAGGGCAGCAAGAAAATCGGGATTCTCTATAGCGGCTATAAGCGCGGCGTTGCCCAGATCGTTATAGGCGATTTTCAGCTTTTCCAGCTTGCTCAGATCGGTCACCGACAGGGTGATTTCCTGATCGGAGCCCTGAGCCTCGCAGCCCTCTGCATAGGCGTCGCAGATCAGACTGCCCAGAGTCCCGGTGTCCATGGAGCTGTTTTCCGCCAGGGCAGTAAGCCAGGAGGTGTAATACCATCCGCAGCCGGGTTCAAGCTCCTCGGAGGCGACAAGATAGTCTCCGTATTCATCAAAGATACAGGCAACATCCACCGTGCCCATAAGGCAGGCGTCAAAGCCGATGATATCGAAGGGCCTGCCCTTTTCGGGATAGACTTCTCCGAAGGCCTTTGCGAATTCCTCCAGACTCAGGGAATCGTATCTGTAGACCTCGTCGAAGGCTGCGCCGGAAACGCTGCCGCCGCCGTGGTTCCAGAATATGACCATGGTATGATCCGCGGGGTAATTCTCTTTGCAAAAGCTCAGAAAAGAGCTGAGAGTCTCTGCCTTGCCCATATCGGCGTCGGGCAGCTCTTCTATCTTTTCAAGTCCCTTGGATGTCAGCTCGTGACGCTGGATAACGCCGGCACTGACCTTATCATTCATCCACTGATAAGATCCGCCGGTCTCCACCACGATTTTGATATTCTCCGGCAGCCTGACCGCAGCCGCTTCTTCAAGATCCGCGGTGGCGCAGCCGTAAAAGCTTTCGAGATTGCTGCCGCACATATACCAGTAAATAGCCCAGGAATCGCCGGTGACCGGAGCTTCATTTTCCTTAGGCTTTACCATGCCTGTTGTAATCAGTACTGCAAGCACCAGAAAAACGGTGCCTGCAGCAATAAGAAGTTTTTTCATAGCTTCCTCGGATCCTTAAAAGGATCAGTCAAGATAGGGGTTGGAGGTTTTTCCGTCTGAATCCTCTGCTCCCACAAAGCCTGCTCCCTTTCCGTAGCCCTCGGGAAGAGTTCCGGTTATAGAGGCAAAATCAGTGCCGTATGCATTTCCTGCGAAAGCTTCCTGGAAGCTTGCCTTTGTGCCGGAGGCGGCGGGCAGTACCGCAGAGATATTGTCTCTCTGATGGTCGGCGGCCAGCTGGGTATCGGTCACATTGAAGTAATCATAGTAGAACTTGCCTTCTGCCGCGCCAAGGGGGTCATCCCAGGTCACGTCGATGGCGTAATACTCGCCGTTGAGCAGTACCAGGTTCCAGGCGTGTGCTCCGGAATAGGTCTCATCCCATGCGTAGCCTGTTACATAGGCACAGGGGATGCCGACCTTCTGCATCATGTACTGGAAGGTTCTGGAGTAGCCTGCACATACGGACACGCCCTCGATGACAGCGCTGTATGCGCTCTGATTGTAAACGGAATCCGCGCCGTAGCCCACATTGCTTACGATGTAGTCGTGTGCGAACTTGACTCTTGCGACATCATTTGCCATGCTCCACATCTTGGCAAGAGGATCGGCCAGAGCCTGCTCCATCTTGGCTGTGTTGCCTGCAATATCCTTGACAAGTCCGTTGTACTTGGGAACGACCTTGGTCACGATGTTGGAATTGTTGCGGTAATAGGTATAACCACCGTCGACCCAGAACAGATCGGGGCTGTCATAGCACACGTATTTGTAAATGGTGGAAAGGTCTGTGGTCTTGATGGGAACAGACATCGTGATCTTTTCAGCGCCCTCGACCAGTCCTGCGCGGATAAGGTCGTATGCCTGCTGAGCCTCGCCGGTAAGCAGAGATCTGTACAGGTAGCTGCCGCCGTCAAGAGGCGTTCCGTCAACCTTGCCGGTGACATGCTGAAGTATGGGCTTGGAGCCGCGTACTATGGCTCTGTTTGGATCTTCATCCAGCTCTTCTGAGACCTCGGGCTCAACCAGGTCGTCGGTCTGTCTTGTGAGTTCTTCTGCCTGGCCCGGATCAACGGGAGCGGGGTCCTCTTTCTTTTCGCCGCAGGCGGCAAGGCCCAGGCAAAGTGTCAGAATAAGGACAATGGCAGTGATTTTTCTGAGGTATTTCTTCATTTTGTCCTCCATGAGAAAATTGTATTAGATTAAGCTTTTCAGCTGATTACCGTATTATTCCTCCCCGGGAGCAGTCTCTCCGTCCTCGGGGACGCCGCGTTCTTCGGATTCCTCCTGAGTCAGGGTGGAGCTGAGGCTGAGCAGGGATTTTTCAAGATCGGCAACCGTGTTCTTGATGTTTATGAGCTTGTCTGTTCCCACCTGCTCGTCTATTGCCAGCTTTGTATTGAACAGAACATCGTCAAGAGATGTGGAAATAGCGGCTATTCTCTGCTTGACATCATCCAGCTCTTCTCCGCTTACAAACTCCTGCTCGGGAGTGTCTTCTTCCATTACCCTGGCATCGTCCAGATAGTATTCGTTGTATCCGTCTACCACCACGGCATCCCAGCCTTTTTTGCTCCTGATGGATTCCGCAAAGGCCTTCTTGGACTGAGGCTCCCCGTGTACAAGGAAGATACGGGAGGGCTGAGTCTGGAAGCTGTCCAGCCAGTCCATCAGGCCGTTCTTGTCCGCATGGCCGGAGAAGCCATCCAGATTGTATATCTCTGCGGCAACGTTGATCTCCTCTCCGAACAGAGTTACTGTCTTTGCGCCCTCAACCAGTCTGCGTCCGAGGCTTCCTTCGGCCTGATATCCGACGAATACCACTGAATTGACGGGATTCCACAGATTGTGCTTAAGGTGATGGCGAATGCGGCCCGCGTCGCACATGCCGCTGGCGGATATTATGATCTTGGAGCCCTTAAGGACGTTTATGCGCTTGCTTTCGTCGCTGGTGCGGGAATAGTGCAGACCCTCAAAATCCAGGGGATGGTCGCCCTTGAACAGCAGCTGCTTGGCTTCCTCGTCAAAGCTCTGGGCATTGTCAAAGAACACCTGGGTGGCCTCGACGCACATGGGACTGTCAACGAAAACCGGCACATCGCGCAAAGTCTTGTAAAGGGGATTATCGGGGTCATCGTAAATCAGGTTCAGCTGATACAGCAGCTCCTGAGTGCGGCCTACGGCAAAGGATGGTATCACCACATTGCCCCCTCTTTTTACCGTTGCCTGAATGATGTTCTGCAGGGATGCGACAGAGTTTACATTATCGTCGTGGAGACGGTCTCCGTAGGTGGTCTCCATTACCACATAATCGGCCTTCTTGATCTTTGTCGGATCCTCCAGTATCGGGCGCAGGCTCATGCCCAGGTCTCCGGTAAATACCAGCTTGGAGGTGCGCTCGTTCTCTTCTGTCCAAAGCTCTACTATGGCAGAGCCCAGAATGTGGCCTGCGTCGTTGAAGCAGACCTTCATCTGATCGTTGATCTCAAAGAGCTGGTTATACCGCTTGGGAACCACCAGCTTAAGGGTATCTTCAACATCCTGCTCGTTGTAAAGAGGCTCCACCGGGGGCTTGCCCGCTCTGGTGGCACGCTTGCTGTCCCACTGGGCATCCTGCTCCTGAATGTGGGCACTGTCCAGCAGCATTATCTTCATCAGATCGGCTGTGGCATCGCTGGCATAGATGGGACCGTTGAAGCCGCTCTTGACCAGAAGCGGAAGCCTTCCTATATGATCTATATGAGAATGGCTTACTATTACACATTCCACAGCAGAGGGACTGAAGGGAAAACGCTCCCTGTTTTTAGCCTCTTCTGCCTTGCCTCCCTGAAACATGCCGCAGTCCAGCAGCACTCTATGAGTATCCGTACTAACAAGATGGCAGGAACCGGTGACACCGGTGGCCGCACCGCAGAATTTGATCTTCATGGTCTTATCTCCTCCAACACATCCGCTGCCGAATCGAACACATACGTAGGATGTATTCCGTATTTGTCCGTATCAGAAAGGACTCCTTCGCCGGAAAGCACAAAGATCGTTTCGATCCCGGCATTAACCCCGCAGGCGATGTCCGTATATATACGGTCGCCCATAAGGCAGGTCTGGTCCTTTGTATATCCGTATTTCTTCATGGCAGTCAGAGCCATCTGAGGCTTTGGCTTGCCTATGACAACAGGCCGTCTTCCCGTGGCCGTGAACAGCATTTCTATGACGCTTCCGCAGTCCGGAGCGCTGCCGTAGGGCGTAGGACAAACCATGTCCGGATGAGTGGCAATATATCGGACCCCCCTGCCCAGCAAAATGCAGCAATCCTCCAGCTTTTTGTAAGTGAGCTCGGTATCGTAGCCCAAAAGCACTGCAGACACATTCTCCGAAGGCTCGGAGGCGGTTTTGATTCCCGCAGCGTCGAGCTGCCTTATAAGAGATTTAGTGCCGAAGACATAATAAACATCCTCTGGCGGATAGTTTTCTTTTATGTAGTCTATCGCTGCATCGGCAGAAGTCAGAAAATCCCCGGCGCAGGCTTCTATGCCGAGCCGGGCCAGCTTTTCTATATAGCTGTCAGTTCCCCTGGATGAATTGTTTGTAAGGAAGACATAGCGTCCTCCGTTATCCCTGATCTGCTGAAGTAATTCCCTTGAGCCTTCAAAGAGTTTATCACCGATATATATAGTGCCGTCCATATCCAGAAGGAACAGACGCTTATCCTTTAAACTCATAAGCCACCCCTACGCAAAATATTTTATCATAAAAAGGGTCAAGTGTAGTGTAAATATTAAGAAGTTTCCACAAAAACATTGTTTTATGATAAATTATTATCATATAAAAACACGGACCGGCTGCTTCGGGCTCCGCAAAGTGCAGTCATCACGAGGCACCCGCAACAAAAAGGAGGCAATTTATGACTTTTTCCGCAGAACAGAAAAGCGCTTTTAAGGAAGAATTAAAAGGACTTCTGCAGGTCTACACTTCTTCCGGCGGCGAAACGCCCATGCTGGAATACCTTTACCCGCTTACAAAGCCCTATTGTGAGGAGGTTTACGAGGATAACTTCGGAAGCCTTATCTGCCACGTGGGCGGCAAGGGCAAGAAGCTGCTCATAACCGCGCACATAGACGAGGTAGGCTTCATCGTCAAGAGCATAGACAAAAACGGCTTCATCTTCTTCCAGAAGTTCGGCGGCATACCGGAAAAGCAGCTGGAAGCCCGTCAGGTCATAATCAACGGAAAAATCCCCGGAGTCATAGGCTGCAAGCCCGGACATCTGCAGACTCCCCAGGAGCAGATGCAGGCGACCCCCATCAACCAGCTTTTCGTAGACATAGGCGCAAGCTCCAGAGAAGATGTGGAAGCTCTGGGCATAGAGGTAGGAAGCTTCTTCTCCATGCAGTATAACTACACCGAGCTGACCTTCCCCGACATGATCTATTCCAGAAGCCTGGACGACCGCGTGGGCTGCGCCCTGCTGCTGGGCCTGATGAAGACTGTCAAGAAGGAAGACCTGAAGTACGATCTGTACCTGGGCTTTACCCTCCAGGAGGAGACCGGACTGCGCGGCGCTCAGGCCATGGCAAACTGCCTGGAGCCCGATTACGCCATCTCCGTGGACACAGTTCCCTGCGCAGACACCCCCTTCACCAATTACGAAAGAGATCTGCCCCTGGAGCTGGGCAAGGGCTTCTGCCTGTCTCTGACAGAGAGCAGAGTCGCCTACGCAAGCCCCAGAATGCTTAAGCAGGTCAGGATGATACAGCAGGCCACGGGCATTCCCATGCAGACCGCATCCACCACAGGCATGGCAGGCACTGATTCCGCCATCATGTCCGTAAGCGGCAAGGGCACCCAGGTGTGCACCATGACCATTCCCAGAAGATATTCCCACACCCAGGTGGAGCTGATGAACATCAACGACGCTCTGGCTCTGGGAGAAATGCTCAAGGCCTTTGCCACCACCGAGCACCGGTTCCCGCCCGTTCACGAGAGAATGTAGCCGGGGTATTTTACATACAAAAAGGCAATCAACGCCACTATTCCGTAAGTACAAGGAAAGACCAGTCACCTCAAAACGGGGAACTGGTCTTTTTGCAATGATTCTCATTTGACTGAAGCAGGCTTTTGGTATGCAGCTGATATATCCCGGTTTGTCTTTGATTCAGCCTTTAAAGTACTTTTCTAAAATACTGTAAACATCCGAAGTAATTAATGTGCCGAAAAGGGGAGCATCTGAACCACAATGCTCAACATAATAGTATTTGTTGCCATCTTTATAGATATACCCAAACAGATCATCAGATGCACATATCCCGCTATAACAAAGATGTATGTCTTTCAAGTTATACGGTTTGTATTCGTCAAACATTGCTGATTCGTCCGATAAATGATCATGCAGATTTACGATAGTATCTATAGTCTCCCGGTCATCAAAGTAATCATGCCTTATAAATATTCCAGTAACATCACCTTGATCTTGAGAAAAGGAATCTTTTTTGTACAAGTCCCTTGATAGAGAATCAACGAGATATATTCTTTCCGAATCCCCTTTGACCGAATAGATGCGAATCAAATCTCTTGAAAAAGATATTATGTGATCTTTGATATATGGACCTGATGATGGCGAGTAGTACTCACCGTGATACTCATATTGCTCATTCCGCATATGGGTATAGTTTTTGCTTAAAAAGACTACAGATGCAATACATATAACGACAATCACCGCAAATGTTAGTTGAATACTCTTTTTTTTCATCAGACACACCCCTAAAATGCGCCATTGAAATGAAACACCAAAAATCAAAATATGTCATAAATGGTTTTGTACAATGTACTTGGTATTATCATACAAAAACACAGAAAAGATCCCCGAAAATAGAATCGCTGCGGAATGAACGCACCCGACTGCTGCTTGGTATTTGACTACATATGAGGTACCGCAGCACCTATAAAGCATATTCCAAACTCAAAGGCAACTATCGCCATCATCAAAATGCTAAGCAAGAGTATTTTTCTGACAGATAACGAGCTGGTATCCATTTGTTTTGATTTAACATAAAAAATGGTATATACAATGGACAGAACCAGCTCTGCTGCTGCCGCGATAATCGTGCTCTTGAACATCCATTTCAGTATTTTTTCAGAAAATGCTCCTTTTAACAGGAGAAACAAAAGGATAAAAGAGCTGATCAGTATAAGTGATGCGAAAACAAACAACCCTTTAATCACATTGTTCAATTCCATCAAAAAACGAGCACTTGACTTAATTGACAATCTTTTCAAATCCTCCTTCGGCATGCATAAATCAACCATAAAAGGCTATTAAAACCCAATGAAAGAATTCTGTTATTTTCAGATAGGCAAACAAGGAGTCCGGGAACAGCAAATACATTGAATACCTGCCAATATCCTTTCTGGTGATCAATTTTATCTTTTTCACTATCAGATAAATGTCAGCACCAAATAATAAGAACTTTGCACTATCATATACTATCCCGAAGCTGCTTCGCAGTGTATCAGCCCATCCCGAAAAAACATAGTAAAACCTGCTGTCCAATACCTGTTCTTTCGGTGAATAGAATTCAAAGATGGCAGAATCAACATTGGATATCATCGATTGTATCTGGACAACAAGGAAGATAATAATCAAAGTATCAATGATCCATATATCAAAATTGTTAATTTTCTTTGTTCCTGTCAATTGTCACTCCCCATTGTTGCAGCGAACACTCGCGCTGCAAGCAGCCGGATGTTTGCACACCCGCCCGCTGTTGACCTAAATGATCATACGCTCATCAATCCTGCCCAAAAGTTATCGAACTCTATCAATTTTAGCACGATAAAAATCAGGTTTACTATAATCAACGCGGCTAATTCAGAGGGGATGTTTTTCTTTGCAATTCCAATTGCTTTCCAAATAACAGCGTAAACATTCGCGCAAAAGAGCAGGAATTTCGACCATGGAACGACAGAGCCTAAATGTTCATGCAATATCTCTGACCATCCGCTGACACCACAATACTGAATGCTTTTTACTGTCACTTCTCTTAATGATAAATAGGCAGAATCCGAAAGATCTTCAAAGCATTCCGCAATAGATTGCAAAGCAATAAAAACAAATATAATTGTTAATACATCGATAATCCATAAAAGCTTTTGGTTTTTTTTCATTCGTTACCGCTTCCCTCCCAGTAAGTCAAAAACTCTGATCTCGCAGTTTCGGCAGCATCATTATTGCATATCTTGTGCCATTATTCCAATGCGAATTTTCACTGCTGGGCTTATTGCTTGGGGATGTATTTCCCCAGATTAAATACGGAGCTATATCAAGGCAAGCGTATGGCAGACTAGAAGCGGGATTACTTCGATGTCCGTTTTAGGCGAAGAGAACGCAAAATTCATTCCGGTATTTGACTACATATGAGGTACAGCAACACCTATAAAGCATATTCCAAACTCAAAAGCAACTATCGCCACCATCAAAATGCTAAGCAAGAGCATTCTTTTAACAGATAACGAGCGGTTATCCATTTGCTTTGATTTACCGCGAAGGATGATACAAATAATAGACAGGATCAGCTCTATTGCCGCCGCGATAATTATGCTCTTAAACATCCATTTCAGTATTTCTTCAAAAAGTGCTCCTTCTAATGGAAATAATAAAAGGAAAAGGAAACTAACCAGAATAAGTAATGCAAAAAGGAGTAACCCTTTAATTGCCTTATTCAATTTCATCAAAAAATGAACACTTGACTTAATTGACAATCTTTTCAAATCCCCCTTTGATAGAATCGCTTAGTCTCTCACCAGGTGTATTTGTAGGAAAGCCGTTGTGAGCGTCAATGATTCGTTAGAAATGAGATCCAACAACATCTATAACGCAAATTATAAACTCACAAATGGCCACCGCCAACATTAAAATGTCAAATCGCAGAATCTTTTTGATGGAATAACAGTTATTTACCATCTGTATTTTTTTTACTCGAATGACGACAAGAACGATGATATAGATTATTGATAAAATGAGTTCTACCGCTGTTATGCCAATGACGCCCTTACACATCCCTATCAGTATCTTTTCAAAAGGCGAAGAGGCAAGGAAGACAGAGCTAATGAGCAATATGATTGCTAGAATCAGCAATCCTTTTATAGTATTAATTAATATTTTTAAAAGAGTTTGCATAATCAGTCTTTACCAAACAAACCAATGAATCCGGCGGCTGCATCGTCAAATCTCTCGTCGAATGTTGTTGTGTCATAGATTGAGTTTCCGAAATTGATCCAAGGCAAAACATCATATTCCAAATGTTTTACTATCTCTATGGGATTCATGAAATTGTAGGTTCCCATATCCTCCGGATTATTTCTTTCATTTTGCAGAACACTATTGCCGTTAAAAACCAGTTCATAATGCCCGTTATTAGAAATCCATTTTGAATTTTCTTTACCTTCAGGATCTTGTTTGTGCTGGTGAAGGGCCGACTCTTTACTATCCATCTGAGTCCATTCGCCGGATTTGACTAAATTCTGTAGAGTATCCCAATCGTATAGCACATTTAAATTGTTTCTGAAATAATGCAGCTCTTTGCTGACAGAGCCTCTGAGCGAAACATAGCCGTTTATTTCATCACAATAGGCGTCCCAGTATTTATCCCAGTCTGAGTTCCAATAATCTTCTCTGTATTTCCCGGTTGGATCGATGCCCTTGTATGAAAGGAAGTCATAATAATCATCCATAAGGATTTCGATCCCCCACATCCCTATCATGGTAGTGATGGTATCACCATACAGGTAAGCATCCTGCATCTTCAGGTCTATCTGATCCTGAACATAGTTCAGATGCTCATCGCTTCCCAAATATTGAAATCTGAAAGGATACAGCGGTCTTTCATCTTCAGAATCTACTATATCATCCCCATCCGTATCCGGACAAGTGGGATTGGAATACAAGCGAACATATACTTTTTCACTTCCGGTAAAACCGAGAAACTTTCCTGATTTTTCTACGGACATCTCTGCTCCGTCTTTTAATGTATCACCGTCTGAATCATCGTCCAGGTAATCCATACCAAGGAGCGGCACACCCGAGCCGAGCCGAAGCTGCCCCTATTCATTTCCTTTTCGAAATAATCGCATATTCCGTCACTGTCGGAATCTTTTTTCAGATCCGCTTCCACCGCTATATCATCAAATATCCCATACAGCTTTTCTGCGTCACTTGCAGGATAATAATTACCTCCGGTTCCTTCTGCCATATTTGTCAATTTGGAGACACTGACTGCATTGCCGAGGCCTACGGTGTAAATGATGATGCCATTATCCTCAGCAGTTTGCGTCAGATTAGTATTATATGTCCCGTCACCGTCTGTCAGCATGACTATTACCTTCAGCCTGCCATTATTTACATATGACGCTGCTGTATACTGCTGTATTGCAGCAGTGATGCCGGCAGACAGAGATGTTCCATAATGAATGGCGGCCCTGTCAACTGCATCGCACAGGGCGGTTTTATCCGATGTAAAACCTGAATAGACATAACTATTATAGTCAAATCCTATCACTGCACCCCTGTCTTCAGCAGAGAGCATTTCTATATATTCCTTTGTGACTTCTTTCCTGATGTCATATGGATCATTGTTGTACATGCTTTCCGAAGAGTCAAGAACGAAAACCACATCAAGGTTTTCGAAGCTTTCTGAAGAAGAATCGAATTTTATTTCGTACTCCCAGACTTTATTATATTCAGTTTTATTCAACAGGATATATTTAGAAAAATGCGTTGTCCGGGCAGTTACCGTATGACCTGATACGATCTGCCCTTCAAGGGGAATCAATATCTGAGCTTCCTCATCAAAATAAAAGATTGCCGGATCAAAGTCAGTCTCTGAAAGCAGTTCTTCAGGAAAATCAAAAGTAATCTCGGCGGATTCAAAGGTTCCACCCACTGTATATTCAAAGGCATTTCCTATGAATCCGGGGATCTGATCTGAAAGAAAAACATCAGTCGTATCGATCTTACTTATGGATAATGACTGTATTTGACTGCCGAGAAGTTTTAGTTCAACACTGGCGAGAATTCCATACTCATTGAAGGCTTCGGCATTTTCCATAACCACATTAAACAGACGATTTCCATCCGTTATTCCGTCATTCAATGTGTCGGGATCTGTCGGATTCATCCCATATGGGATTTCTATTCCATCGGACATTCCGTCTTTATCCGTATCTGTGTCCGCCGGGTCTGTCCCATGCAGTATCTCATCCGCATCATTTAATGTGTCTGAATCTGTATCAGCTTTATGCGGGTTGCTTCCATAAAGTACTTCTTCATAGTTGTTTAGTCCGTCCATATCAAAATCACACTCACCATCACTGACACCAAACCCTGTGCTGTCATATTTTGCCGGGTCAGTAAGAGTAATATATATTTCATCATAATCTGACAGGCCATCACCATCTGAATCGACTTTTTTGGGATCTGTTCCCAGATATTCTTCAAGCCAGTCGTACAGTTTGTCCTTATCTGAATCTTTTATGTAGACATCATCCTCTTCCGCTTCTTCATATTCAAACGCCACATTGTGGATCTCGCTATTTTTCTTCTTATCGCTGGTTACGGTAAACGAGAAGCTGTCGCCGGAAGCAATACTGCTGTTTTCTGCATCCCAGAAAGTGTATGTATTGTTTTTTGATACCGACCAACCTGCTCCGTCCGGATCTGAAAGAACGAAATTTGTTTTGAATGAGAGTTTCCAGGTTTCGATAGCGGTATCCCTGTCGTTTCTGATGGTTACCTGACAAGTTAAACCTTCGAGTTGATCGAAAGTAATAACGACATTCTCCGGATTGCCTTCGACATAAGGACTGTTGCTGGCGGCAAAAGCTGCTGCCGATAATGACAGCACCATTGCAGCTGCCAGAATCAGACTGATCATTTTACGAAATAGAGTCTTCATCAGAGCCTCCTTAATACATGCAAGTATCGTTGATACGATCATTCGGCAGTCCCTGATGCAAAAGCCGCATCTGAAAGGCTGCATTTTGATCTGTTTTTGGTTTTAATATTAATTATTACATACGGCGACTGACAAAATACTGTAAATTCAGAGCAATTAACCGCTAAATCAGATATTGCAGACACAAAAAAACTGAACCGGAATAACGCGATTCAGTCTGAGACAAATACGGTTGTTAAAAGGTCTTTCTGCCCGACAGCAGCGCAGCAGGTTTCTTCTGTTCGGGCTTATTCGATACTTAAAAACTCAAGGCCGGACATGGTCCAGAAGGCCTCGTCCATGCCCATGAGCAGGCAGCGACGGCCGTTGTCGTTCAGGGATTCGGCGGCCTGATCCATGTATTTCAAAAAATCCTTAAAGGCCCTGGTGTCCTCCAGATCCTTCCTGACCACCAGGCAGTACGAGATGTAATCGTGGTCGCATAGCGGATAGAAATCCGCCTCGACATCCAGATCAGCCAGGGCAGAAACATCCACCACCACGCCGTCGGCCTCTCCGCTGCGCAGGGCAAACATCAGATAGCCCCTGCCTATATCGCTGAACTGTCCGGCATCAGGGTATTTTTCGGCGGCTATGGACTTCAGAAAATCCCTGCCACGGGGCGTTCCCAGCAGGCTTATATCTGCCGGATCATAGCCCGCTTCTACCGCCACCACCTCGCAGTTCATTATGGCAGGCGCGTAGATCTCGAATTCGTCCAGAGCGTTCACCATGGACAGAGCCGCCTGGCTGCAGTAAAAGCCCAGGTCTATGTCTCCAGTGCGCAGGGCCCACTCCGCAGAGGAGCCGCAGCAGTCGGCAAAGGCATATTCGGTAACGAGGCTGCCGCCCCTGCCGTCCTTCTCCGCCATGGCGCAAATCTCCTTTAGGTAGACTCCGGTTATATCGTCTCCGCAGCCGACACGCAAAAGGCCGCTATCCTCTTTTATGTCCTTCGGGAAAAACAGCATGATGACAGCAAAGACTGCCGCCGTAAATACAAGCACTATGCACTTTTTACGGTCCGTTATGTCCATGCTAACAGCAGTCCTCCATGCCCTCGCCGAACAGATCTATAAGCTCCCCGTCTATGAGCCTGTAGATAGCGTAGCCTATGTTTCCGTTCTTGTCTCCGGTGATCAGCACCTCAAGAAAGCCCTCGTGATCCATATTGAAGAATCTTATGCGCTGGTGCTGCTGGGGCGCCGCGATCACCGGGGTCTGGAAATAGCCCCCGTCCTCAGCACTGATCAGTGCCAGGCAGAAGCATTCGCCCTTTTGGGGATCCGGTCGCCAGATGACCACTATGTCGCGCAGTCCGTCGTCATTGATATCCTCTGAGCATGCCATCTGAACGTCTGTATCCGGATAGCGCTCCCTGTAGGCGAGCCACACCGGATCGTCGTCCTCCACCATGGGCGCGTATTCTACCCTGGAATTGAGTTCAGCCTGCGCATCCTTCTCCTCCAGATAAGCCCTTACGGCAGTGAGCCCCGCCAGTGCGATCACCAGCAGCACAACCAGCGCTATGAGTTTTTTTAATCCCTTGTTCATAGGATATCCTTATCTTTTATACAGCAAAGGCGTCCCGGATGAGCGGGACGCCGAAACAGTGTGCATGAGTCTTTAGTCGGGGAAGACTACGGTG
>JAZRXE010000104.1:0-10603 GCA_045600065.1 Anaerovoracaceae bacterium
TCACTGTGTAATAGCACTTGAGGATGACACGATACCGAACGACGGTGCCACAGGAGAACGTTATCTGTACGCAGAATTTGTTAAGGACAACATTGTAGTGACGATAGGAGCCGGTGATGAAATCCCCGGTTTTGATACGAAGCGTACCCGGTATGGGGTAGAATATATTCGCAAGAAATCCATCGAAGAGGTCATGTTCGGTGTCGCATGGGCAGAGGACTACGAAGGTCCCAACGATATCCGGACACAATTGGCAACAGATTTATATTGATATTACTTATATGCCTCAGTTTGCCGGCATATCAGATAGACATTGTCGATCCATGTCCGTCTGAGAACCATTTATTTGATCAAAGAATATATGTAGGAGGAACTACCCGTGAAAATGTCTGTTATTTATCATTCCGTAACCGGAAACACCGGGAATATGGGAGAAAAGATCGTTGAGGGAATGAATTCAGTGCCGGGTGCAGAGGCTAGGAGCTTCAGCATCGACGATATCGACGAAGGATTTGTCAGGGAATCCGTATGCGTCGTGTTCGGCTCTCCTATCTATGCAGCCCATATCTCCGGGCAGATGCTGGATTTTATGCTGAATGAAGCCGGAAAGCTTCAGCTTGCCGGAAAGCTATGCGGCGCCTATGCAACGGCGCAGTATGCGCATGGCGGAGCCGAGCTGGGCATACAGGAGATGCTGACCTACATGATGGTACAAGGCGGACTGATCTATTCCGGTGGCGGGTCACAGGGCAAGCCGGTGATTCATCTTGGTCCCGTTGGGATCGACAATACCATGGATATCGAACAGTTTGCCGATTATTTCGTGATTTACGGAAAGCGTATGGCGTGCAAGGCCGTTGAGCTGTGGACCGAGTGATGCATAGTGAGGATGTGTTCGAAATGGACTCAGAAAAGAAAAGGATCTCAGACAGAACCATGCATCTTATTGGATCCGGTCTTGTGGCAGGAATACTGATATTGAATGTATCGTTTATACTCACGCTGTTTTTTAACGCGGCGTATTCGAATCTGCTGGGCTCGGAAAAATCGATTATGGTTTTCGGCTTTGTGTCTGCCTCTATCGACGCCATAGCCGGTGGACTTGTAATCGCCCAGCTTAAAGATAATAATGAAGCGGCGATCAAGGGCAACGAGGTGAACATCAGCGGTTTTTACAATCAGTTCATCGCTTACTGGAAGGAATGGGGAATGGTTTTTATCGATCACCCCGAGCTGAGAAAATATTTTTATGATAATGCGCCCATAGATACAGACAGCGAGGACTATTCACTGGCTATGGCAGTCGCAACATATATGGACGACCTGTTTGTGTACTCTAAAACCGAGGTGGAGCGTCTTATGACAAATTTCGATATTATGCCCCAGCAGCAGTACGATTCATATATTGAGTATATGAAATGGATGAGATCTTCAAATGTTTATAAGCTGTACCTGAAGCAATACGGCAGCAATATCAATCGTTATGAAGAGTACCGCGGCAAAACCGAAGGTGGGGCTTATTAAGCTTTTACAGGGGGAGAAATCTGATGAAAACAATTTTGAGAGCGTTGGAGTATTATGCGCTTATACCTTTTGCGGCAAGCCTTCCGGGCTTTATAATGACCATGGGCGGTCTGTCGGATATGACAATGATCGCCGTGCCTTTGTTTGCCGCAGTCATCGTTCTTTTACTGAAGGACAGGCTCGATATGGAGTTCGCGGCAAAGGTCTGGGGGCTGGCCTTTATTATACTTCTGCTGTGCTTTACCGTTATGATGGTCATTGCCTCCGGCGGAGTGGAGGGGGTCATTATGAGCAATTTCAGCTGGCTGATATTCCCCTTTGCTCCGATAATGCTCATGCTTATGCTTATGGGGGAAAACATGCTGCTGTTTTCGGCTGCCATGCTGACATATCTCATGTGCTTTTTTGTAAGCGTCAGATCCGGCGGTCTGAGCCTGAAGAAGCTTAAGCTTCCTGCCGTGCTTGCTCTTGTATGCATAGCGGTAAGCGGCTATCTGTATTCCAACAGGCCTGCCGTCAAATACGGAGGTCATGGCTTCGATTACATGTTCGGCTATTCCAGCACTGACTTTACTGATTATACGGTCTACAGCAGAAATTCCAGGCTTGCCGTACTGGACGAGCCCTCCGCGTTTGTGATCGAAAATGAGGCGGATATGCCTGTGCTCGACGGAGCCGAAGCCTGCTATCCTCTTTATGCGGCCTTTGCCAAGGCGGTGTACAAGGATATTGACGTTATAGAATCGAACTGGATCAGCGAAGGCGACAGGCCAGTATCCAACGGAAAGATAGTCACCTTTACAAATACCGTCAGGGGCTTCAGCAGGCTTTTGAACAAATCGAAGGATCTGGAAAAGTACCTGGGCGGAGCTGATATGTTTTTCGGTGCAAGGCCCTCCGAATCTCAGCTTCTGGAGGCGGAAGAGCTGGGCGTCGGGCTGGATATCACTCCCATAGCAAAAGAGGCCTTTGTGTTCTTTGTGGAAGAAGACAACCCTGTGGACGGTATCACTTCTGAGCAGATCAGGGCAATATACCATGGAGATATCACCAACTGGAACCAGCTGGGCGGCAAAAACCAGGAGATACTGGCTTTCCAGCGTCCGCATAATTCCGGCTCCCAGACCATGATGGAATATTTCATGGGAGACGTTTCCTTAAAGGAGCCTTTATCCTACGAAATGGTAAGCGCCATGAGCGGAATCATACATCAGGTGGCGCAATATGCCAACGAGGAGGGCGCTCTGGGCTATTCCTTCAGGTATTTTCTTGAGGAGCTTCATCAGGAGGAGAATGTGAAAATGCTTTCCGTAGACGGAGTATATCCGTCATTGGAAAATATCAAAAACGGCACATATCCTCTGACTGCCGATGTCTGCCTTATAACCAGGGCAGGCGAGTATGATCCGGATATTCAGCTTATGAAGGATTTTATTCTCTCCGAGCAGGGCCGCGAGCTGATCGAAAAGACCGGCTATGCCAGCCTGGATCAGTAACTATGTTTTTTTAAGATGATCTAAGGAGGATCAGATGGTTTACGCAGTGTCGGATCTGCACGGCTGTTACGATAAATATATCAGACTTCTTGAAAGGCTCGATCTCGGACCCGATGACACTCTGTACATTCTGGGCGATATAGTGGACCGGGGCGAGGACGGGATCAGGATAATACTCGATCTTCTGGGCAGAAAGAACATATTTTCCTGCAGGGGCAATCACGATGACTGCGCTCTGCTTTTTCTCAAAGGCATGGGTAGCGTAAGCGATGAGGATTATTCCGACGCATATTTCAGATCCTTTCTTGCATGGATATCCGACGGCGGAGACACTACCTGCGAGGCCTTTGAGGCCCTCGGCAGCGCAGACAAGGCAAGAGTGCTGAGCTATCTGAAGTATATGCCTTTATATGAGGAGCTTACTGTGGGCGGGCGAAGCTTTTTTCTTGCACATACCGTGCCGTCCGCAGACAAGATGGCAGATATAGGACGCTGCATGCCTTACGATTTTATTATGGGTGAGCCCGAGTACGGCAAAACTTACTTCGAGGATAAGTTCATAGTCACCGGACATACCCCGACAGGCCTGATAGATCCTGACTTCAAGGGCAGAATATATAAGGCACACAATCATATTGCCATAGACTGCGGAGCTGTTTTCGGAAACCCCCTGGGCTGCATCTGTCTTGATACCTTGGAAGAGATATATGCAGAGTAGGCTGCCGAGGGCAAGGGCAGAGACCGGAAGTTCAGGACTTTGAAGAAATATGAACACCGGTGTCAATTATTATCTGTAATTTTCTGCCGTTTTAGTATCCTGCGGCTTATTTGCTTGCCTTTTGTACGCTTGTTGGTATACTGAAATTGTATACTGCAGTTCATTATTTCGGTGGCAAAGATAGTATGAAGGTCCTGATCACAACAGACTTATATGTCACCTCTACCAACGGAGTTGCCACATCCGTGCGCAATCTTGCCGAGGAGCTGGGCATGCGCGGACACGATGTGCGCATTCTTACTCTGTCCGCGGATTTGCACAGCCGCAGGGATGAAAACGTATATTATATACGCTCGGTGTCCATGGAAAAGGTCTATCCCAATGTCCGCGGCACATTGTCCTTCAGGAACCGTTATTTAGACGAGCTGATAGACTGGAAGCCCGATGTGATCCACAGTCAGTGCGAGTTTTTCTCTTTTCAGTTCGCAGTCTACATTTCCGCAAAGACCGGAACGCCAATAGTCCATACCTATCACACACTTTACGAGCAGTATTTCGGCTATCTTTTCCCCAGCGAGACGGTGGGGCGTTATGTGATCCCGCGCATATCAAAATGGAGGCTCAGGCACACCGCTGCCCTTATTAGCCCTACGGTAAAAACAGAGGATGTGCTCAGGGGCTACGGCATAAGCAAGCCTATACATGTGGTCCCAACGGGGATTTCATTGGATCAGCACCTTCCAACGCTTGATGATGACCGCAGAGAGGAAATGCGAAGCCGCTTCGGCATAGGCAGGGACGATTTTGTACTTATCAATCTGGGCCGCATAGGCGCGGAGAAAAACATAGAGGAGCTTATCGGCGGCACTGCCATGCTGATAAGCGAACTGCAGGACCTTAAGCTGCTGATAGTCGGCGGGGGCCCGTCTGCGGAGGATCTTAAGAAGCTTTCCCTGCAGCTTGGCATTTCCGACAGGGTGATCTTTACAGGCATGGTAGATCCGTCCCTGGTGCAGTATTACTATCATATGGGCGATGTCTTTGTCAGTGCATCCACCAGCGAGACCCAGGGGCTTACGTATATCGAGGCTGCGGCTAACGGACTGCCGCTGGTCTGCCGCAGGGATCCCTGCCTTGAAGGTGTGCTCACAGACGGTCAGAACGGCTTCGTCTACGACGATCTTGAGGGCTTTAAGACTGCTGTTTCAAAGCTTTACAAGGACAGGGAGCTGAGGCTGGTTTTCGCAAAGAACAGCACTCAGGCAGCGGGAGCCTTCGACAAGCATCATTTTGCGGATTCCGTGGAGCAGGTCTACGAAGAGGTCTGCAGGCAGGCCCGCGTTCATAATAAATAATAGCATTGGATATTTTACCTGTAATCGCAAGGGCTGTGTTCTTCACAGTCCTTTTCTTAATGAATTCTTAATGGCAGGGCTCATTGGATTTTAATCCTCCGGGCGCTATTATATAGGTGTATTTGTTCAGGAGGGGAAAATGTACAATATACTGATATGCGATGACGACAAGGACATAGTCAACGCCCTTAAGATATATCTTTCCGATCCTCAGTACAGGCTGTTTGAAGCCTTCGACGGGGCACGGGCTCTGGAGATAGCTTCATCAACTGAGCTTCATCTTGTTCTTATGGATATCATGATGCCTGTGATGGACGGACTCAGCGCCCTTGCTGCCATCAGAAAGCTTGGCAATGTGCCTGTGATACTTCTCACGGCAAAAGGGGAGGATGCAGACAAGGTGATGGGGCTCAATCTTGGGGCGGATGACTATATCACCAAGCCCTTCAGCCCGCTTGAGGTAACAGCCAGGGTCAATTCCCAGATACGGCGCTACACAAGGCTGGGCGCTCTGGAAACAGGCAAGGATGTTTTTGTCTGCGGAGGTCTGGAGCTTGATGACCGCAGCAAGACAGCCTCTTCCGACGGAGAACCCGTGAGCCTGACGCCGAAGGAGTTCGACATTCTTCGCATGCTGATGAGCTCTCCGGGCACTGTATATTCCCCGAAGGAGATATACCGCCAGGTCTGGCAGGAGGAGCCCCTGAACGGATCGGAAAACACGGTGGCCGTGCATATCAGGCATTTGCGTGAAAAGGTAGAGATAGATCCCAATGACCCGAGATATATCAAGGTCATATTCGGCAGGGGATACAAGATCGAAAAGGGGAACAGACAATGAAGAACTTTATCAGGGGAAAAATCGGACGTTTTCTGATGTTTGTGATTTTTGCCGTCTGCGTAAGCCTCGCAGCAGGCAGTGCCGGCGGAAGCTGGATCATGATGTCCGAGGGACTTTACGGAGACGGTATTTACAGCGGCTCCGCATCCGAGCTTCTGGATGTGATAGACAGCAATGCTGTGTACAGCCAGAGCTGGGGCATGTGGAGGGATGCTATGGATTCTGCTACGGTTCGCCTTAGACCGGGCTGCAGCTTCGAGATCACGGACGGCTTCGGCCGAAGCATTTACCGCAGCGAGGGCTTTGAGGAAATGTCTGCCTCTCCGGATGCCCGCCTGTTCGAGTATGCGGAGCAGATGGAATACATGATAGTTCCCGGCATATGGAAAAGCACGGATGTTATCGTAAAAGAATATATAACGTCTGATTTCGTGTTTCCTGCCGAGCATATGTTCGAAAGATCTCTTGTTGTATTCGGTATATCCGTAAAGCAGTATCTGATACCGGCGGCGTTCATATTCGCGGCTGCCTCGCTGCTGATCTATGTGATCATGATGTATTCGGCGGGAAGGCGACCTGGCAGCGAGGAGCTATATCCGGGGCTTCTGGAGGCGGTTCCCTTCGATGTGATGCTGGTATTCTGCGGCGGACTATGTCTGTGCGCTGCCATGCTTTTGGACAATCAGCCGGCGTTCCTGATCTTTACCGCAGGCCTTGTCCTGGTACTTCCCATGGGCGCCTGCCTCTTCCTGGGGGTGTCCATGAGCCTGGCAAGCCGGCTGAAGCGGGGCACGCTGGTAAAGGGCACGCTGATTTACAGGATTTGTGCCTTAGCGGTATGCTTATTGAAAAAGCTGCTTGACGGACTCAGACGCATATGCATAAGCCTCGGCGGGTTTGTATCCCGTATACCTCTGGTGAGCAGGACTGCGCTGATGGTGCTTGGGCTGATGATCCTCGATACGATACTGTCCGGACTCGCATTCGTGGAGGGCGAGTTTTTCATCATCGCCCTTGCCGCCGAGAAGCTGATGCTTTTTTCGGGGGCGGTGGCTGTTGCCTTGGAGCTGAAAAAGCTTCAGCTTGGTGCAACTGCCCTCGCTGAGGGGGACATGGGATACATTACCGATACCTCGTCTCTGCACGGGGATTTCAAAAGGCACGGCGAAGCCCTGAACAGCATCAAGGCAGGAATGAGCAAGGCTGTGGAGCATGGGATCAAAAGCGAGAGGATGAAAACAGAGCTGCTTACCAATGTGTCTCACGATATCAAGACTCCCATTACATCCATAATCAATTACAGCTCGCTGATAAACAAGGCCGAGCCGGGAGATCCTGAAATCGGCGAGTATTCCCAGGTCCTTCTTCGACAGAGCGAAAAGCTCAAAAGGCTGCTTGATGATCTTGTAGAGGCCTCCAAGGCTTCTACGGGCAATCTGGAAATAGAGCCTGCTCCCTGCGATGCCTGTCTGTTTATAGAGCAGGCCCTTGGCGAGTTCCGGGAACGCCTGGAGGATGCGGGCCTTATCCCGGTAAGCTCCGTGCCGGAAGAGCCTGTAATGATATCAGCCGACGGAAGGCGTATGCAGAGGGTCTTCGATAATCTCATGGGCAACGTATGCAAGTATTCCCAGCCGGGAACAAGGGTATTCATGGATCTTGCCCGGGAAAACGGCATGGCAGTTATGCGCATCAAAAACACATCCAGAGATCAGCTCAACATCGGGGCAGAGGAGCTGATGGAGCGCTTTGTTCGGGGCGACAGATCCCGAAGCAGCGAAGGAAACGGCCTCGGCCTTTCCATAGCAAAGAGCCTTACGGAGCTTCAGGGAGGCTCATTCGATCTTTCCGTGGACGGAGATCTGTTCAAGGTCACTGTCAGCTTCCCGCTGATTTAGACAGCCGAAGCGGGCACCTGCTTTCAGAACGGAGCAGGTGCTTTTATATTGCCGAAAATACTGTCTGCTTCTGCAAATATTGCTTTATTTTGCGTCAGATCTGTGATATTCTGTACAAGAACAAATGTTCTTTATCTTCGAGGCGCATATGGACGGATATTTAGACGAACTCAATCAGGAGCAGCTTCAGGCTGTCATGACTACAGAAGGCCCGGTCAGGGTCATAGCCGGGGCAGGCTCGGGCAAGACCAGGGCGCTCACCCACAGATTTGCTTATCTTGTAAACGAACTGGGCATACTTCCCGGAAACATTCTCTGTGTTACCTTTACAAACAAGGCTGCCCAGGAGATGCGAAGGCGCATACACGATCTTACCGGAGACAACGATACGGGCTTTATCAACACCTTTCACGGCTTCTGCGTATCGGTGCTGGACGAAGAAAGCTATGCCGTACAGTATCCCCGCAGCTTCCTTGTGCTGGACAATTCCGATATAGATTCCATGCTGCGCATAATCTACGAGGAAAGGGGCCTTACCCTGCGGGACATGAGCTTCAAAAACGCCAGAGACATGATAGAGATAGAAAAGATCTACAGGCGGCCGGATTATTACGAGGATATGATCACCATGTCAGCGGAGGTCCTGAAGGAAAAGTATCTCAGGGCGGACAATGTCAGGGATATCATTTTCTATGGCTATCTTTACCAGGAAAAGAAGTGCTTCGGTCTGGACTACAACGATCTGATATTCTTTACGCTGTATATTTTCAGGGAAAATCCGGATATAAGGCTCAAATGGCAGCAGCGCCTGGAATACATTATGATAGACGAATTCCAGGATATAGACGAGCCCCAGTACAAGCTGATGGACGTTCTGGCAGGTTATCATAAGAATCTGTTCATTGTGGGAGATCCCGACCAGACCATATACACCTGGAGAGGGGCCAATACCAGATATCTGATGGAATTCGACAAGACCCATCAGGGTACCGAGACTATTATGATGAACCGCAACTACCGCTCCGCAGAGCCCATAGTCCGCGCGGTAAATTCGCTGATCTCCAGAAACGAATATCGCATAAAGAAGGATCTCATCGCTCAGCGGCCCGGAGGGGCCAAGCCCCTTTGTACTTATAGTGCCAATGCTCAGGAGGAGGCTTCATCCATAGCCGTAAAGATTGATCGCATGATATCCGAAGGAATATCGCCCGGAGACATCGCGGTGCTTTACAGAGCCCATTATCTGACCCGCAGCATAGAGGAAGCCTTCATGAAAGAAAAGATCGCCTATCATATTTACAGCGGTGTGCAGTTCTTCGACAGGGCAGAGATTAAAGATGCCTTGAGCTATCTGCGCATGGCTGCCCTTAAGGACGATCTCAGCTTCAGGCGCATAGTCAATATCCCAAAGCGCAGCATAGGAAAGAGCCGTATGGCATTTATTGAGGACTATGCGCAGAACAACAGCTGCAGCTTGTACAGGGCCCTGGAGGATAATCTTGGAACGGAAATGTTCAGAGGGACCGGGGCGGCAAAGTTTATAAAGCTGATAGAGCATCTGGCGCAGAAGGCGGAGACCGCGCCTGTTTCCGAGCTTCTTACCGAGACACTGGACAAAAGCGGCTACGAGGCGATGCTGCGCACCGAAGGCAGCCAGGAGCGTCTGGACAATCTTGCCGAGCTTAAGCAGTCTGTATACGAATACGAAACGAGCTGCGGAGAGGAGGCAGGGCTTGTGCATTATCTTGAACATGTGGCTTTGTATTCCAACGCGGAGGAGCCGGAAGACAAGGGCAGGGTTAAGCTGATGACTGTGCATGCAGCCAAGGGTCTGGAGTTTCCTTATGTATTCCTTGCCGGGATGAACGAGGATATATTCCCGTCCAAGAAGACCTCCACGCTGGCGGCAATGGAGGAGGAGAGGCGGCTGGCCTTTGTTGCCATGACCAGGGCCAGAGACGGTCTGTTCATTTCAGAGGCCGGAGGACGGACCCTCGACGGAGCTCCCAGATATCCCTCCCGCTTTATTCTCGATATAGACCCGGAGCTTACCGATGTGGAAAACCCGCCTGCGGAGGATCTTATAAAGGCTGCGGAAAACTATGCTAAAACCAGGCTTTCCTTAATGCCCGAGAACCTTGAGCAGACCATGTTTTCTGCCGGAGACAGGATCAGGCACAGCGTTTTCGGAGAGGGCAGCATTTTGAGCACCGATACCAAGCTGGGTGTTTATGTAATCAAGTTCGACAGCCTGGATTCCGAGCGCCGCATCAATGTAAGGGCAAGGCTGAGCAAAGCCGGTGATAACGCCTCCTGCTGACGCGGCAGCTGCGGCACAGGCGGAGTGAGCATATAAAAGTCTTGAAAAAACAACCGGAATTCATTATTATTTATTTAGCGAAAAGTGTTTTTCGCAGGTAAATATGTTTCAGGAGAATGATGAATGGGTAAGATCATACTTACAGGAGACAGGCCTACAGGCAGGCTGCATATAGGTCATTATGTAGGCTCACTCAGACGCAGGGTGGAGCTTCAGAACTCCGGTGAATTCGAAAAAATATTCATAATGGTAGCCGATGCTCAGGCTCTTACAGATAATTTCGACAATCCCGAAAAGGTCCGTCAGAACATAATCGAGGTCGCTCTGGACTACCTTTCCGTAGGCCTTGACCCTGCCAGATCCACCTTGTTTATTCAGTCCCAGATCCCGGAGCTTACGGAGCTCACGTTCTATTACATGAATCTGGTCACTGTCGCAAGGGTTCAGAGGA
>JAZRXE010000105.1:0-23191 GCA_045600065.1 Anaerovoracaceae bacterium
TGACAGCATAGTACCGAACGACCCGACGCAGTATGTACCGGGAGACGGGGTGACGGTTGCGGATCAGCTGTCCAGCACTCAGGAAACCGGAATCAATTCAAAGACCGGCGAAAAGAGACCCGGACACTGGGTGTTCATACAGTGGGACAAGGCCGATTTCCAGATATATGAGAACACAACCATAACCGGCGAATGGAAATTTATATCCAAATACAAATACTCGGTTCATCACTTAGATATAGATACTTACCAGCAGTTAGCCGACGATGAAGTTGTGTGGATAGATGAGCTTGGCCAGGTGGCGCCGCAATCGAAGACACCGAAGACCGAATTTTATACAGCGTATCAAAAATCCAAGTATAATCCGGTGACCGAAAAAGTATATTTGAATAAACAGGCAGACTTTTTACTTCCGGGTTCGGTGTACGAAAAAAACAAAACTCGATATGTAATAACAGTAACGCTTACAGAGGATGACCAGCACATCTTCTTCTTCTATCAAAGACCCAGCGCCGGTTAAAATGGACTCTGGGACACAGGGGGACGGATCTTCTGTGCATTCAAGCTAAACATAGGGGACGGTTCCTTCGTGCAAAGCACGCAGGAACCGTCCCCTTTTGTATCTTACAGGACACAGAAGAACCGTCCCCCTGTGTCCAGTTATAATACCAGAGCGCCCAGCACTGCGGAGAGTAGTATCAGGGTGATGGGAGAGATCTTTTTCTTCAGCACCGGGCCGGAGCCGAACATGGCTGCCGCCAGCACCAGTGTGATTCCCAGAGAGCGGACATCGAACACACCGCCGCCCACCGGCAGGCAGTTTTTTATGGTCATGAAGCAGCCTGTTGCCAGGACAATGCCGATAATACAGGGCTTCAGGCCTCGCAGTATGGCCTGCACGTATTTGTTTTTAAGAACGGTAGTCAGCACAGCGGTCACCAACAGGATCACCATAAATGAAGGCAGCACCACGGCCGCGGTGGCGGTCAGAGCGCCTGCCAGGCCGGCCTGTCTGCTTCCGATGAAGGTGGCCAGGTTCACCATGATGGGGCCGGGTGTGGATTCGCTGACAGCAATCATATATGCCAGCTCTTCTTCAGTAAGCCAGCCGTAGCCCAGGACGATGTCGCGTATAAGGGGAATCGCGCCGTAGGCTCCGCCGAAGGCAAAGCATCCTACCCGCAGGAATCCGGCCAGGAGTTCTTTCAGTATCATTTATGCTCACCGCCTTTCTGTTCGCCGGGACTTTCACCCGGTCCGGGTCCTCCCTTGGCTCCGCCTGTAATGAACAGTGTCAGGCTCACCGCCGCTGCGATCAGCATCAAAAGGATCGAAGAAAGGTTTTTGCCCAGCAGATCAGCCCCCAGCATTACTGCAAAAGAGCAGGCCATGATGCTGCGGGGCAGTATTTTTTTGTGCATTTTCCTGATCATGGTCACGGCGGCATCCAGGATCAGTATGCCCACGCCCAGCTTGATGCCCTTAAACGCCTTGGCGATCAGTTCGATCTCCAAGAAGTTGTCGAAGAACACGGCGATCACCCATATCACCAGAAAGGAGGGCACGATCATGCCCAGGGTGGCGATGACAGCACCCGCCGCGCCGGCTTTCTTGTAGCCGGTATAGGTGGCCAGGTTGATGGCGATGGGTCCGGGGGTGGATTCGGCAATGACGGTGATGTCCATCATCTCGTCGTGGGTAATCCACTGCTTGCCGTCTACGCAGATGTGCTCGATCATGGAGATCATGGCGTAGCCGCCGCCGAAGGTGAACAGGCCTATCCTGGCAAAGGTCAGGAACAGATCAGCAAACAGGTTCATTTTGGACCTCCTTTCTGCAGCAAGGCAGCTGTGATCCCGAAGGACAGCAGCCCTCCGGTTTTGCATTATGCGGACTGTGTCCGCCTGCATGGCAGGCGCATCGGTGGTCGTTGCCGGTCTGCGCAAGCGCCTCCGCCTGCTCCGTCATGCGGCTGAATTGCCCGGTCAAGAGCCCAAGGCTTTCCGAAACGGGTGTGTAGTGGGTGTGATAGCCGAACTGCTCGCCCCGGACGAGGCCGGCCTGGCGCAGTACCTTTATGTGCTGGGAGACAGCAGATTCGCTGATGCCCAGCTGCCCCGACAGTGAGCGGACGCAGTGTCTGCGCTCCAGAAGAAGGCTGTAGATCTTAAAGCGTGTGGGTTCACCCAGCGCCTTGAGCATCTGTTCCAAAGGGATGATTTCCGGCATGTTTTCTCCTTTCCGGCTGTATCGTATCCGCATAGAGCGGATCTGATTAAGTGAATACTTAAATAGTATGCCCGGCATTTAGTTTAGTCAAGAGCACAGGGGGACGGTTCTTCTGTGCATTCAAGCAAAAACATAGGGTACGGTTCCCGTGTGCAGAGCACGCTGGAACCGTACCCATTTGTATCTTACAGAACACAGAAGAACCGTCCCCCTGTGTTCCTGTGTTCCGGATGCCGGATGCGCGAAACCGGGGCAGGCTTGCATTGCACAGGGTCCGACCATATAATGATGTCAGGCTGAATGCCGAAAAACCAGCAGGACGCTGCAGACGCAGGAACCGCCCCCTTTTGTATCTTACAGGACACAGAAGAACCGTCCCCTTGTGTCCCCCTGTGTCCCGCCCCGATACGGCGCAGCACTTCTGCCGACTCATGCTCAAACCGAAAACAGAACACGGAGAACCCATGAACATAGACGAATACCTTAAGGATCCCTGCGGCAGCCTTTCCCTGCCGTATTGGAAAGCCGAAGCTATGACGCTGCCCGGCTCGGTAAGAATAATACATGGCCGGGAATGGAACGGGCAGTACAGGACGTTTCAGCGCTTTTTCAGAATAAAACACAGCCTTGGGGATCTTGGCAGCCCGGATCCCGGCTGCAGCACCATGTCGATCAGCGCCATGGCAGTGCCGCTGGCGGAGATGATAAACGCCTCGTACACTCAGGAAAACATACAAATAGAGCCGGAGAGCATTATCCGCTGGCAGGAGCACAGGACATTCCGCGAGGATCTGTGCATATGCATTTACGGCGCGGACGGACGAATGGCAGCCTCCGGGATCGCGGAGTACGACAGGGTTTGCCGGGAGGGCATAATAGAGTGGGTGCAGGTGCTCCCCGAATGCAGAAGAATGGGACTCGGTAAGCGGATCACAATGGAGCTGCTGCGTAGGGTCAAAGCTGCCGGGGCAGAATTCGCAACGGTTTCCGGGAATTGCGACAATGCAGCGGAGCCCTTTGAGCTGTATAAAAGCTGCGGATTTACAGGCGATGATGTCTGGTATATCTGCAAAGAAAGATAAAAAAGAAGAATAAAAAATGCCATACTTATGGCATCGAAACGGTTATCATCTGCCGGCGCTGCGTGCAATGTGCCTATTTTGCCGCATTGATTTTTAGCCGGTATTATTAATGTTTTCATCCTGATCCCCGGTAAATTCCCGGGTTTTTCGTATCCTTCAGAC
Organism: Anaerovoracaceae bacterium; assembly: GCA_045600065.1. Classification (GTDB taxonomy): domain Bacteria; phylum Bacillota; class Clostridia; order Peptostreptococcales; family Anaerovoracaceae; genus RGIG2707. Next base: position 3,474 of record JAZRXE010000105.1, read on the forward strand.
GGCACGGCGGCCTTCAAAAGCCAGTAGCCGTGCTGTTTCCGTGCCGTTTACTTCTGTGTATGCCTTTCCCCGGCCCTGAAGCCCTCAAGGAACATGGGCATCATCTGCTGGGCGTGGCGGGCAAGGGCATACTCGCCGTTGCAAAGACACCAGTCGTAGAGCAGCGCCCGCTCGAACATGGCATAGGCGTTGACTATCTCGTTTGCCGTCATGTCTGTGCGCAGCTCGCCCTTGGCCTGGCCCTCACGGATTATCTGCTGGGTCAGCTTAAAGTAGGTACGGCCTCTGTCAAGCAGCTGCTTTTCACCGTGGGTGCGCAGCTGGGAAGAAAAAAGCCTGGACAGAAGATCTATGGACACGCTGTCGTCTATCATTTTCAGCAGCTCCTGGTCGAGGAAGATCAGCTTGTCTGCGGCATTCATGCCTTCGGGCATCTGATCCTTGAGCTCCTCGTATTTCTCGTCGAAAAGCATGGCAAGGGTGCCGGGCAGATCCTCTTTGGTTCGGAAGTAATGATAAAAAGAACCCTTGGAGCTTTCGGCTTCCTGGACAATGTCTTCGATGGTGGTCTGGTCGTAGCCCTGCTCGTAGAAGAGCTTCCAGGCGGCGGACACGATGCGTGCCTTTGTGTTTTTTCCGGTTTTGTTAGTCATGTCTTTTAGAGATAAGCTCTGATATATTCAGCGCAGCCTGCTGAAAACGCCGGGAACTTCCTTCCGTCAGTTTTCTTCCTGACGGGGCGGCAGGTGGAGCTTTCGCACGGCAGCCATATAGCGGTTGAGAACGCCTATATTCACAAAATAGTAGTTGCGGGAGCCATCCTCCTCCACATCTATCAGGCCGGAGATGATCAGCTTGCGCAGATGGCCGGAAACGGTTGCCTGGGAATAGTCGAAAACCGCTACCAGGTCTTTGTTGCAGACCGTCCGGCGTTCCAGGTTCTCGGAATAGATATAGCGGAATATTTCGATTCGTGCGGGGTGGGCAAAGGCGTCGGAGCAGTGGGCTATTAGCTGAAGCTCCTTGTCGTTTGAAAGCTCTTCTTGTTTTCTGATTCTCATGCCCTCCTTATACCACAAAAAATACTATATTTCAAGGAATTGTGATATACTGTATTATCTATACGGGTAAGACGGCAGCGCCTAAACTGCCCCGCAAGCCCGTCAGGCGGCGGATAAGCCTAAGGCAGACAGGCTCCGAAGGCAAGGTGCCCGGGAAGTGGAGAGGGCAGCTGTAAAAGCCGCGCTATGGCATTTGGGCGGCCCTAAGCAGTACGCCGCATAAGCAACTGTAAACAGGAGGATGGCAGTGGATAAGCAGTTTATAACAGATCTGATAAAGCCATATCTTTACGCGGGCCTGGCTGCAAACGTGGTGCTCTCGCTGGTGGTTCTGAAATTCAATGTGCTGGCAGGGCTGATATGCTTCGGGACATCCTTTCTGCTGTTTTCTCGGCTGATAGCGGCTGTCAGCGAAAAGAGCTTCCCCCGCTGCGAGGAAAAGCTTCAGGACGTTCTCAACGAAACAGACGAGCTCATGTTCAGCTTCAGGCAGAGCCTGGCTCAGGCAATTTGCGCCACCGATGCCGCCGGACATATATATTGGAAAAACAGCCGTTTTGAAGAGCTGTTCGGCTCTGAAAACGACATGTTCAGGCTCATGAGCCGGGAGCTTTTGGATGAGCTGTTCCGCTCGGAGAGCGCCCGCATCAAAATCGAAGCAGGCGGAGCCAGCTACAGTGTCACCGGCTCTGCGGTGGAAAGCCTGGAAGACAAGCGCCTGCTGTTCTTTACAGACGAAACGGCTTCGGAAATGGTGCTCAAGCTCTACAACGAGGATCATGTGTGCCTGGCTCTTGTGAGCATAGACAACTATGCCGAAATACTCAACAGCACGTCGGCAGAGGAGCAGTCCTCCGTCATAGCCGACATGGACAAGAAGATCAGAAACTGGGGCTCCGAGCTGGACGCCGCTGTGTTCAAATACAGAAGCAGCAATTATGCCGTGCTTTTTAAGGCAAAGTATCTGGAGGAGCTGCGCAAAAACAGGTTCAGCCTGCTGGATCAGATGCACGAGATCGAAAGCGGCGCGGATTTCCCGACCTCCGTATCCATGGGGGTTTCCTACGGCATGGCAACTCTGGCAGAGGCCGAAGACGATGCCTACAAGGCGCTGGAGCTTGCCCTGGGAAGGGGCGGCGATCAGGCCGTGCTCAAGGGCCCGGACGGCGAGCCGGAGTTCTTCGGAGGCACCCTGCCCACAGTCGAAAAGCGCAACAAGGGCAAATCCAGGATGGTTGCCCACGCTCTGCTGCAGCAGATACAGGGCTCGAGCCGGGTTTATATTATGGGTCATTCCCGTCCGGACATGGATTCCTTCGGAGCCTCCGTGGGCATTTACGCCCTGTGCCGCAATGCGGGCAAGTCTGCGGATATAATAATCGACCAGCCCGGAGAGGGCATAGATTCTCTGTACGAAGCAGCCCTTCAGACAGGAGCCTACAGCTTTGTCAGCGGTGAAGAGGCCTGCAGGAGCATAAGCCCCGAGGATCTTCTGATAGTGGTGGACTGCTACATTCCGCCCATGTGCGAATGCCCGGCGGTTCTTGAGCTCACCCGCAGGGTGGCTGTCATAGACCATCACCGCAGGTCCAAGAATTACATACAGAACGCGACTCTTGTCCACGCTGAGGTCTACGCAAGCTCGGCCTCAGAGCTGGTGGCGGAGCTGCTACAGTATGCCGGAGACAAGACAGAGCTCAGCGAGTTCGAGGCCGAGGCCCTGCTGGCAGGAATCACGGTAGATACCAAAAACTTTACCGTCAATACGGGCGTGCGCACCTTCGAGGCCGCAGGCTGGCTCAAGCGCAGGGGCGCAGACAACAACATAGTCAAGGGCTTCTTCAGGCAGCGCCTGGAATTCGTGCAGAAGAAGTTCAATATCATTGCCAGCGCGGAGATACTTCCCGGTGGCTTTGCGGTGGCATATACAAAGGAGAGCGATCCTTCCATGCAGGTGCTGGCCGCTCAGGCGGCAGACGAGCTTCTGGACATGAAGGGCGTGGTGGCGGCCTTTGCCGCAGGCAGGGGCAAGGATCAGACTATGGTCAGTGCCAGGGCCGCAGCCGGAGTCAATGTGCAGACCATAATGGAGCAGTTGGGCGGAGGCGGCCACATGAACATAGCCGCGGCTCAGGTAAGCGAGTCTCCGGAAGAAGCAATACAGCGAATAGTTGAAATACTTAGAAGCAGCGGAATGCTGCAATAGGGGGTAAAAATATGCAGGTAATTTTACTTAAGGATGTCAGGGGTCTGGGAAAAGCCGGACAGGTAGCCAAGGTCAGCGACGGATACGCAAGGAATCTTCTGCTGCCCAAGAAGCTGGCAATGGAAGCAACCGATGCCAACATGAAGGTCCTGGAAAAGAAGAAGGCCGAGATCGAGGCTCAGAGGGCCCTGGATATGCAGGTGGCAAAGGAGCTCAAGGAAAAGATCGAAAAGGCCGAGCCCGTAAAGATCTATTCCAAGGCCGGAGACAACGGCAGACTCTTTGGCGCCATCACGGCTCAGGACATCGCAGATGCCTTCGAAAAGGAATATAAGATAGCTCTGGACAAGAAGAAGATCAATCTGGCAGAGCCCATCAAGCAGCTGGGCGACAGCGAGGTAGAGGTCAAGCTCTTCCAGGGAATAAACGCCAGGCTCAAGCTCTCCGTGCTGACTCAGCAGTAAGGAGCCGCTATGCCTCAGCAGATGGAAAGGATACCGCCTCATAATCAGGACGCGGAAAAAAGCGTGCTGGGAGCCATTTTAATGGACAAGGACGTGTTTTTCGGCGTGTCCGAGGTGGTAAGGGCAGAGGATTTCTACACTCCTGCCCACAGGGAAATATTCAGCGCCATGGCCGATCTGTTTCAGCGCGGAGAGGCTGTGGATATAATAACGGTAACGGAAAATCTCAACCGCAGAGGCACCCTCGAAACCGTAGGCGGCAGGGTCTATGTCGCCCTGCTTTCCTCCGAGGTTCCCACCACGGCAAACGCCGTTCAGTATGCCAGGATAGTGTCCGAAAAGGCCATGCTGAGAAGGCTCATATCCGCAGCGGGGGGCATGGTGGAGGAGGCCTTCAGCGAGACTGTGTCCAGCCAGCAGGTGCTCGATCATGCGGAGCAGACCATTCTGGACATAGCAAGGACCAGGCAGACCGGGGACTATACCTCCATACGCGAGGTAATGGACCGCAATATAGACGCCATTCGCGAGGCCGAGGCCAACAAGGGTACTGTGCCCGGGCTTTCCACGGGCTTCAGGGATCTGGATGCCAAGACGAACGGCCTGCAGAAATCTGATCTTATAATCATCGCGGCTCGCCCTTCCATGGGAAAGACCGCCTTCGCCCTTAACATAGCCCAGCATGCGGCAGTCAAAAAGGGCAAGAGGGTGGCAATCTTTTCTCTGGAAATGTCCGACGATTCTCTGGGCATGAGACTTCTTTCCATGGAAGCCCGGGTGGACAGCAAAAAGCTGAAGACCGGAGAGCTGAGCATGGAGGAGTGGGAAAGCCTCAACATGGCGGCAAGCAGGCTGGCAGAGACGGATATAATGATAGACGACACCACCAGCATGGGAGCCATGGAGATACGCAACAAGTGCCGCCGCATGGCAATGAGCAAGCCTCTGGATCTTATAGTCATCGACTATCTGCAGATGATGAGCGCAGATACCAGGGCGGAGAGCCGTCAGCAGGAGGTCACCCAGATATCCAGATATCTGAAGCAGCTTGCAAGAGAGATGGAATGCCCTGTTATCGTTCTGTCCCAGCTTTCCCGTGCAGCGGAAAAGCGTCAGGGAGATTCCCGTCCCATGCTCTCGGATCTGCGTGAATCCGGAGCCATTGAGCAGGACGCCGACGTGGTGATGTTCCTCTACAGGCCCGACTATTACAAGGCACCCGACGCCCAGCCCACCAATACCTGCGAGGTTATAATCGCCAAGCAGAGAAACGGTGAGACAGGAACCGTCACCCTTACCTGGGTGCCCAGATATACCAAATTCGCAGACCGCAGCTTCGAAACACCGGAGGCAAGCTATCAATGAGGTTCCGCAGACAGGAAATAAGTCAATACATACTCTGCGACACTCAGGTGGAGGATCTGTTTCTGGCGGAATTCATGCCAAAGGCTCCCGGAGACTGCGTAAAGGTCTACCTGCTTGCCCTTATGTACGTCCAGCTGGGTAAAGAGCTGGAAACCGGGGAGCTGGCAAGGGCCACGGGCATCAGCGCCGAAAAGGTGCTTGAATGCTGGGATTACTGGGAGGCTCAGGGTGCAGTGCGCAAGATCTACACCAAAGAAAGCGGCAGCTACGGCTACGATATAGAGTTCCTGAGCCTGAGAGAGCAGGCCCTCGGTCTGCGTCCGGCGCCGGAAAAGGAAGAGCCTGTAAGCATTGTGGATCAGAACGCCTTATCGGCCCTGTATTCAGACGTTGAAAGCTCCACAGGCAGGCTGCTGGAGCCCCGGGAGATCACCGAAATATCCTCCTGGATCGCCGATTACGGCATGAGTCCTTCCCTGATACTTCTGGGCTACGATTACTGCACCCGTTTCCGCAAAAGCAACAGGTACAGCTATGTGGGCGCGGTGCTCAAGGACTGGATGGCCAAGGGGCTTAAGACAGAGGAGCAGGTCAGGGAGCACCTTCAGGATATGGATAAGCACTACGAGCTTTACCGCAAGGTATTCAGGGCTCTGGGCTTTTCCAGAAGCCCCGGAGAAGAGGAAAAACGCCGCATGAACGCCTGGGTGGATGATATGGGTTTTTCCACGGAGCGCATACTGGAGGCCTGTGCCAAAAGCTCGGGGATATCAAATCCCAATATCAATTACGTCGACAGCGTGCTTAAGGCCTGGTACAAGGAAGAAAAGGACCCCGGAGAAAAATCCCCGGAGGATCTCTTTGCCCGCATCAATGCCATGTATCAGCAGGAAAGAGAAGAAAATATCCGCAAAACCGAGGAAAACAGGCGCAGGATATGCGCCCGCATACCCCGTATGTCGGATATACAAGAAGAGCTCAAGGATGCCGGCTACAAGATGGCAAAGGCAAACTTCTCAGGCGCCTCCGGCCGCAGCGTCATCGCCGCGCAGAAGGCCAGGATAGAAGCTCTCAATAAAGAGAAAGCAGACCTGCTCAGGCAGGAGGGCCTTAGTCCCCAGGCTATGGACCCGATATACACCTGTCCTTACTGCAAGGATACCGGGGAACTTGATGACGGCAGCAGATGCTCCTGCTTCGGAACGAAGCTTGCACTTCTGCGCGGTCTTCCCCAAGAAAGGAAATAATGAGTCAGACTTCCGATAAAAACGGAAAGAAGAATACACAGCCAAGCAGCCGCCAGCTTTATGTCCAGGCAATAAGGGACATTTCAGGCAAGGCTCAGGAAAGCCTTGATAAGCTGGCCGACCTGCAGAACCGCCGCAGGGAGCTGGAGGAGCAGATACGCTCTTCAGCAAGGACCCGTCACGAGGAGCGCAATGCTCTTTACGAGGAACGCCTGCGCAGCACTGCCGCAGACGGCGGGCAGTCCGACGGAGAACAGCTGAAGATAGCCGATCATCACAGCCTTACGGCTTACCAGGTCAAGGCCTATCTGAAATCCCACAAGCAGCACAGACCTGTTTCGGAAAGCTTTCTGCACAGGTGCTGGCGCTACATGGGTCAGATCAAAAGCCTCAAAGAGAACCTGAAGGAAAGCCCCCTGCTGACAGACGAAAAGCGCAGGGCTGCCAGGTCGGAGGTTTTCAGGGATTGCTTCGACGTCTACTGCGATGCCTGGTCGGAAATGACCGAATGCTGCTGGGATTTTATGTGCATGCTGGCATCGGACAGCTGGGATGTGCTGCTTTTTGCGGTGGATATGATAATCGCCGCAGCCTTTTATCTGGAGGCAGCCATGTCCTGGGTCTGGGACCTTTTCTACGACATACGCTTCTGGTTTGAGTCCAATAAGCGCATGGTCTTTCAGGTCTTTGCCGGCAGCGTCACCGTGGCGTCTCTGCTTGCGGTATTTATCAGCTCCGTGGTGGGCTATGAATACAGCTATTACGGGCGAACCCTGGGCATAGCCAAATCCAAGGCAGATGTTTACCGCACCATAGCCGTTCTCGGAGACAAGCTTTCCGAGGCTACCGGCGCGAATATTTCCATCGATGTGGAAAGGGATATTGAATTTACAAGGGTCATAGGCTTTAAGCAGGATGTGGATACCACAGACGATATACTCAATAACCTGACCTATATGAGAGATATTCAGATCAGGGCCTATGCCATAGAGGTAAACGGACAGAACGCAGTAATACTGGAGAGCGAGGATTCCGCCTGGAGCATGCTCGACAGGATAAAGGCTGCCGCCACACCTGCGGCCGAGGGCGTGGAATACAGCGACATTCACTTTATGGAAAATGTAACGGTTTCTGAGGTGGGAGTGCTTCTGGGCGACCTGTGGAATGCATCCGATGCCTACAGATATCTGACAACAGGCTCTGCAAAGAACACAGATGCCCCGTCCCCTGTCATCAATGTAAGCAGCGTGGAGACCCGCACATACTACGAGGACATAATGTACGGCACCAGATACATAGAGAACAGCGCCATGTATTCGGATGAAACCGAGCTTATATCCGCAGGTGTCTACGGCAAGCAGAAGATAGTGGCGACCATCAGCAGGACCAACGGCAGCGAGAACAGCAGGGAGATAGTTTCCAGCGTCAGGATATCCAACCCCGTAGACGAGGTCATGTATCACGGAACCAAGGATCTGCCGCCCAGAGAGGGCACCGGCACCTTCAAGTACCCAATGACAAGCTACACCATCACCTCCAGATTCGGAATGCGCTGGGGCCGCATGCATCAGGGCGTGGACTTCGCGGCGCCCACAGGCACCAAGATCTATGCCTCCGACGGCGGCGTGGTCACCTTCTCCGGATGGAAGGAGGGCTACGGCTACGTTGTCATGATAGACCACGGATCCTTGTATTCTACGGTCTATGCCCACTGCTCGAAGATTATGGTCGAGGTAGGCGACATGGTATATCAGGGTCAGAATATAGCTCTTTGCGGAAACACCGGAAACAGCACCGGCCCCCATTGCCACTTCGAGATAAGGTATAAAAACGAAGCCCAGAACCCTCTGGACTTCCTGTAAGTCCAAAACACAGAAAACACAGGGGGACGGCTCTCTTGTGTCCCGGCACACTTGACACAAGAGAACCGTCCCCCTGTGTTCCCGGAAAAATTTTTTGCAAAAAACTGCGTCAATGCATGCAGTTTTCTTGCTTTTTCGGGCTTGTGGTATTAGAATATCAGCGTATTTTTTTGTCAAGGGAGGCAAAAACATGGAGAGATATATCGGAACAGTATCAAGAGGAGTCAGAGCACCCATCATCCGCCAGGGAGACGATATAGTCAAGGTGGTGGCAGACAGCGTGCTGCAGGCAAGCAGGGCTCACGGTGTTGAAATACTCGACAGAGACGTGGTCGCAGTCACAGAGTCCGTTGTTGCAAGGGCTCAGGGCAATTATGCGGGCATAGAGCATATTTCCAAGGATATCAGAAACAAGTTCCCCGACGGGACCTTAGGTCTTATTTTCCCCATACTCAGCAGGAACCGCTTCGCAATGTGCCTTAAGGGCATAGCAGGCGGCGCAAAGAAGATATATCTGATGCTGAGCTATCCTTCCGACGAAGTGGGCAACCACCTTATCAGCGAGGATCAGATGGATGCCGCAGGCGTAAATCCCTACACAGATATTCTCAGCGAGGACAGATACAGAGAGCTTTTCGGCTTCGAAAAGCACAGATTTACCGGTGTGGACTACATCGAATATTACAAGGATCTCATCAGGGCACAGGGCGCAGAGGTCGAGGTCATCTTCGCCAACGACTGCAGGGCCATCCTGGGATATACCAAAAACGTGCTGTGCTGCGACATCCATTCCAGAGAGCGCAGCAAAAGGCTGCTTAAGGCTGCAGGCGCAGATATCGTGCTGGGCCTTGACGATATTCTCAACGCGCCGGTAGACGGCAGCGGCTACAACGAGCAGTACGGACTGCTGGGCAGCAACAAGGCTACCGAGGATTCCGTCAAGCTCTTCCCCAGAGACTGCCAGCCCGTGGTGGACGGCATAGCCGCAAGGCTTAAGGAGGCCACCGGAAAGAACGTAGAGGTCATGGTTTACGGAGACGGTGCCTTTAAGGATCCCGTGGGCAAGATCTGGGAGCTGGCAGACCCCGTGGTCTCTCCGGCTTATACGCCGGGTCTGGAAGGACTTCCCAACGAGGTCAAGATGAAGTATCTGGCAGACAACGATTTTGCCGATCTGTCCGGAGACGCCCTCAAGGAGGCAATTTCCGAATACATCAAGAATAAGGATAAGGATCTCAAGGGACAGATGGTATCAGAGGGCACTACACCCAGAAGGCTCACAGACCTGCTGGGCTCGCTGTGCGATCTCACCTCCGGCTCCGGAGACAAGGGCACACCCATCATCTGGATACAGGGCTACTTCGATAACTACACTATGTAGGATACAGGCGATTGAAACCTGCAGGCACTCCCTTTGAAAAGAGGGAGTGTTTTTTTGGGAGAAAAATCGGGCAATTATTAAGAAATGTTTATGAAAACGATCATTTTTTGCGTATTTTCCACTATTCATCCGAAACCTTTTAAGTTAAAATAGTCTCTAAATATACTTGCTGCGAAGCAGTTTTCTATCAGCAGAAAGGACACAGATGAGAAAACAATACGATGATGTGGTTCGTTTCGACGATTACAGAGCTTTGTTCAAGAACTCCGCTGCCAAATTCGGAGACAAGGCCGCCTTTAAGGTCAAATCTCCCGACGGCACCATAGGAGAAGTAAGCTACAAGGAGCTTCTTGACAGGTACTACAGGCTGACCAGCTTCTTCCTTTCCAAGGGCTATGGCGGAAAACCCATCGCCGTTGCAGGGCGCAACTGCAAGGACTGGTTCATCGCCTATCTGGCCGCCGCCACCGCAGGTGTCGTGGTTCCCCTCGACAAAGAGCTCAACCCCGAAGATATCTTCGATTTCATGAATTCCGCAGAGTGCAGCGTTATCTGCACCGACAACAGGGATTTCATTCCCGAGGGTGCGGAGTCGTACAGCTTCGAAGACATAGACAGTATTTCGGGCGGAGATTTCCCCATAGATGCTGAGGCCGTGGATGCCATAGACATTCCCAAAGACAAGACACAGATACTGCTCTTTACCTCCGGGACCACCGGAAACTCCAAGGGCGTGTGCCTGTCTCAGTGGAATGTGTGCTCCGACGTATGGTATTCATGCCGAATGATAAGGTTCTGGCCCACAGACACCAGTCTTTCCATACTGCCCCTGCACCATACCTATGAGTGCAATCTGGAGCATCTGGTGCTGCTGTCCTGCGGAACGACCATAGCCTACGCCGACAGTCTGGCGAAGATCACCAGAAACCTGACCGAGTACCAGCCCACCATTCTGGTAGTGGTGCCCGCGCTGCTGGCCTTTATGGACAAGCGCATCAGAAAGACTCTGGCAAAGGAAGCCCCCAAAAAGTACAGGCCCCTGTTTGAGACTCTTACCCTGTCCGAGGCCCTTGCCAAGGTTCCCTTCTACATCCGCTGGATCATAAAGAAAAAGGTCAGGGCGTCTCTGGGCGGCAAGCTGAGAGTGTTCATCGTCGGCGCAGCCGATCTGGATGTAAGCCTTGTTGAAGACTTCAATGCCATAGACATCATGGCACTGCAGGGCTACGGTCTTACCGAGTGCTCGCCCCTTGTTGCGGGCAACGGCGATATGGACTGGAACAAGAAGTCCACAGGTCCTGCCATCCCCGGAGTTGATATCATGATCCACGATCCCAACGAGGAGGGCATAGGAGAGATCTACACCAGAGGCGACAATGTAATGCTGGGCTATTACAACGATCCCGAGGCCACGGCCAAGGTGTTCGACGACGGCTGGTTCCGCACCGGAGATCTGGGCTATATAGACGACGAGGGCTTCCTGTATATCAAGGGAAGGATCAAGAGCGTAATAGTCACAGAAAACGGAAAGAACATCTATCCCGAGGAGCTGGAAACCAGGCTGGGCGATTTCGACGAGATCGCCGAATCTCTGGTCCTGCCCGACACATCCAAGGGGGAGACCGTTGTAAAGGCAAAGATTTTCCCCAACAAAGACGCAATAGCCGAAAAGCTGGGCCACGAGCCTTCTGCCAAAGAGATTAGCAAGACCGTACAGACCGCGGTCGATACAGTCAACGACCGCATGCCCGCTTACAAGGCCATCAAGATCGTGCAGATTCTTGACGAGGAGCTGGAAAAGACCACCACTCAGAAGGTCAAGAGGCACGGAAAGAATATGGAGTAAATAAATATGTTAGGTATGATAAGACTTGAATCGCTGGCGCTCCTTGCAATCAGGGTCGTGCTGGTACTGTTCTTCGGCTCCGTAGCCATCGGCATGATCCAGGATGCCATCAAGAAGCTTCTGGAAAAGAGCAAGCTCGATCCTGTCATGCACAGATTCGTTCTCAACGCTACAAAGCTGCTGCTTTGGGGAACCGTTATCCTGTCTGCTCTTAAGATGGCAGGCGTAGATATCACAAGCTTCCTGGCCATCTTCGCCGCAGCAGGCGCCGCTGTCGCCCTGGCTCTGCAGGGCTCTCTGAGCAATTTTGCCGGAGGCATACTGGTAGCAGTAACCAAGCCCTTTAAGAGCGGCGATTACATCAGCTGCGCGGGCAACGAGGGCACAGTACAGAGCATAGATCTGCTCTATACCACCATCAACACCGTAGACAACAAGAGAGTCACCATTCCCAACGGTACTCTGGTAGGCAATGCCATCACCAATTTCAGCGCCACCGGTTCCAGAATGGTGCAGATAGACATTGGTATTTCCTATGATTCCGACATCGAGACCGCCAGAAAGGCCCTGCTGGAACTGGCAGACTCCGTGCCCGAGGTATTCAAGGATCCTGCTCCCATGTGTGTGGTCACCGATTACGCAGACAGCGCGATCAAGTTGATGCTCAGAGTATGGTGCAGCGGAGCCGATTACTGGGGGACCAGATTCGCGCTTCTGAATAATGTCAAGGGCTGCCTGAACAATGCCGGAGTATCCATTCCCTATCCTCAGGTGGATGTCCATGTAAAAGAGCGCTAAGCCTTAAAAATGCAAAAAAAGCAGTTCCGAAAGGGGCTGCTTTTTTGACTGCTGCAAAAAGCTGTGGTATACTTAACGGATTAAGGAGGGCATTATGACCACAGACGTTCAGGCTAAGAAAATACTCATCATAGAAGATGAAGTTTCCATATCGGATATAATCAAGTTCAACCTCGAAAAAGAAGGCTACGCCACCGAAACCGCCTACGACGGTGCGGAGGGCCTGTCAAAAGCTCTCCGCTGCGGATGCAGCCTTATACTATTGGACGTCATGCTGCCCAAGCTTGACGGCTTTGAGGTCTGCAAGCGTGTTAGAGAGACCAGCAGCGTGCCCATTTTAATGCTCACCGCAAAGGAAGAAGAGGTGGACAAGGTCCTGGGGCTGGAGCTTGGCGCAGACGATTATATCACAAAGCCCTTCGGAATGAGGGAGCTCATTGCCAGGATCAAGGCAAATATAAGGCGTACTGACCTTTCCGCAGGCAAGCCCGCGCAAAGCACCGATACCAGGAGCTTCGGCAGTCTGGAAATAGATCTGGACCGCTACGAGGTAAGAAAGAACGGAGAGGCACTGGATCTTACCTTAAGAGAGTTCGAGCTCTTAAAGTACCTGGCCGAAAGAGAAGAAAGGGTATTTTCCAGAGAGCAGCTTCTTGAAGAGGTCTGGGGCTACGAGTATTACGGAGACATTCGCACAGTGGATGTGACCGTAAGAAGGCTCAGGGAAAAGCTGGAGGACGATCCCGGAGACCCCAGGTACATACTTACCCGCAGGGGTATAGGCTATTATTTCAAAAGAGGATAGCAGATGAAGCAGTCAAAGGGCGGCAGCGTACGTTGGAGAATAGTTCTCATATACTTCATGCTGGTCTTTATTGCCATGTCCATTGTTTCGGTTTTTCTGATGAGCCGCATGGAAAGCTATCAGATGGACCAGCTCAGAGATAATATCAGCCGCACCGTAAGCCGCAGCAACCTGCTCAATTCCCTGGGCTATTACCAGGACCTGAAGGCCGGAGCCGCAGACATACAAAAGACTCTTGACGAAAGCTGGACCGGAGGCTTCAACCAGGAAATATCCGTAGTATCCAGAGATCTGGACATAGTGGCATCCACCAACCCCAGCATAGTGGGGCGCAGCGCCACCGAGGTCTTCGATACCGACATGATCATAAGCTGTATTATCAGCGGCATGGACGGAGAGGCAGACAGCATGACTGCGGGCATACCCGTAAAGAGCTTCTGCTACCTGATCCCGGCTGCGGAGGGCGGCGTAGACAAGGGTGTGGTCCTTGTCAGGGCCGATCTTTCGGATATACAGTCCTTTCTGGGCGAAAGCCGCATGATATTTATACAGGCGATAATACTTGCCCTGCTTATAACCGTGCTGCTGGGCTTCGAGCTTGCCCGCAGCATCACCGTACCCATAAACAGCGTGACCAAATCCGTGGAAAAGATGTCCATGGGCGATTTCGGCATTACCGTGCCGGTCAGATCCGACGATGAAATAGGCCAGCTGGCAGAGATGTTCAATCTGCTGAGAGAAAAGCTGGATCTTACCATCAGCGAGATCAACAACGAAAAAAACAAGCTCGGAACCATATTGAAATACATGGCGGACGGCCTGGTCGCCATAGACCTTGAGGGCAGCATAATACATGCAAACCCCGAAGCCCTGCGCATCCTGGGCATTGCCAGAGGCACCGGGCTGGAGGGAAGCTCATATCAGGAGCTTATGGGCTGTCTGGACAGCGAGCTTGCCATAGGCAAGATAATCGAGGGCAGCGCTCAGGGCGGCGGACAGGGAGTGTTCAGCTACGGCGACGGCACCTATATACTGCGCTACGATCGTTTCAAGGACGAGACCGGGGTGGATATAGGAATCATAATCATTATGCAGGATATCACCGAAAGGCAGAAGCTGGAGGATATGCAGACGGATTTTGTTGCCAATGTATCTCACGAGCTGAAAACCCCGCTTACAAATATTAAGAGCTACACTGAGACCCTGCTGGATGGGGCTGTTGAGGATCCTCAGACCGCGGGACGCTTCCTGCAGATCGTGGATAACGAAGCAGACCGCATGAACAATCTCGTAAAGGATCTGCTGCAGCTTTCCAGGCTGGATCATAAGCAGGAGCCCATAAACCTCAAAGAGAGCAACATAGTGGTCCTGGTGAACATGGCAGTCATGAAGATAGAGATGACCGCAAAGCAGAAGGGCCTTTGGCTGAACAGCAATTACGACATAGAAGCCGATATTAGGGTTAACCTTGACCGCGACCGCATGGAGCAGGTGCTGATGAACGTGCTTTCCAATGCCATCAAGTACACAAACGAGGGCGGTGTGGATGTGTTCATAGAAGAAAATGACGCAGACAAGACCGTCAGCATACGCATATCCGACACCGGCATAGGCATACCCAGGGAATCCCTGGACAGGATCTACGAAAGATTCTACAGGGTGGATAAGGCACGCAGCCGCGCCATGGGCGGCACGGGGCTGGGTCTGGCCATAACCAAGCAGATTGTCGACGAGCATTCGGGCACCATAGCAGCCGAAAGCGAGGAAGGCAAGGGCACATCCATTACCATTACTTTACCTTTGGCAAACCGCAGAGGAGTCAGAAACATTGAGTAAGTACGACGACGAAGATTTTTTCGGCCACAAAGCCAGCAAGAAGCAGACTCAGCGCAGGCAGCAGCGCAAGGACAAAGAAGCGGCAATGCAGGCAAAGCGGGCGGACAAAAGGCAGATTCGCCAGAAGCAGAGGCACACCTTTGTGGCGGCGGCATGCTTTGTATTTCTGCTGGCTGCGGCAGCCGTGGCTGCCGGCAGCGCCATGAACGTCCTGGAGCTTCAGAAGGGCAAGGCCGACGCCCAGGCACGGCTGGATGTACTTGACGATACCAAGGGTGCTCTGGAAGAGGAGCTGGCCCAGGTGGAAAGCGATGAATACGTGGAGCAGCAGGCAAGATCGGAGCTGCGCATGATTAAGGCAGGAGAGGTTCTTTATGTGATCAGAAACGGTCTGGAGGAGCCCTCGCAGCTGCCCAAGAGCCCGGGCGGATCGGTAAAGCCCTGATGGAGAGGCCTGTCATAAAAGAGGCAGTGGCCGTTGAGGGCAAGGATGATATTTCCGCGGTGCTCAGGGCGGCGGATGCCCTGTGCATTGCAACCCACGGCTTCGGATTGGAAGAAAAGGCCCTGGAGCTTATGGCCTCGGCATACAGCAACCAGGGGCTGATAATACTCACAGACCCCGACAGAGCCGGAGAGAATATCAGAAGAAAGCTGACAGAAAGATTTCCTCTGGCAAAGCAAGCGTATATAGCTGCAGAGGACGCGGAAAAGGACGGAGATATAGGCGTGGAAAACGCTGAGCCCCGGACCATATTGAAGGCCCTGCTGGGCGCGCGAAGGCCCGTGGAGGCCCCGGAGCAGGGCAGCATAGGCGCATCCGAGCCGGAAAGCTCAGCAAGCCTGCATGCTCAAGGCAAGGGTGACGATCAGTCCCGGGCTGCGGAATGTCCGCAGGTCCGGTATACCCCGGTCTATGCGGAGGATCTGGCCGAGCTGGGCTTATCGGGAGGCCCCGGAAGCCTCAGGCTAAGAGAGCAGGTGGGCTCAGCTCTGGGCATAGGCTGCTGCAACAGCAAGGCATTTTTGAAAAGGCTCAAGGCCTTCGGTATAGGAAAAGAGGAGCTGATCCGGGCATGGGAAAGCTGCACGGCCCCCAAGGGGTAAGGAGTATAGAAACCGCATACGGCTTTAAGGCAAACAAGTCTCTGGGGCAGAATTTTCTGACAGACGCCTCGGTCATAGACGACATAGTTGCCGCTGTGGATCCGGGCCCTGAGGATCTTGTAATAGAGATAGGTCCCGGGCTTGGCGTGCTCACCCGGGCGCTGGCTCCCCATTGCGCAAGGCTGGCAGCCATAGAGATAGACAAAGAGCTGATACCCATACTGAAGGAGACCCTGAGGGATCATCCCAATGTGAGCGTGGTCAACCGGGATGTACTGAGCGTGGATATGACGCAGCTTATAGAGGATCTCAGCGCGCTTCCAGGCGGAGAGCGGATCCGAAAAGTCAAGATCGCAGGCAATCTGCCTTATTACATAACGACGCCCATCATAATGAGCCTGCTGGAGGCTGAGCTTCCCGCGGGGAGCATCACCATGATGGTCCAGAAAGAGGTGGCAGAGAGGCTGGTTTCACCCCCGTCGGGGGAGGGCTACGGTCCGCTGACTCTTCACGCCGAGTATTACTGCACCATAGATCATATCAGAGATGTGGACAGGCTTTGCTTCAGGCCCGTTCCAAAGGTGGAATCGTCGGTTTTGCGGCTGAATATCAGAAAGAAAAAGGCGGTCGAGCCCAAGGATCCGGAGCTGATGTTCCGTATTATCAAGGCAGGCTTCGGTCAGAGGCGCAAGACTCTGACAAATGCCCTGAAGGGCGGGGGCTTCGACGCCGCCGGCATCTCTTCGGCCCTGCAGCAGGCAGGGATAGACGGGCGGCGCAGGGCGGAAAGCCTGAGCCTGGAGGAATTTGCAGCTATTGCTGATCATTTAGGCAATTAAAATATTCCGGGGAGGAAAAATGTTAGATATCAAACTGATCAGAACCAATCCCGAATTGGTCAAAGAGAACATCCGCAAGAAGTTTCAGGACAGCAAGCTGCCTCTGGTAGACGAGATCGTCGCCATGGACGAAGAGGTCCGCGATGCCAAGACCAGAGGAGACGAGCTTCGTGCCCAGCGCAACAGCCTGAGCAAGCAGATAGGCGGCCTTATGAAGTCTGGGAAAAAGGACGAGGCCGAGGTGATCAAGAAACAGGTAACCGATATGGCAGACGAGCTGGAAGCTCTGGAAAAGAAAGAGGAAGAGCTTTCCGCAGCCATTAAGGAACGCATGATGGTGATCCCTCAGATCATCGATCCCTCTGTGCCCATCGGTGAAGATGATTCCAAGAACGTAGAGATCGAAAAGTTTGGCGATCCCGTGGTGCCTGCCTGGGAGGTCCCCTATCATGTGGATATCATGGAAAGCTTCGATGGCATTGATCTGGACGGCGCAAGGCGCACCAGCGGTGCAGGCTTCTACTACCTGAAGGGCGATATGGCCCGCCTGCACAGCTCCATCCTCAGCTATGCCAGGGATTTTATGATAGACAAGGGCTTTACCTATTACGTGCCCCCGTTCATGATCCACGGCGATGTGGTAAAGGGCGTCATGAGCTTCTCTGAGATGGAGAATATGATGTACAAGATCGAGGGCGAAGATCTCTATCTTATCGGCACCTCCGAGCATTCCATGATAGGCAAGTTCATAGACCAGATCCTGGATAAGGATCAGCTGCCCCAGACTCTGACCAGCTATTCACCCTGCTTCCGCAAGGAGGTGGGCGCCCACGGCATCGAGGAGCGCGGCGTTTACCGCATCCACCAGTTCGAAAAGCAGGAGATGGTGGTGGTCTGCGAGCCCGAGGATTCCAGGATGTGGTTCGACAGGCTCTGGAATTATACAGTGGAATTCTTCCGCACTCTGGACATTCCCGTAAGGACTCTTGAATGCTGCTCCGGAGATCTGGCCGACCTGAAGGTACGCTCTCTGGATGTTGAGGCCTGGAGCCCCCGTCAGCAGAAGTACTTCGAAGTGGGCAGCTGCTCCAACCTGGGCGATGCACAGGCCCGCCGTCTGGGCATACGCGTCCGCGACAAGGAAAAGGGCAATTACATTCCCCACACCCTCAACAACACCGTAGTGGCCCCGCCCCGCATGCTGATCGCCTTCCTGGAGAACAACGTGCGCGAAGACGGCACCGTGGCCATCCCCAAGGCCCTGCAGCCTTACATGGGCGGCAAGGACATGCTGACACCCAAGAAATAGGCGCACAAGGACACAAGGGGACACAAGGGGACGGTTCTTCTGTGCACGGAACACAGGGGGACGGTTCTTCTGTGCGCAGATACCATGCATCTGCCGGTTGTCAGGCATGCGAAGGCGAGCCGGCCCGTCGGCCATTCCGGGGTCACGCTGCCGCTGCAGGCGGCTAAGGATCATATGCAAATGTAAGCCGCCTTTCGCTCCCGCTTACAACGGCCCCTTGCATGGCCTTCTGTCCCGGCAAAACAGGACAACAATAAAACCCGGAGAAATCATAGTATATCACGGAAAGTGAACAACAAAACAGACCATCGGTCAGACGGTCTGTTTTTGTGTCTTTGTGCCGCGGCTTAATAAACCAGATGCATGCTCTGCATGGCCTCCAGAGTGCGCTGAAGCAGCTCGTCCAGCTCCCAGCCCAGCATCTGGGCACCCTGCGCGATAACGTCTCTGCTGCAGCCTGCCGCAAATTTCTTGTCCTTGAATTTCTTCTTCAGGGATTTGAGCTCCATATCATCGGGGCTCTTGGAAGGGCGCATCAGAGCGCAGGCTCCGATAAGACCCGTAAGCTCGTCAGTTGCAAAAAGAAGCTTTTCCATGGTGCTTTGAGGCTCGTACTTGCTGCCCGTCATTCCCCAGCCGTGAGAGCAGACAGCTCTTGTCATCTCGGGATCGCAGTCAAGCTCGTTGAGCATCTCTTCGGTCTTGATGCAGTGCTGCTCGGGGAATTCCTCGAAATCCAGGTCGTGGAGCATCCCCGCTGCCGCCCAGAATTCAACTCTCTGCGGGTCGTACTGCTGCGCAAAATATGCAAGCACTCCGGAAACTGTCTCTGCGTGCTGACGGTGGAAAGCTTCCTGATTGTGCTGTTCCATAAGGCTTCTGGCCTCTTCCAAAGTCGGTGTGAACATATTATTCAGCTTCTTCCACGGTGACTGCTTCGGGGGCATTTCTCTTGACGCTGTCAATGCCGTTCAGGCATGAAGCCTTGGCCTTGTAGCCTTCGGAAACGAGGATGATCTCTCCGTTTGAAGCCTTCAGTCTGAATCTGAATTCACCAGCCTTGTCCTTGTAAACCTCGAACTTGGGGTGCTTCTTGGCTTCGAAATTTTCTACGGTCTGGTCTTCGATCTCACCCAGGCAGCACTTCTTGACGGATTCGATACCGTTGCTGCAGCTCTTTTCGTTTGAGTAAGTCTCGGAAGATCCGATGACCTGTCCGTTGGATGCCACCAGATTGAAGCGGAATCCGCTCTTTGTGGTCTTGGTTACAAATTTACCCATTGTTATTCCTCCTGTGAGAATAGTATTACTTATGCTCATCTTACTATAAATATTACAAAAAGTGAACTTTTTTCTTGCAGCAGCAGGAAATTAAAACAAAATTGATCAGACCGGTAGCTCGCCGTCGGGTGCCCGGCCTCCGGGGACCACAAGGAACAACAGCCGTGCCCGGCCCCGGGAGGCTTCCGGAGCCGTCATTCCGTGCGGGTTCGAGTATTATCGAAAAATAAAAAGAGACCTTTCGGTCTCTCTTCCTGGTGGATCATCGGGGGCTCGAACCCCGGGCACCCTGATTAAGAGTCAGGTGCTCT
>JAZRXE010000106.1:0-8040 GCA_045600065.1 Anaerovoracaceae bacterium
AGGCCGAAAAAAGCTTTAAGGCCGATAAGCCCGCAAGGGCGGAAAGACCCGAAAAGTCAGAGAAGGCAGCAAAGCAGCTTACCCGCGACGGAGATAAGGAAATATGCATAGAAATATGCGGGGTTGATGAAGAAAAAGCCACTCAGCCCCAGGAGCCCCGAAAAAAGAGAGAGCCCCGCAAAAAGCGCAGCAAGGGCCGCAAGCCCTCAGCCGCAAGGGAAACAGTCGACGAAGAGATCGACTTTATCTACGAGGATACAGGACTTCTCAGCGAGCGTCCGGAGAATCTTGAGCTGGCAGAGGATCATATTGCCCTCAGCTTCCTTAAGGATATGTTTAAGGAAATGGGCCTGGATGTAAGCGTCAAGGTCTACACCAACAGCGAATGCGTTTACGCAGAGGTCGAAGGACCCGACTGCGGTACCGTGATCGGTAAGCGCGGACAGACCCTGGATTCCATACAGTATCTTACCAGCCTTGTGGTAAACAAGGATAAGAGCGGATATACCCGTACCATCATCGATGCAGAGGGCTACAGACGCAAGAGAGAGCTGACACTGGAAAAGCTGGCAGCAAGGCTTGCGGACAAGGCAGTCAGATCCGGTAAGAGCGTAAGGCTGGAGCCTATGAACCCTTACGAAAGAAAGGTAATTCATTCCGTGCTTCAGAAGTATCCCGGAGTAAGCACCAGAAGCGAGGGAGAAGAGCCCTACAGAAGGGTCATCATAGATCCCGAAAGATAAGTTAAAAAGAGGCTGCTCGAAAGGGCAGCCTTTTTCAAAAGGAAAGCAAGATGAACGATAGCACCATAGCTGCAATATCCACCGCTTACGGAGAAAGCGGCATAGGAGTCATAAGGATCTCCGGCCCGCAGGCTCTTTCCATAGCCGAAAGGATTTTTGTTCCTGCCGCAAACAGGGACGATTTCTGCTTTGTACCAAGGTATATGCACTATGGCAGAATAGCCGATCCGGGCAGCGGAAGGATATTAGACGAGGCTCTTTGCGTATACATGAAGGCCCCTTTCAGTTATACTGCAGAGGATGTAGTTGAGATACAATGCCACGGCAGCCTTGTCAGTCTGCAGCGCATTATGCAGCTTGTTTTGCGTATGGGAGCAGAGCCTGCGGACAAGGGCGAGTTTACCAAAAGAGCGTTTCTTAACGGAAGGCTGGATCTTGCCCAGGCGGAAAGCATAATAGATCTCATCAGGGCCAGGGGCTCTGCGGGCTTCGATGTGGCCATGGATCAGCTGCAGGGAAGTCTGTCTGCAAAGATCAGAGAACTCAGGCAGCAGCTTCTTGATGTACTTGTCAATATTACGGTCAATATGGACTATCCTGACGAGGATATTGAGCAGATAACATACACGGATGTGCTGAACAGCCTATCGCCAATAAGCGATGAACTTTGTAAACTCAACGCTTCATCCGGTGAAGGTAAGATTCTGCGGGAGGGTCTCGGACTTGCAATAGTAGGTAAGCCCAATGTGGGAAAATCCTCTATTATGAATGCTCTGTTAAAGGAAGAGCGCAGCATTGTGACCGATATTCCCGGTACCACAAGAGATGTTATCAGCGAGGCTGCAGTTATCAGGGGCATAAAGATCGATCTGACCGATACTGCGGGTATACGCCGCTCCGAGGATCTTGTTGAAAGCCTGGGAATAGAGCGCAGCAAGGCCGCCTTTAACGCTGCGGATATGCTGCTGCTTATTATTGATTCTTCTTCTGCTTTGTCTGCAGAGGACATTGAGCTTTTGAAAATGTGTGAAGGCAGGCAGGCTCTGTGCGTGCTGAACAAGTCGGATCTTTGCTCAGCCACAGGAGAAAGCGAGCTTTGCAAATATTTCAGCGGGAGGATAATTAATGCTTCTGCTTTTACGGGTGAGGGAATAGAGGATATCAAGGACTGCATAGAGCAGCTTGTAAGCGGCGGCAGGCTCAGAAGAGAGGGCGATGCAGTGCTTACCAACCAGAGGCATATAAGGCTCATAGAACAGGCAATATCCGAGATCACCCAGGCAATGGAGCTTTGTATCAAGGCGGAGGCCCTTGATTTTATAGAGGTAAATGTCCGGGCTGCCTTCGAGCTTCTTGGTGAGATCACCGGCGATACCGCAAGCGATCAGATAATCGACGAGGTTTTCGAAAGATTCTGCCTCGGAAAGTAAAGCTTCTGAACGGATGCATCCATCCGGATCAGTCAAAGCCGGCTGTAAGCGGACATTATTCTTTTTAAATAACGCGGTGCAATAGGGCGAGTATATGGAATTAAAGTATATGGGACAATATGACGTGGCTGTCATAGGCGCGGGCCATGCAGGCTGCGAGGCAGGACTTGCCGCGGCAAGAATGGGCAAAAAGACCCTTGTTCTTTCCATCAATCTGGAGGCAGTGGCCAATATGTTCTGCAATCCCGCTATAGGCGGCACAGGCAAGGGTCATCTTGTCAGGGAAATAGATGCCCTGGGCGGCCAGATGGGACTTTGCATAGACAAGAGCTTTATTCAGAGCAAGATGCTCAATACCTCCAAGGGACCTGCTGTCCATTCCCTGAGGGCCCAGGCAGATAAGCAGCGCTACCACGATGAAATGAAGCGGACTCTCGAAATGCAGGAGGACCTTCTGCTTAAGCAGGGAGAGGTCGTGGATATAGATTTTGACGAGGACGGCTGTGTCAGGGGCATTTTGCTCAAAACCGGCTCTTATTATGCTGTCAAGGCTGTGATTATAGCTACGGGAACCTTTCTTTCCGGAAGGATATTTATTGGGGAAGCCAATTATTCCAGCGGACCCAACGGTCTGGCACCCTCCTGCACACTTGCAGATAATCTTAAGGCTAAGGGCTTCAGCTTCAGGCGCTTTAAGACCGGCACTCCTGCAAGGATACTCCGCTCGGACATTGATTTTTCAAAGCTTACGGCCCAGCACGGTGATGCGGATATAGTCCCCTTTTCCTTTATGAACGACGAGCTTTACTGCGACCAGCAGGATTGCTATCTAGGCTATACCAACGAGCTTACTCACAGCATCATCAGGGAAAACATGAGCAGATCCCCGCTGTATACGGGTCAGATAGAGGGTGTGGGCCCCAGATACTGTCCGTCTATAGAGACTAAGATAGACAGATTCCCGGAGAAGGAAAGACATCAGCTTTTTGTGGAGCCTGAAGGGCTGAGCACGGAGGAAATGTACATTCAGGGCATGAGCTCCAGCCTTCCGGAGGATGTACAGGAGCAGTTTTACCGCAGCATTCCGGGCCTTGAGCACGCTCAGCTGGTTCGCCCGGCATATGCTATTGAATATGACTGCATAGACCCTACTGAGCTTAAGCTCAGCCTTGAACACAGAGAGCACCCGGGGCTTTTCTGTGCCGGTCAGTTCAACGGCAGCTCCGGCTATGAGGAGGCCGCCGCACAGGGACTTATGGCAGGCATTAATGCGGCGCTGAAGCTGGATGGCCGGGAACCCTTGATTTTAGACCGTTCTGAGGCATATATAGGTGTTCTTATCGACGACCTTGTTACAAAGGGCACCAACGAGCCTTACCGAATAATGACTTCAAGGGCAGAGTATCGTCTGGTGCTTCGCCAGGACAATGCTGACACAAGGCTTACCCAAAAGGGCAGGGATGTGGGGCTTGTTTCCGATGAGCGCTATGAGCGCTATTTGAATACCTGCTCCATGGTGGAGGAAGAGCTGCAAAGGCTTAAAAATACAAGCTTTACGCCCGGCAAGATCAGGGAATGCCTCGAAGCTGCAGGCTACCCGCCTGCAGAAAACAGACTCAGTCTGTACGAGCTTATGAGCAGACCCGGTCTCGGGTATAAGGAGCTGGAGGAAGTGGATACTGAACGGCCTGTGCTGCCTTCTCATGTCAGGACCAAGATCGAAGTGATGATCAAGTATTCCGGTTACATAGACAAACAGAATGCCCAGATAGATAAGTTTAAAAGGCTGGAAACCATGATGCTCCCCGAGGATTTGGACTATGCCTCCATGGAGGGTCTGAGGCTGGAGGCAAGGCAGAAGCTTGCGGAGCTGAAACCCCGTTCTCTTGGTCAGGCGGGCAGGATTTCCGGGGTGTCTCCTGCGGATATCAATGTGCTGCTGATCTATCTGGAAAAGAAACGCAGGCAGAGATAAGAATTTTATTCCCTGCCGCAGCGGGGAGCATTTTTAATAGTAAGACGACTTTACAATAACAGGAACATGATAGGAAAAATGTCTGAAAAGAATTCTGTTGATATGAATACAGTGCCTGATAGCGGTGCGGAGGCTGAGCTGAAGAGCTTTCTGCAAGCAGGCTGCCCGGGCAGGCTCGGAGATTTTCTGAAGCTTACGGAGCTTATACTTGAATGGAACGAGAAGATCAATGTGACTGCGATCCGCGACAAACAGGAATTTATTAGAAAGAATGTAATCGATTCCCTTTCCATATTCAGCCTTTCCGAATTTACTGAGGCAGAGCTTGTGCTTGACATGGGCACCGGCGGCGGGTTTCCCGGTCTTCCCCTTGCCGCAGCGTTTCCGCAGAAGCGCTTTGTTCTGGTGGATTCCGTAGGCAAGAAGCTTAAGGTCGTGGAGGATACGGCAAGACAGCTTGGACTTGAAAATGTCAGCGTAATCCATGCAAGGGCGGAGGATCTGGCATCCGATAAAAAGCACCGGGAGTGCTATGATATGGTCGTTTCCCGTGCAGTTGCCAACATGTCTACGCTCAGCGAATATTGTCTTCCCTTTGTTAAAAGGGGCGGGTATTTTGTCGCATATAAGACTGCTGCTGCAGAAGATGAAATCAGTGCTGCTTCCGGTGCATTTTCAACACTTGGTGGAAAACTTGTGGAAATCGTTCCTGACGGGATTCCTGGCAGCGAGCATGTTTTTGTTCTTGTAAGAAAAGAAAAGAACACACCGGCCGCATATCCCAGAAGGGCCGGAATACCTTCTTCCAAGCCGCTTTGATTTTTCTGCTACTGAATACAGGTTTCTTTTACCCGGATATTTTATCCGGGTATTTTTGCGGGGCAGATCCGGCAGCTCCGATTTAATCTTAAGAAATCGTTAAATTTGATCAGTTTTTCGCGGTGCCGTATTCGGGCTGTGCGTAGACAATTCGGGGTTTTTGAAGCAATACTGAGAGAGATCTGTGCGTGTTTCACGTGAAACAGTAATGCTATATAAGACTGTCGGTATGATAAATAGTAATTTTGAAAACGCCTTACGTTGTGTACGCCAAGAAGGTTCACAAGGGAAAAGTCTTTTGGTTAATGTGCATATGCTGTATTGATCCGTAGAACAAAAGGCGCTGTGCTGAGATCGGTTTAGCGCAGGCAGTTGTAAATGCAAGAAATCCCGAACGTTTTCGGGGTGATGTATCTACGCATGGCTGCTGCAGAAAGCTTGTTTGAGCATCTTATGCCTCAGTGGTGGCAGGAGGGTTGTGTGATTGCTTGCGTTGCAGTGACGGAATAGGGATTGCGCAAACTGTTGCGCGGCGGTGTAGGCGGGAACTGCGAGCATCTTGCGAGCGGTGGCGGAATAAGAGCTGTGCGAGTTTCATTCGCTACGATGGATAGAATAAAGACTGTGCGAGCTTCTTGAAATCCCGAATGCCGGACTGTAGGATTCTTCATGTCTTGATGTCCGCAATGAGGAATGTGACTCCGCCGTTTTCCGATTCTGATGATTCTGAAGCTGCAAGCAAGACTTTTGATAATGACATCGATAAGGCTTGTCCTATACTGCCGCGAAAACTGTTCGGGCGTTCTTTCCGGCCTGAAACAAGAACAAATTAGGATCTTATTCGGCTTGATCCTTCAGGCAGCCCCGCCGTCCGCGGGAAGTATTAACTGTTTAATATCAGACATGCGAAATATAGTATTTTGTAATCGCGTCCCGCGGAGCCAATTACCCGGACATCCGGAAATATATTGAAATCAATGCTGTTGTGGCTGTTCGGTGACGTTAAAATACAACAGATAATTGTGTGTCCCGACACGTATGTTTCACGTGAAACTTTTAAATCCAGTAGAAAAACGATGCGCGTTGGGGTATAATGATTCCGTAATTCAGGAGGTATGGCAAATGGGAAAAGCGATTGCAATTTTCAATCAAAAAGGCGGAGTAGGCAAGACTACCACAAATATCAATCTGGCGGCCTGCCTTGCCATGAAAAATAAGAAAATACTTGTTCTCGACATAGATCCCCAGGGAAACACCACAAGCGGACTCGGTATACAGAAGAAGGGGCTGAAGTATACAAGTTACGATCTGCTTATTGAAGAAGATCTGGACCCGAGAGAAGTGATAATGCACACGAATACGAAAAACCTTGATATAATTCCCGCAAGCGTTGATCTTGCAGGTGCGGAGATAGAACTGGTCCAGATAGAGGGTAGAGAAAAGAGACTCAAAAAGGCTCTTGATAAGGTTCGCTCGGACTATGATTATATCTTTATAGACTGCCCGCCTTCACTGGGGCTTCTGACTATCAATTCCCTTACGGCAGTAGAGAGCGTGCTGATCCCCATCCAGTGCGAATTCTATGCTCTTGAGGGTGTAAGTCAGCTTGTAAGCACGGTGGAGCTTGTGCGCCGCAGCCTTAATCCTCAGCTGAATATCGAAGGCGTGCTGCTTTCGATGTTTGACGGACGCACAAACCTTTCGCTTCAGGTTGTAGAAGAGGTTAAAAAATACTTCGGAGATAAGCTGTACAATACCGTGATCCCGAGGAATGTAAGGCTTGCGGAGGCTCCCAGTTACGGAGTCCCCATAACAAGCTACGATCCGAAATCAAAGGGTGCAAAAGCCTATCTGGCATTCGCAGACGAGTTCCTCAGAGAGGAGGCTTACAATGGCTAGAGCAAAAGGAGGTCTGGGAAGGGGCCTGGATTCGCTGTTTGGCGATCTGAGCTTTGATCCCAAGCCGGAAAGCATAAACGAAGAGGAGCACGCAGAGACGGCAGGACAGAAAAAGCAGAAAGGCGCTGCGGGCTCATCCTCCAAGGCTGAAGCCCATGCTGCAGAGTCCGCTGAAAGTGTTGTGTATGTTAAGCTCGGAGACATCAAGCCCAATTCACGGCAGCCCAGAAAGCAATTCGACGAGGATGCGCTGGAGGAGCTGGCATCATCCATCAGAGAGCACGGAGTGATTCAGCCAGTACTGCTCAGACCGGCAGCCAAGGGCTACGAGCTTGTCGCCGGAGAAAGACGCTGGCGTGCCGCAAGAAAAGCGGGCCTGAAGTCTATTCCGGCAATAGTCAGGGATCTGGATGACCGGCAGAACAGCTTCTATGCATTGATCGAAAACATGCAGAGAGAGGATCTGAACATCATCGAAGAGGCCATGGGTCTTGAACAGATGATGGACGAATACGGCCTGACCCAGGACGAGGCAGCAAGGGCCGTAGGCAAGTCCAGGCCTTATGTTTCCAACGCTTTGAGGCTTTTAAAGCTTCCTGCGGAAATCAGAGATATGGTAAGCGAAAAAAAGCTTTCGGCTGGTCATGCCAGAGCGATCGCAGGTCTTCAGACCGAGGAGCTTCAGATTGAGGCAGCGCGGCTTGCAGCCGAAGAGGGCTGGTCCGTAAGGAAGATAGAGGGCTATACCGGAAGCCGGAAAGCCACAAAAAAGCGCCCGGCGGGCAGAAAGAGAAAAACCGCCGATATTCAGCGTGTGGAAAGGGAAATGTCAGAAAAGCTCGGAACCAGGGTCAGCATAGCGGGCACAGAGGTCCGCGGCATGCTGCAGCTTGAATACTACAGCCGTGACGAGCTGGAGGCTCTCGTGGAAATACTGATGGCAGATAAATAGCAAGATTATAATTTTCGGGGGCTGTGAAAAAAGCAGCCTCTAAAAACAAAGGAGGACCAAGAGTTCAAAAGAGCTCAAGGTCCTTCTTTTGTGTTAGAATTTATGTGTGAAAACAAATCCAACTTTTTTAAATTTTAAATCAAAACAGGCAATAATGCCACTGTTTGTTTCAGATTTTCTGGACATTTGTGATCCGGTGCTGACTTTCGACAGATTTATGGA
>JAZRXE010000107.1:0-6416 GCA_045600065.1 Anaerovoracaceae bacterium
CGAATTCCTGCTCGGAGGTAGTGACTATGTTGACAAGCAGCTGGCGAGTACGCATTCCCTGCCTGAGCACGAGATAGCGCATAAGGCCTTTGTGGAATTTTTTGTGGTAGTGTCCGTAGCCCTTTCCCAGGCAAAAATCCAGAGTCGCTGCCACAAGCCTGTTGTAATCCTCAGGCACTATCTGGCAGCGGGATGCGTCAGTCACGGACATGAAGGATTTCCTCTTATGCATGCCCAATACCATGGGGCCGTCCTTTGTACCGTTGCCGAAGGTGAACTCCATCTTGTTGCGGTATCTGTATACCGAGGGGCAGCCCTCGATGCCGGAAAGCAGCCCGGGATCAAAGCCTGCGGCCTTAAGATATTCCCTTACCTGGGCTTCCTTAAGAGCCAGCTGCTGAGCGTATTCTGTTCCCTGATAACGGCATCCGCCGCATTCTCCGGCGCAGGGGCAAAGTGGAAGATCAATATTCATCATAATCCTTTTGTTTGCTGAAAAACTCGTGTTTGAACTCCGTAAACCTGTCCTCGTCTATGGACTGTCTCACCTGCTCCATAAGTCTTACAAGGTAATACAGATTGTGCTCGGAAAGCAGCATGGATGACAGGATCTCATCCGACTTGTACAGGTGCCTCAGATAAGCCTTGCTGTAATTACGGCACACATAGCAGTCACATTCCGGATCCAGAGGGCTGAAATCCCTCTCGTATTTCGCGTTTTTAATGCTCACCTTGCCGTGAGAGGTAAAGGCAAGACCGTTTCTGGCTACCCTTGTGGGAAGCACACAGTCGAACATGTCTATGCCCCTTGCAACGCCCTCCAGCAGGCAGTCGGGACTCCCAACGCCCATGAGATATCTGGCTTTGTCCTTCGGAAGCAGCGGAACGCAGCCCTCCATGATATCGTACATCAGAGGCTTGGGCTCACCTACGGAAAGACCGCCCAAGGCATAGCCCGGCAGATCTAGATCAACTATCTGTCTGGCGCTTTCGGCACGCAGATCGGGATAAACTCCGCCCTGCATTATGCCGAACAGTGACTGGGTCTCGATATTCTTGTGATGCTCCTTGCATCTTGCCAGCCATCTTGTGGTACGGTTCAGGGAGTTCCTGACATATTCCCTGTCCGCCGGATAAGGCGTGCATTCATCGAAGGCCATCATTATATCCGAGCCCAGAATATGCTGAACATCTATGCTCTTTTCCGGGGTGAACATATGGGAAGAGCCGTCGAGATAGGATCTGAAGGCTACACCCTCTTCTGTTATCTTGCGCAGCTTGCCCAGGCTGAATACCTGAAAGCCTCCGCTGTCTGTCAGCAGAGCCTCGTTCCATTTCATAAAGGGATGGACGCCTCCGGCTGCCTCGATCACATCGGTACCGGGTCTAAGGTACAGATGATAGGTGTTGGAAAGAATAATATGCGCTCCCTCGTGACCCAGATCTGCCACATCTTCGATTTTCATGGCCTTGACCGTTGCCTGGGTTCCCACGGGCATGAATACCGGCGTCTGCACATCCGCGTGGGGAGTGTGCAGAATGCCCCTTCTTGCTCCGGAGCGGATGTCTTCCTTTAAAAGCTCATATGTTACTGCGTGTTTGATCAATTCATACTCCCGGATAAATTTTATTTGCCTGCAGTGGTTTCGTAGGGCCAGTCGATTATGCCGCCGAATTCTCTGATATCTGTGTAGCCCATATCTGCCAGGCTTTGAGCGGCTATCTTGCTTCTGCGGCCGCTGCGGCAATATACCAGAATGGTCTGGGATTTGTCCCCAAGCAGCTCCTCTGCCCTGGTATAGGGCATGAGAATCGCCCCGGGAATGTGACCGGCATCGTATTCATCCTGTTCCCTGACATCAAGTATCACTATGTCCTCGCGGCTGTCCATTATGCTTTTTGCCTCTTCCTGGCTTATCTGAACATAGGATGCTGAGGTTTGCTGATTGTCGTTCATATTATCCTCCGTTGCAGGGCCTGAGCAGCCGCTAAAGATCAGCAGACAGACCGCAAACGCTATTATTTTCTTCATAAGCTTACAGAATTATCATTCCGTCTCCATAGGAGAAAAACCGGTATTTTTCCTTTACTGCCAGCTCGTATGCCCTGAGCATGTCTTCTCTTGTATACAGGGCGCTTACCAGCATCAGCAGGGTGGATTTGGGCAGATGGAAATTGGTTACCAGGCAGTCGAGTATCTTGAATCTGTAGCCCGGATAGATGAATATGCCGGTGCTGGAGGACCCGGCTTTTATGATGCCGTCGTCCCCGGCAGCGCTTTCCATGGTACGGCAGGCCGTGGTTCCTACTGATATGACCCTGCCTCCGGCTGCCTTGGTCTCGTTCATGATGCGTGCAGCCTCCTCGGACACGGTATACTCCTCGAAGTGCATATGATGTTCCTCCACCTTTTCAGCCTTGACGGGCCTGAAGGTACCAATGCCCACATGCAGGGTGACAAATGCCAGCCTGACCCCTTTTTCTTCGGCTTTTTTCATCAGCTCAGGGGTAAAGTGCAGTCCTGCGGTGGGGGCCGCAACAGAGCCCTCTTCTCTGGCGTAGACGGTCTGATACCTGTCCTTGTCCTCGGGGCGGGCTTCCCGCTCGATATAAGGTGGAAGAGGCATTGAGCCAAGCTCTTCAAGGACGCTCATAAAATCTCCGTCGCAGCTGAAGCGGGCTATTCTGGTGCCCCCTTCGGAATTTGACATGATCCGCGCCTTGAGCTTTCCGTCTCCGAAGACCACCACATCTCCGGGGCGCAGGCGCTTTCCCGGCCTTACCAGTGTCTCCCATTCATTGTCTCCGGTCTTTTTGGAAAGCAGGAATTCCACATGTGCGCCGGTGCTTTCCTTTATGCCGTAAAGCCTGGCGGGTATGACC
Source organism: Anaerovoracaceae bacterium (assembly GCA_045600065.1). Taxonomy (GTDB): domain Bacteria; phylum Bacillota; class Clostridia; order Peptostreptococcales; family Anaerovoracaceae; genus RGIG2707. The sequence goes on from JAZRXE010000107.1 coordinate 2,884, forward strand.
TTGGAATCGTTGAAAACAAGGCAGTCTCCGGGATTGAGATAATCCACCAGATCCGAAAACCTCTTATGCTCGATCAGTCCTGTGTCTCTGTGTATGACCATGAGCCTTGAGCCGTCTCTGGTCAGGGAAGGCTCCTGAGCGATGAGCTCCAGAGGAAGCTCGTAATCGAAATCGCTTACATTCATTTTGTTCTAAAGCTGATAATAATCAGCCACCTCTATATCCGTATAGTAATAATTTAAAATCTCTTCGAAGTCATAGCCTGCCCTTGCCATATTGGATGCGCTGCTTTGAGGCATCCCCACTCCGTGGCCGCTGCCTATGCCTGTAAAATACAGCATTCCGCTGTCCGAGCCCTGATGGCTGAAGCTGTAACCCGTGCCCTGAGAGGGCTGAAGCTGCTCCGCGCCGCTGCCGTCGGTGATGTACAGCTCCTCTGCCTGAAGCTCTGCCATGGTGCCGTCTGCTGACATCACCCAGAGGCTTTGGACCTGTGCATTGCTATCTTCAGACAGAAGGTTCAAAGCACAGCTGCCTTCTTTGTCTATGCCGGGCTCAGGATCGGGCCCCATGGAAAAGAACTGACTCTTTATCACCGAGCTGCCGAAGACCAGCCTGAGATTTTCCCTGCTTATGGTATGCTCGCCCTTGCTGCTGTGCACCAGTATCTGATACACAGCGCCGTTATCGCAAAGCTCCGATACCTCCACGCTGCCGATCTCGCCCACATCGTAGCCGGAGGCTGTCATTCTGGTGCGAAGGTCTGCAAAACTGATAGAGCTGTTCCATATATGTTCTTCTGTGAACTCGTCCTTTACTGCCTTGAGATAGCCTATATCGCTTCCCCAGACATCGGCACAGTCCATGGTATATCCGCCGCTGTGGCTCGAATAGTAGCCGCAGGCTGCCTTGCCTTTATAGCTGATCACAAGTCCGGCTGTTTCTTTGCAGGCCTGTGTGGTCTTGTCGCTTTCATAGGATATCCCTCTGTATACCTGACAGTCCGTGGTGCTGCAAAGGTCAAAGCCATAGGATCTGTGCTTGTTCAGATTGCATACCGCATAGCTTCTGGCTGTGACTGCCTGGGCCTTCAGCGCTTCCAGGGGATAACTGCTGCCCATCTCGTTGGGAAGAACGCCCCAAAGATAGTGCTCCAGAGTAACATAATTGATCACATATATAAGGCTGCCGCCATCCGGCTGCAGTATTATCCCGTCTCTGTAGCTTCCGCTGCCTGTGCTGACGATACGGCTGTCTTCGTCCTCCGCGGCACTGAGTATTACTGTATCAGGGCCTATGCCGCCGGCTATGAGGCTTCCGTTTTTATCTTTCAGGACTATCTCATCTGCACTGCGGGAAGCGTCAAGCTGGCTGATATCGGAAAGATCGGTCACTGTTCGGCTGCCGTCTGCCCCGGTCCTTATCAGCAGAAATCCGCTGTCGGATTTCAAGCTGAGACCTTCAACTGCACTGCCCGAATAGCGCAGGCCTATCTTTATCCAGCTTTCTGATTCATTAAAAGCATATTCGCCGTGCTCTGAGAGTGCTCCTGCAGATCCGATGCTGCCGGGATCGCTTTCCTCTGCAACGGCTGCATTTCCGGGATCCTCGTCTTCTGCCGGATGACTGTTTTCAGGTTCCTCGCCCTCGAGCTCGAAGGCAGGCTCAAAGCCTGAGCCTTCCGCAAATGCCGGAAGCACGGCGCACAGCAGCATGACAGCTGTCAATAATATTGTCAGGATCTTCTTCATATCAGCCTCATCTGCTCTTCTTCATCGATGCGGGGAGCCTGGTCAGTGCTTGTCCTGTCGGGCACGGGCAGGCCCAGATGCAGGTATGCCGCATCGGTGACCATACGCCCTCTGGGAGTACGGCTCAAAAGGCCCTGACGCATCAGGAAGGGCTCATACATATCTTCGATGGTTATACGCTCCTCTCCGAGAGCTGCCGCAATGGTATCTATGCCCACCGGGCCGCCCCTGAAGCTGTTGATAATAAGCCGCAAGATCCTGCGGTCAAGCTCTTCGAGGCCTATCTCGTCTATTCCGAGGCTTTGCAGGGTCTGGTTTACAATATCTACATTTATGTTACCGTCGCCTATTACCATTGAATAATCGCGGACGCGTTTAAGCAATCTGTTGGCAATACGGGGAGTGCCCCTGGATCTTCCTGCCAGCAGCACAGTGGACTCCTCATCGATGTTCACATCCAGGATACCTGCCGTCCTTGTGATGATATCCGAAAGCTCCTCAACGGTATACATTTCAAAATTGGCCTGTATGCCGAACCTGTCCCTTAACGGAGCCGACAGACTTCCCGATCTGGTGGTTGCCCCTATCAATGTAAACCTGGGCAAGGGAAGCCTTATGGTCTGAGCCATGGGGCCCTTGCCTGCGATTATGTCTATGGAAAAATCCTCCATGGCTGAATACAGAATCTCTTCTACAGAGCGGTTGAGTCTGTGGATCTCGTCTATAAACAGCACATCGCCTTCCTGAAGATTGCTGACTATGGCAGCCAGATCGGCCTGCCTTGTTATTGCCGGGCCGGAGGTGATCCTCAGCTCCACGCCCATTTCCCCGGCTATTATGCCCGCAAGAGTTGTCTTGCCAAGGCCCGGAGGACCGCTGAAAAGCACGTGATCCAGGGGTTCGCCCCTCATCTTGGCTGCTTCTATATATATTTTGAGCTGCCCTGTTACTCCGCTCTGGCCTATGTAATCCTCGAATCTTTTGGGCCTTATGGAGCGCTCCAGCCTGTCTTCATCGGGCATGAGCTCTGCAGCTGTAAGTCTTTCAACGGACGGCATACTGTCCTCCTATCTGTTTCTGAGTGCGATTCTGATGTATTCCTGGGCGCTGAGACCCTCAGAAGCCCCTGCCAGTGCCGTAAGGGCTTCGGTGCGGCTGAAGCCCAGGGCCACAAGGCCCAGCACAGCCTGATCCTTTTCTGCATTTTCGGAAGCCTTGCTTTCTGTGGGGGAAGTGCTTCGGATATCCTCCAGTCCGCCCATCTTCTCCACTTTGTCTTTAAGCTCCATTATTACACGCTGGGCCGTCTTTTTGCCCACTCCGTTTGCCCTTGATACCGCATCCGCATCCTCAAAAACTATTGCACGCTTAAGCTGGCCCGCAGGGAGAACCGATAGTATGGACATGGCCGCCTTTGGGCCTACCCCGTTCACACCCAGCAGCAGGCGGAAAAAAGCCAGATCGCCCTTGTCGGAAAAACCGTAAAGGCTTACATCGTCTTCCTTTACTATCATTGCAGTGTAAAGCGTGACCTCTTCTCCGCTGCCCGCGGCAAGAGCCGCCCTGCAGCCGTCGGCAACGTTTACCTCGTACCCCAGACCGCCGCATTCTATTACCAGCATGCCCGGCAGGGCTTCTTCAACTGTTCCTTTGATATAATGAAGCATGTCAACTCCTGTCTTCAGTGATCCTCATCATGCGCTTTCTGGCTTCGCCCGTGTTGGCATGACATATGGCTCCGGCCACGGCATCAGCAGCATCATCGGGCTTGATGACAGCTTC